>CACWMM010000011.1:0-64926 GCA_902761955.1 uncultured Olsenella sp. | reverse complement strand
GCGAAAGGCGCGCGTCCGCATGGGAGCAGTCGATGGCGCGGACCAGCGCGAGGTCTCCGCCGCGGCCGGCAAGCTCTTCTCGCCCGGCGCCAAGCAGGCGAAACCCCAGCGCGCGCATGCAGCCCATGCCGCCATCGTTTGTGGCGCTGCCGCCGAGGGCGATGGTGACGTCGCGCTCCGCCGGCGCCACGAGGGGGAGTCCCGCCGCGGCGGCCATCTCTATCACGGCGCGCCCGTGGGGAAGGAGCGCGTAGGTGGCCGCGACCGGCCTGCCGAGGGCGTCGTGCGCCGCGGCCCGCATCATGCGGCCGCCCTGCGCGAGAGCGAGCGCCTGCGCGGTGCCCTCTCCGCCGTCGGCCATGGGGACGGCTCGCGTGCGGCAGCCGGGGAAGTGCCGACGCGCCGCGGCGCCAAGGAGCTCTGCCGTCTGGGCGGAGCTCAGCGTTCCCTTGAGGGAGTCCGATGCGAAGAGGAAGTCCGGCATAGTCCCTCCCTGCGGCATGCGTTGGCTGGCGGGCGCGCGGGCGGCCGCGGCCGCGTGTCCTTCCATCATGGTAGCGCGCGGAGGGGCGAGGGGGTGCGGATGCGCGTATACTCGACTGGTCACGCAGACGTCGATTGGACTTTGCAGGATGGGAGCGGCTATGCAGGGCGAAACGCTGGACGGGGCGACGCGGGAGCTGGAGGAGGCGCGGGCACTCGAGGTGACGCAGGAGGACGTGGCCACGTCCCGCGAGCTGGTGGAGTTCATCCGGCGGAGCCCGAGCATGTTCCACTCCGTCGCGACGATCCGCGACTACCTGGACCGCGCGGGCGCGACGTACCTGCCGGAGGGCGAGGCGTGGCGCCTCGAGCGCGGCGGGCTGTACTATACCGTGCGGAACGGCTCGAGCCTCATCGCGTGGCGCGTGGGCGAGGAGCTCGACCGCTACCACTTCCAGATGTGCGCCTCGCACACGGACTCTCCCACGTATAAGGTGAAGTCCGTGCCGGAGCTCGCGGGGCCGGGCGAGTACCTGCGCCTGAACGTGGAGGGTTACGGCGGCATGATCGACTCCACGTGGCTGGACCGGCCGCTTTCCGTTGCGGGCCGCGTGCTGGTGCGCGAGGGCGGCGCCGTAAGGAGCCACCTTGTGAGCGTGGATGCCGACGTGCTGCTGATCCCGAACGTCGCCATACACATGAACCGTGACGTGAACAAGGGCGTGGAGCTGAACCGCCAGGTGGACCTGTGCCCGCTTGTGAGCACGGGCGCTCTTGGCCGCGGCGACTTCGACCGCATGGTCGCGCGCGAGCTGGGCGTGGACGTCGCGGACGTCGTGGCGAGGGACCTGTTCCTGGTGAACCGCCAGGAGGGCCGCGTCTGGGGATTCGCAAACGAGTTCGTGTCATCCCCCAAGCTAGACGACCTCCAGTGCGACTTCGTGTCGCTCAAGGCGTTCCTCGCGGCAAGAAACCCGCGCGACGTGAGCGTGCTTGCGTGCTTCGACAACGAGGAGGTTGGCTCCAACACCAAGCAGGGCGCGCTCTCCACGTTCCTCGCGGACGTGCTGCGCCGCGTGAACGCCGCGCTGGGCAAGGGCCAGGAGGACCTGCTGCGCGCGCTTTCCGCCTCGTTTTTGGTGAGCTGCGACAACGCCCACGCCGTGCACCCAAACCACAGGGAGAAGACGGACGACGAGAACTGCGCCCTCATGAACCGCGGCATCGTCATAAAGGAGGCCGCGAACCAGCACTACACGACGGACGCGTTCAGCCGCGCCGTGCTGAGGGAGGTGTGCGCCCGCGCGGGCGTGCCGGTGCAGACGTTTGCGAACAGGAGCGACTCCGCGGGCGGTTCCACGTTGGGCAACCTCTCGAACATGCAGGTGAGCGTGCACGCCGCGGACTTTGGCCTCGCGCAGCTTGCCATGCACTCGAGCTTTGAGACCGCCGGCGTGAAGGACACGGCGTACGGCATCCGCGCGCTCACGGAGTTCTATGCCGCGGACGTCGTGGTGGACGGGGCCGACGGCTTTAGCATCGGCCGGTAGGGCGGCTCTTCTCGCCCGGCGCACCATTCTTGCAGCCGGCGTTTGCCCGACGTCCCGTACCCGGACGTCGGGCTTTTCTATAGGCCCGCGCCGTCCGGACGCGTCGCGCCGGCCCTAGGGTGGTAACCTCGACTGCGTAAAAGACAGGCGAGAAGTGCGAGGAATCCCACCCATGAGCGAATCCCAGACCCCAGAGAGCCGCTGGTTCACCTACGACATAGTCGCGGAGGACCCGACGACGCACGCGCGCGCCGGCGTGCTGCACACCCCCCACGGCGACATCCCCACGCCCATCTTCATGCCCGTGGGCACGAAGGCAACGGTAAAGGGCATCCTGCCGTCCCAGCTCGAGCAGCTGGGCGCCAAGATCATCCTGGCGAACACGTACCACCTGGCAAACAGGCCGGGCGAGGACCTCGTGGCCGAGATGGGCGGCCTGCACGAGTTCATGCGCTGGCGCGGGCCGATACTCACGGACTCCGGCGGCTTCCAGGTGTTCAGCCACGGCGAGTTCACGCGCCTCACCAACGACGGCGTGGAGTTCAGGACCGTGGACTACGACGGCCAGCACGTGTTCTGGACGCCCGAGAAGAACATGGAGATCGCGCAGAAGCTCGGCGCGGACATCGTGATGCAGCTGGACCAGTGCCCCGGCTACCCGTCGCCGCGGCCGTTCGTGGAGCGCGCGGTGGAGCTGTCCAGCATGTGGGCCGAGCGCTGCTTCAGGGCGCACACCCGCAAGGACCAGGCGCTCTTTGGCATCGTGCAAGGCGGTATGGACCTCGACCTGCGCCTGAGGTCGCTGCGCCACCTGGAGGAGTGCGGCGACTTCCCCGGCTACGGCATCGGCGGCTACTCCGTGGGCGAGGACCACGAGACCATGTTCGAGTCAGTGGCGCCGCTCGCGAGCGAGTACATGCCCAAGGGCAAGCCGCGCTACCTCATGGGCGTCGGCAACCCCACGACGCTCGTGCACGGCGTGGAGTGCGGCATCGACATGTTCGACTGCGTGCTGCCCACCAGGACCGCGCGCATGGGGTCCGCGTTCTCGAGCGAGGGGCGCCTGAACTTCCGCAACGCCCGCTTCACGCACGACCACGGCCCCATCGACCCTGACTGCACCTGCCCGGTGTGCACGGGTGGCTACACGCGCGCCTACATCCACCACCTGGTGAAGCAGAAGGAGATGGTGGGCTCTATCCTGCTGTCTCTGCACAACGTCTACTACCTGCTCGAACTCATGCGCCGCGCGCGCCAGGCCATCGTGGAGCACCGCTATGGCCAGTTCGTGAGCGAGTGGGACCAGCTTCCGGCCGCCAAGGACTGGTAGGGCGTCCACCAAGTGGGCTATTATGGACAAGTTGAATCAATCGGGGGCCTAGCCCCCACAGACAGAAGGCTTTGCTATGGCTCGAGAGAAGAAGAACTCTGAGTCCCTCTCCGGCGTCGACCGCTGGAACGCCACGGAGGGCGCGGCTCGCCCCAAGCCCGCGCGCAAGGGACGCCGGGGCGGGAAGTCGGACCCGCGCCGCAGGCGCTACGCGTCCACGCTCGTGGTGCTTCTGGCCGTGCTCGTGGCGTGCGTCATCGCGTTCACCCCGGTGGGCGAGAAGATCACCCAGGGACTCGACATCCGCGGCGGCGTGTCCGTCATCATGACTGCGAGCAAGCCGGACGGGTCGGCGCCCTCCGCCGACGACATGGCGACCGCGACCACCATCGTCCAGAACCGCGTGAACTCGCTCGGCGCGTCCGAGACCACGGTCCAGAAGCAGGGCGACAAGTCCATCCTCATCCAGATCCCCGGGGCGACCGACGCGAACCAGGCCATCAAGACCATCGGGCAGACGGGCCTTCTCGAGTTCGTGCGCCTGGACGAGATAGGCGACGCGGACGCCCTCGCGAAGATCAACGCCGGCACGGAGGACGTCAAGCTCAAGAGCGGCACGTACACGCCGTTCATGACGGGCTCGCACATCGACTCCGTGCAGGTGGGGCAGTCCGGCAACTCGCTGTCCGGCGACTACGCCGTCAACATCAAGCTCGACGGCACGGGCAGCAAGAAGTTCGCGGACGTCACGGGCGAGCTCGCCCCCACGAACGGCCGCATCGCCATCGTGCTGGACGGCGTCGTGAAGTCCGCGCCCGCCGTCCAGAGCAAGATCACCGGCGGCGAGGTCTCCATCACCGGCAAGTTCACGCTCAAGGAGGCCCAGAGCCTCAAGACCGTGCTCGACTCCGGCTCGCTCCCCGTCACCCTCAAGTACTCCGAGAGCCGCGTCGTCGGCCCCACGCTCGGCCAGGACTCCCTCACCCAGGGCGTCGTCGCCATTGCGGTCGGCGTCGCGATCGTCGTCGTGTACCTGTTCGTGTTCTACCGCGGCCTCGGCCTGCTCACGCTGGGCTCGCTCGCGGTGTTCGGCATCGTCTACCTCGGCATCCTCGCCACGCTCTCGCACTTCGGCCTGTTCGCGCTCACGCTGCCGGGCCTCGCGGGCGTCGTTCTGACCACGGGTTCCGCCGCGGACTCCTCGATCCTCGTGCTCGAGCGCTTCCGCGAGGAGATCCGCATGGGCCGCGGCGTGCGCGCCGCGTCCGTCTCCGGCGCGAAGCACGGCATCATGACGTCGCTCGACGCGGACGCCGTCCAGCTCGTGACCGCCCTCGCGCTGTTCTTCTTCGCCATCGGCTCCGTCAAGGGCTTCGGCCTCACACTCGCCCTCGGCATCGCCTGCGACGTCGTCACCATGTTCTGCTTCAAGGCGCCGGCGCTGCGCCTGCTCGCCCTCGGCACCATCGAGCGCCACCCCGTCTTCTGGGGCGTCGACCAGGACCTCGCGGAGGCCAAGCGCAGGCAGGATGCCCAGGCGAAGAAGGGAGGTGTCCGGAATGCGTAGCCACTTCGCCCACGAGATTCCGTTCATCCAGCACAGGAGGCAGCTCCTCGGGCTGTCCGTCGTCCTCGTCGTCCTGGCCGTCGTCGGGCTCGTCGCGCGCGGTCTCGTCTTCGGCATCGAGTTCCAGGGCGGCACCGAGATAGACTTCACCAACACCGGAAGCGTCACCATCGCCCAGATGAGGGACGCGCTGTCCGACGCGGGCGAGAAGGACGCGAGCGTCCAGACCACGGTGAGCGACGCCAAGAGCGGCTTCCTCGTGCGTACCGGCACGACGGACCCGTCCACGGCAAACAGGCACGCGGCCGCCGCGGCGAAGGCGCTCGGCCTCACGTCCGAGAACTACACCGTCACGACCATAGGCCCGGACTGGGGCTCGGACGTCACGCGCTCGTCCGCGCTCGCGTTCGGCATCGCCATCGCGCTCATCATCGCGTTCGTCTCCGTCCGCTACGAGTTCAAGATGTCCATCACGGCCGTCGTCGCGCTCCTGCACGACCTCGTGATCACGCTCGGCGTGTACGCGTGGACGCAGACGCCCATCACGCCAAACGTCGTCGCGGCGCTGCTCACCATCATGGGCTACTCGCTCTACGACACCGTCGTCGAGTTCAACCGCGTGAACGAGAACGCGAAGCAGCTGAAGGACGGCGTGCACCGCACGTTCCACCAGATCACGAACTTCTCCATCAACGAGGTCATCGTCCGCACCATCAACACCACCATCACCACCGTGGTGCCGGTCATCTGCATGCTCGCGCTCGGCGGCTCGACCCTGAAGGACTTCGCGTTCGCCATGCTCGTCGGCGAGCTCCTGGGCACGTACTCCAGCTTCGCCGTCGCAAGCCCGCTGCTCTCCATCTGGAAGACGCGCGAGAAGAAGTGGAAGAGGCTCGAGGAGAAGTACGGGTGGGGCGCCGTTGCCACCCCAGCGAAGCCCGTCGCCGCAAAGGACGCTGAGTAGGGGTGCCCGGGCTCGCTGACAGCCGCAGGTGGGACATCCTTCCCGGCGACGCCTCCGCGGAGCGCGCCCTCATGGAGAGCTGCCACGTCCCGGCCATCGTGGCCAGGACGCTCGCCGCCCGCGGCATCGCGACGGTGGAGGAGGCAAGGCGCTTCCTCACGCCGTCGCTCGAGCGCGACTGGGCCGACCCGCTGCTCATCCCCGGCATGGGCGAGGCGGCGGACCGCGTGGAGCGTGCGCTCGACGCCGGCGAGTCCATCGCGGTCTTCGGCGACTTCGACGTGGACGGCATGTCCGCGACCTGTCTGCTGACGCTCGCCCTGCGCGAGCTCGACGGCAAGGTGCAGCCGTACATCCCCAACCGCTTCGGCGAGGGCTACGGCCTCTCGCGTGACGCGCTCGCCCGCGTCATCGAGGGCTGCCACCCGGACCTCATCGTCACCGTGGACAACGGCATCGCGTCCAAGGCCGAGGTCGACTGGCTCAAGACCCAGGGGATCGACGTCGTCGTGACCGACCACCACGAGCCGGCGGAGCTCGTGCCCGAGGGGGTGCCCGTGTGCGACCCCAAGCTCGAGGAGCACAACGTCTCGCGCGAGCTCGCGGGTGCCGGCGTCGCGCTGAAGCTCGCGCAGGAGCTCGGCCGCCGCAAGGGCGCGCCAGAGCTGTGGCGCGCGTACACGGAGGTCGCGACCCTCGGTACCATCTCGGACATGATGCTCCTCGAGGGCGAGAACCGCGCCCTCGTGGCCGACGGCATCGCGTGCATGCGCAACACCCGACGCCCGGGCATCGTGGCGCTCGCCGCGACCGCCGGCGTTGACCTTGCGACCATCACCTCGGACGACCTGCCCTTCTCGCTCATACCGCGCCTTAACGCGGCAGGGCGCATGGGCACGACGGACGTCGCGTTCGACCTGCTGCTCACGTCCGACCCCGCGCGCGCCGCGCAGCTGGCCGCCCGCCTTGAGCAGGTGAACACGGAGCGCCGCGAGATCGAGGCGCAGCTCACGGACGAGGCTATGGCGAAGGTCGAGGCCACCTACGATGGCGGCCGCGTCATCGTCGTCGGCGGCGAGGGCTGGCACGAGGGCGTGAAGGGCATCGTCGCGAGCCGCATCACGAACCGCTACCACGTGCCCGCGATCCTGTTCTCCATCTCGGACGGCATCGCCCGCGGGTCCGGCCGCTCCGTCGGGTCGGTCGACCTGTTCCACGCGGTTGAGCAGTGCTCGGACGAGCTCGTGCGCTTTGGCGGGCACGCGGGCGCCGTCGGCGTCACGTGCGATGCCGCGAGCCTCGACTCGTTCAGGCAGTCGCTCGAGGACGTGATGGACGCGCTTCCCGAGGAGGAGTTCGAGGACCGCGGCGAGGTAACCGCGCTCGTGGGACTGGACGAGATGACGGTCGAGAACATCGACGCGCTCGAGGTGATGCAGCCATTTGGCCAGGGCAACAAGAAGCCGCTGTTTGGCACGCGCGGCGTCACGATGCGCAACCGCGCGAAGGTGGGCGGCAAGGGCAACCACCTGCGCTTCGTGGCGACGGACGGCGTGAGCAGCGTCGCGGCCATCATGTTCCGCACGCCGCACATCGACCGCGCCGTGGACTGCGAGGGCGCGGTCGACCTCGTGTTCGAGCCCGTGAGCGAGACGTGGCAGGGCAGGACGAAGCCAAAGCTCATGGTGCGCGACATCGTGTACCGCGACCCGGTGCCGGACGCACCCACGGATGGCGACGACCTCGCGGACGAGCTCTTCTCGCGCGCCGGCGAGATACTCTCGCGCGACGAGTACGCGGGCATCGCGGAGGCGAAGAGCTTCTCGACGAAGGTCGTGGGCGTGAGCTTCGACGACCGCCAGTCCGCCGCCGCGTCGCTTCGCGGGGGAGAAGAGCTTGCCCTCGTGCGCCAGAAGGACAACCCCGCCGACGAGAACGCCATCGCCGTGACGACGGCGGACGGCGCGCAGGTGGGCTACCTGCGTCGCCAGATCGCGGCCGCGCTCGCGCCGCTCATGGACGCGGGCGCCACGTACGCCGCGCGCGTGAGCGAGGTCACGGGCGGCACGGAGCAGAAGCGCTCGCGAGGCGTGAACCTTGTGGTGGAGCGCACGTCGGCCGCCGACGGCGAGGAGGCCGCGCGCGCGACCGCGGGCGCCGTCCGCGGCTACCTCGAGACGCTTTCCGAGTCCGAGCTCACAGACGAGCTCAGGCGCACCATGATTGGTGAGCACGAGCTGCTCGACGCCCAGAGGCTCGCCATCGAGCAGCTTGGCCGCGGCGCGTCCACGCTCGCCATCATGGCGACGGGGCGAGGCAAGTCGCTCATCTTCCACATCCACGCCGCGCGCGAGGCGATACTGCACCGGCGGGCGAGCGTGTTTGTGTACCCGCTGCGCGCGCTCGTGGCGGACCAGGCGTACCACCTGTCGGACTCGTTCGGGAGGCTCGGCATGACCGTGCGGGTGCTCACGGGCGAGACGGGGCTGGACGAGCGCGCCCGCACGTTCGACGCGCTCGCCGTGGGCGAGGTGGACGTCGTGCTGACGACGCCGGAGTTCCTTGCGATCCACCGCGACCGCTTCGCCGCGGGCGGCAGGGTGTCCTTCCTCGTGATAGACGAGGCGCACCACGCCGGCGAGGGCGGGCGCGGCGCGTACGCGCAGATGCCACAGGTGCTCGAGGCGCTCGGTCATCCCACGACGCTCGCGGTCACGGCGACGGCGGCGGACGACGTCGCGCGCAGGATCTGCGACCTTCTGGGCATCGCGGAGGAGGACGTCGTGATTGACCGCTCCGTCAGGCAGAACCTGCACCTGCGCGACCTGCGCGAGCTCCGCGACCGCGAGGCAGTGCTCGTGAACGTCGTTTCGTGCGGACTCAAGACCGTGGTATACGTCAACTCCCGCGAGCAGTCCGTCTCGCTCGCGCGCATGCTCAGGCAGCGCGTGCCCGAGCTCGCGCACCGCATCGCGTTCTACAACGCCGGCCTTTCGCGCCAGGACCGCCTGCGCGTGGAGGGGGCGTTCCGCTCCGGCGAGCTCTGCTGCATCGTGAGCACGAGCGCGTTTGGCGAGGGCGTGAACCTGCCGGACATCCGCAACGTGATGCTGTACCACATGCCGTTCGGCGCGACGGAGTTCAACCAGATGAGCGGCCGCGCGGGCCGCGACGGCGCCGACGCCCAGATCTTCCTGCTGTTTGGCGCACGCGACGCACGCATCAACGACAGGATTGTCTCCTCGTCGGCGCCGGGCCGCGACGACCTCGTGAGGCTGTACCGGGCCCTCAGGAGCCTGGTCTCGCAGGCGGCCGCCGAGGGAGGCGACGGGTCCTTCTCGTCATCCAACGCCGACATCGCGCAGTTCGCGCTCGACACGGACCCACGGTCGCGCCTGGACGAGAAGGGCGTGTCGTGCGGGGTGTCCGTCTTCAAGGAGCTGGGATTCCTCACCACCTCCGGGTATGGGTCCGCTCGCCGAATAGCGATGGTGGATTCGCCGCGTAAGATGGAGCTTGGCGACTCGATTCGCTATCTTGAGGGACTGCGCTCGCGCGAGGCGTTCGCCAGGTTCTGCGAGTGGGTCCTGGGCGCGGACGAGACCGAGCTGCTCGAGCGCATCAACAAGCCCATCACACCCGGCTTTGGCCGCGTGGTAGGCTAGTCGTAACCGACGAGAGGGGTTTTCATGGGAGAGACTTCCGTGGCCACGGGGGAACCCAGCCGACGAAGGAACGTTCCCCAGGCAGACAACTGGCGCATCCTGCGCAGCACCTGCGCCGAGTACCTAGACGCCGACGGCCTCGCAAAGGTTGAGGACGCGTACAACTTCGCGGCGGAGTGCCACCGCGACCAGCGCCGCCGCTCCGGCGAGGCGTACATCAACCATCCCGTCGAGGTGGCGTTCATCCTGGCGAAGGACCTGCGCATGGACGCGGACCCCATATGCGCCGCGCTGCTGCACGACACGGTGGAGGACACGCCCGTCACCCTGGACGACGTGCGCGAGCGCTTTGGCGACACCGTGGCGGAGCTGGTGGACGGCGTGACGAAGCTCACCTCCATCAGCGTGAGCTCCATGGACGAGAAGCAGGCCCTCACGCTGCGCAAGATGTTTCTGGCCATGTCGAAGGACATCCGCGTGGTCATCATCAAGCTCGCGGACAGGCTGCACAACATGCGCACGCTCGCGGCGTTGCCCCCCGACAGGAGGCGCTTCAAGGCGCGCGAGACCATGGACGTGTACGCACCGCTCGCGGACAGGCTCGGCATCAGCTCCATCAAGTGGGAGCTTGAGGACCTCGCGTTCTTCTACCTCGAGCCGGACGAGTACGAGCGCATCGCGCGCATGGTGCAGGAGACGCGCGCCCAGCGCGAGCAGAACACGCACGAGGCCATCCGCGTGCTCGATGCGGAGCTGAAGCGCGTGGGCCTCTCCGGCTACCAGATCACGGGCCGCCCGAAGCACCTGTGGTCCATCTACCAGAAGATGACCCGCAAGAACAAGGAGTTCTCGGACATATACGACCTCATCGCGCTGCGCGTGCTCGCGTGCTCCGTGGGGGACTGCTACTCCGCGCTCGGCGCGGTGCACACGCTGTGGCACCCGCTGCCCGGCCGCTTCAAGGACTACATCGCGATGCCGAAGCCCAACGGCTACCAGTCGCTGCACACGACGGTCATCGGCGCGGACGCCCGCCCGATCGAGATCCAGATCCGCACGTTCGAGATGCACGACCGCGCGGAGTACGGCATCGCCGCCCACTGGCTGTACAAGAAGGCCGGCAACTCCGAGGGCGCCATGTCGAGCTCCGACAGGGACATCGACACGCAGATCAACTGGATTCGCCGCAGCCTGGACTGGGCGACGGACGACGAGATGGGCGACGCGACCGAGTACCTGAACAACCTGAGGGTCGACCTGTTCGAGGACGAGATCTTCGTGTTCACGCCCAAGGGCGACGTCATGAGCCTCAGGCGCGACTCCACGCCGCTCGACTTCGCGTACGCCGTGCACACGGAGGTGGGCAACCACTGCGTCGGCGCGAAGGTGAACGGGTCCGTGGTCCCGCTGACGTACCACCTGGAGAGCGGCGACCGCATCGAGGTCCTGACGAACAAGAACTCGAAGCCGAGCCGCGACTGGCTGAACATCGTGGCCACGCCGTCCGCGAAGGCGAAGATTCGCAAGTACTTCACCACGGCCACGAAGACCGATGACGCGGAGCAGGGCAGGAGCGACGTCGCGCACGAGCTTCGCAAGCGCGGCCTTGGCATCAACACGCCACGCACGGTGAAGGCCATAGACGAGGTCGTGCACCAGCTGGACTACGTGCGCGTGGACGACCTGTTCGCGGCCGTCGGCAGCAACAAGGTTTCGTCCAAGCAGATCGCGAACCGCATCGAGGCGGCGCTCGGCAAGGACAGCGCCGAGAAGCAGTCCGAGCGTCAGAAGGACGCCGCGAAGCAGCAGGCGATCGAGGAGGACAAGCCGCTCGCCCCGCTTGCCGGCAACTCGCGCTCGCTCGCGAAGCGCCGCCAGGTCAACAACTGCGGCGTGGTGGTGAAGGGCGACCCGGACCTGCTGGTCCACCTTGCGCACTGCTGCAACCCCGTCGCGGGCGACGACATCGTCGGCTTCGTGACGCGCGGCAGGGGAGTGTCCGTCCACCGTGCGACCTGCCCCAACGTGAAGGGGCTCATGCAGCACCCCGAGCGCATGATCGACGTGGAGTGGGACACGACGGGTGCCACGGAGTTCCAGGTGGAGATCGTGGTCGAGGCCACGGACCGCATGGGTCTCCTGAAAGACGTCACCATCGCGATCGGCGACTCCGGCGGCAACATCCTCTCGGCGGCGACGCAGACGGCGAAGTCCGGCGCCGCGCGCCTGAGGTTCCTGATAGCGATATCCGACGCATCGCGCCTGGCGCCGCTTCTGGCGACGGTCGGCCGCGTGCCGTCGGTGTACAGCGCCCGCCGCATACTTCCGGGTGAGGGCGCCAACCAGATGAAGAGGAGGGTCTGATGGCCTGCGGAGAAGAGCACGACCACTGCTGTGGAAACCACGACCACCAGAAAGACGGCGGCTGCTGCGGTGGCCACGACGACGGCTGCTGCTGCGGCGGGGGCTGCTGCGGCGCGGATGACCGCGACCAGATCGCCATGTTCGTCGTGGGGCCGCTCGAGACCAACTGCTACGCGTACGTGTCGCAGGGGGAGTGCCTCGTGGTCGACCCGGGCAACTCCGGCCAGGCGATAGCGGAGCACCTTCCGCCCGACGTGACGGTTCGCTACATCGTCGCGACCCACGGCCACGGCGACCACGTGGGCGGCGTCAAGGCGCTGAGGGAGGCCACGGGGGCAAAGTACGCGATCTCTGCCCTCGACGCGGAGCTCGCAAAGCATGCGGGTGAGAAGAGCGAGCTTGGCCGCTCGTACGACGACAACGCCCCCGAACCCGACCTCACGCTGTCGGAGGGGGACGTCCTCAAGGTCGGGACCGCGGAGTTCAGGGTGCTGGAGGCACCGGGCCACACGCCGGGAGGCATAGTCCTTCTCGGCAGCGGATCTGCGGAGCACGTCTGCTTCGTGGGGGACACGCTGTTCAAGGGCTCGTGCGGAAGAACCGACCTCAAGGGAGGGAGCCAGGAGACCCTCCAGCGGACGCTTGCGCGGCTCAAGCGGGAGATTCCCGCCCACACGAACGTGTTCTGTGGCCACGGCGACCCGACGACCATGGAGGACGAGCTTGCGCAGAACCCGTACCTTCGCTAATTGTGACTGCGGCCTCGCGAAAGCTCTGGTATAGTCTTTCAAGCAGGCCGCCTGATTGCCCGAGTGGCGGAATTGGCAGACGCGGCAGACTCAAAATCTGCTACTGGCAACAGCGTGTGGGTTCGAGTCCCACCTCGGGCACCATTTTTTACCTGTACTGGTAGATGTCGTGGTATTGTGAAGTGGCTGTTTTGGACAGGTTCTTCTTGTCCGCAGTGGGGTGATGGGGTATTGTATCCCCTGTGTGTTGCAAAGCGGGGCTTTGGCCCCCACCTACACGGCGCCTCGTGGCTGCTGTCTGGTCAGACAAAGATTCTTAACCGCCTGTGGGCGGGTATTGTCTCCTGGGCGCATGTCATGCGCCAGGAGTTTTTTTGTTGCGACGGAGACGTCGCAGATGAAGGGAAGGTGTCAAAGATAGCCAAGAACCAGGGTCCTCGCATCAATGACGAGATCACCGCACGTACTTGCCGTCTGATTGGCGTCGATGGCTCCCAGCTTGGACTGTTCGGCATTCGCGACGCACAGCGCATCGCCGACGAGCAGAACCTCGACCTCGTGGAGATCGCTCCGAACGCGGAGCCTCCGGTATGCAAGGTCATGGACTATCGCAAGTTCAAGTACGAACAGGACCGCAAGGCCAAGGCCGCACGCAAGAAGCAGGTCAAGGTCGAGGTCAAGGAAATGAAGTTCAGGCCCAAGATTGACGTGGGCGACTATACGACCAAGAAGAACCACGTCATGCGCTTCCTAAAGAAGGGCGCTCGCGTCAAGGTCACGATCATGTTCCGTGGCCGCGAGATGGCTCACCCGGAGCAGGGCCTCAACGTCCTGAATAGGCTTGCGGACGACCTGAAGCCGTATGCGACGGTCGAGCAGAAGCCTAAGATGGAAGGTCGTAACATGCACATGCTCGTCGCCCCGATCAAGGGCGCCTTCGACGAGAAGGACCTCGAGGACGACAGCGAGAGCGAGAAGGAGAACTAGCATGCCCAAGATGAAGACTCACAAGGGTTCGGCAAAGCGTTTCCGCCGCACCGGCACCGGCAAGATCATGCGTGCCAAGGCTTTCAAGAGCCACATCCTGACCAAGAAGTCCCAGAAGCGCATCCGCGGCTTCCGCAAGGAGGCGGAGCTTGCTCCGGCCGACGTGAAGGTCGTTTCCCAGCGCATGGGTTCCAAGAACTAACGAGGCGCGCACGCGTCATTTGATTGCATTTTCAAGGAGTTGATTAGATATGGCACGAGTCAAGCGCGCAGTCGCCGGCCGTAAGAAGCGTCAGACCCTGGTGGAGCGCACCAAGGGCTACTACGGAACTTCCTCCCGCACCTTCCGCGGCATGAAGGAGCAGTCGCAGCACAGTGGCCAGTACGCCTACCGCGACCGTCGTAACAAGAAGCGCGACATCCGCGCCCTGTGGATCCAGCGCATCAACGCCGCCGCCCGCATGAACGACCTCTCCTACAGCAAGTTCATGCACGGCCTGAAGCTCGCAGGCGTCGAGCTTGACCGCAAGGTCCTCGCACAGATCGCCTACGAGGACGAGGCCGCGTTCGCAGACCTCGCAGAGGTTGCGAAGAAGGCCCTCGCCGAGTAGCTTTCTCGCTCAGAGTGTGATGGGGTCCCGCGGAGAAGTCCGCGGGACCCTTTTCTTGTGCGTATGACCGTGACGTCTGGTAGCGGCTCATGCGGCCTGCGCGTGGTGGCGACCGATTGGCCTATGCGCTCTGCTCCGGCGAGGCGTCAGCTGGCGTGCCGCCGTCCTTCTCGTCCTCATGCGGTTGCTTGCGAAGGTCGTCTTGCTCCTCGCGCCGGACGCGCTCGATGGCATCCGAGAGTTCCTCGGGCCCCTCGAGGGCTTCTTCGAGCGCCGAGAGGTCGCCCTTCTCGCCCAGCGCTCCATAGAGCTCCCTCACCATGTCGAGTGTGGCCTGGCCGCCGTCGTCAAAGCCCTCCTCGTACATGGACCTCAGGACGCCCTCGAGGGGGTTGTGAAGGCTGCTTTCGAGGCGGAGGGCATCCAGGGCAAACGCTGGGTCGCTTGGCGGCAGAAACGGGTCTGTGGGGTCGCACGGTGACTCGTCCCTCGAATCGTCCGGATTCGCCTCCCCGGTACAGGCGCGCGATGTGGCGCCACCGGGCGCGCCGTCCTCGCGGAACAGGCTGCGCGCCACCTCCTGGCGAAGCTGGTGGCGCAGGAATGCCGAGAAGAGCCTCTCGTCGTGGCCGAGGACCTCCCGGACAAGATCGTGCTGCGCGGATGCTGCCATACCTTGCTCCCTCCGTCGTGGCTGATGGTGGGAACAGGCTAGGACATGGGGCTCGCAGTAGGCTTTACTTGGGTTGCAGTTGGCTTTCGCGGTGCGTCATGTCTTGCATAAAGCGAGGTAGGAGGCCTACTAGTGGCGCCTGTGAAGGCGCTTGGCCTGGCGCTCCTCGAACTTCTCCTCTTCTTCTACAAACTCGGGGTCCTGGGGGGACACGAGCTCGTCGTCGCCGGTCTCGGGATCGGTGTGGTGGAGGAGCACCGGCCTGAAGAGGTGAAGCTTGCCCGCGATGAGCGCGGAGACGATGAGGAGCGCCGCGAAGATCGCGATGCGGGGCATGACGGAGACCTGGGTCATGAGGAAGGTCCCGAGGCAGAGCAGGGCCGTCCACGCGTACATGATGAGGACCGCCTGGCGCTGGTTGAAGCCCTCGGCGATGAGGCGGTGGTGGATGTGGCCGCGGTCCGCCTGGCCGATGCTGACGTGGGCGCGCTTGCGGCGGACGATGGCCGAGAACGTGTCGATGATGGGGATGCCCGCGATCACGAGCGGGACGATGATGGTGGTGAGGCCGGCGACGCGCGTGACGGACAGCATGGACGCGATGCCGAGCGTGTAGCCGAGCAGGAGCGATCCGGAATCCCCGAGGAATATGCTCGCCGGGTTGAAGTTGTAGCGCAGGAAGCCGAGCGTCGCGCCGGAGAGCGCGATGGCAAGCGCCGCGGCGTCCGTCCTGCCGGACATGACGGAGAGTATGAACATCGTGAAGCTCGCGATGCAGGCGAGCCCGGAGGCGAGCCCGTCGAGCCCGTCGATGAGGTTGAAGATGTTCACGTACGCGACGAGGTAGACGATGGTGATGGGGTAGGTCCAGATGCCAAGGTAGAACGCGCCCTCCGTCGCGGGGTTCACGATGACGCCGATGACGACGCCGGCCGCGACGGCGAAAAGCGAGGCGACGACCTGTCCGAGGAGCTTCTGCAGGGGCTTGAGCTGGAACACGTCGTCCAGGACGCCCGTGAGGAATATGGCGGCAAACCCGCAGACCAGAAGCTTGTAGTTCACGTTCTGGAGGAAGGGCGCCGGCATGAGCACCATGGGCCAGCCGAGGAACCTGGTGCCGAGGTACTGCACGACAAGCGCCGCGATAATGCCGGTGAAGACCGCGATGCCGCCCATGCGCGGAATGGGGCGCGTGTTGATCCTGCGCTTGTCTGGATAGTCGACGGCGCCGAGCCTCCAGGCGATGCGCCGCGCGAGCGGGGTCGTGACCAGTGCCGCGAGCAGCGCTGCGACGAAGAGGCAGAGGTATGGCAGCCAAGGCCGATACATGCACCCTCCTCCCGCTTAGGCACCGCCAGAAACAACAGTTAACATGGCAATGATACAGGATGTGCCCGCACGGCGGGCGCGCGGCCCCCAATTATGAAAACAGGCCTCCCGAAAGCGGTAGGCCACACTTCCTAATGTTGGCAGGATGAGGCTTCAAGTCAAGACTGTTTTTTCGGCAGCGGTCCCGTATAGTCATAGGTGTCGTTCCCCTGCGGACACAATTGGGTGAACCGACAAGCGTTTTGAGGGAGCCCACATATCGTTCCCAGTACAGGCATCCTCCGTTGCTGAGGAAGCTGGAACAGACGACGAGGGCACCCACCTGAGAGAGGTGGGTTCATTTCGCAACCGCAGGGGGCGACTTTTTCTTGCCGAGAATGTGACGAGAAAAACGTTCGAGATTTAGGGTTGACACAGACTTGGGTTCTTGCAACAATACTTCTCGCGCGAATTGCTCTGGGGATGTAGCTCAGCTGGGAGAGCGCTGCCTTCGCAAGGCAGAGGCCGAGGGTTCGAATCCCTTCATCTCCACCATTTGGAACCAATGCCCGGATGCATTGCATCCGGGCTTTTTTGTATGCGAGGACTGGATGGGAATCGGCTTTGGCATGTACGACGGCTGCGAGCTGTGCCCGAGGAGGTGCCACGCGCGCAGGTCTTCCGGACGCGCCGGCCTCTGCGGCGCGACGGCCACGCTGAGGGTCGCGCGGAGCGCGCTCCACTTCTGGGAGGAGCCGCCCATATCGGGGGAGTCCGGCTCCGGGGCGATCTTCTTCACGGGATGCCCGCTGAGGTGCGTGTTCTGCCAGAACCACGAGATATCGCAGGAGGGCTTCGGGCTCGAGGTCACAACCGCGCGCCTTGCCCAGATGATGCTCGAGCTGAAGGCGCAGGGCGCGAACAACATAAACCTCGTGACGCCGATGCACTTTGCCCCGCACGTGAGGAAAGCGGTGCTCGAGGCTAAGGCCCATGGCATGGACCTGCCGATTGTATGCAATACCTCGGGCTACGAGAACGCGGAGGTCGTGGAGGCCATGTCCGACGTTGTCGACATATGGCTCACGGACTTCAAGTATGCGTCGGGCCTTATGTCCGGGTCGCTCTCCGCGGTGCCGGACTACCCCCAGAGGGCGGAGGAGGCGCTCCTTAAGATGCTCTCCGCCGTGAGGGCGGCAGGCGGTCGCAGCGAGGACGCGCGCGGCATCATGCGGCGGGGCATCATCGTGAGGCACCTGGTGCTGCCGGGGCACGTGCAGGACTCGCTTGCGGTGCTGGACCGCGTGTGGGAGCTGTGCGGCAACGACGTGGACCTCTCGGTCATGAACCAGTACACGCCGAACGAGGGGTGCAGGCTGGCCGGGGGAGACCTGGCGCGCGCCGTGACGGACGAGGAGTACGAGGCCGTGCTCGACCACGCGGACGAGCTTGGGTTCGAGCGCATGTGGTGGCAGCAGGGCGGAACGGTGTCCGAGAGCTTCGTCCCGGCGTTCGACGCGACGGGCGTCGAGGGACCGGAGCTCGACTGCGGCGACGGGCGCACGCCCGAGGCGCGCGCATAGCGGGCGAGAAGGACGAGGCGGCCGCCCGGTGGCGGCCCGTGAGCGAGGAGCAGACATGACTGCAGAGAACGGCGGACTGAGCGACGACGAGCGCAGGGAGCTCGAGGAGCTGCGGGCCGAGAAGGCGCGTCGCGAGGAGGCGCAACAGGCCCAGCGCGAGCGCGCGGAGCTCAAGAGGCTGAAGGCGGAGCAGGAGCGCACGCACGCGGAGGTCGAGAAGGACCGGAAGGCGCGGGAGCTTCGCGAGAGGAACGCGAAGCTCATGGAGCCCGACGACGACCTGAGGATGCCGACGGGGCAGAAGGTTGTCCTTCTCGCCCTCGCGGTCATCGCGGTCGCGATCGTGCTGGTGATGACGCTGGGCCACTAACGAGCGGGCCCGTTTACCTTGTGAGTGGTACCCTTCTGTCGTTGGACTATGTCATGGGACAACCAAGACGGAGGAGACCGCAATGGCACTGACGGACGCGACCAAGCCGACAGACGTGGCGCTTAACACCGACCTGTACGAGCTGACGATGGCGCAGGGGTTCTGGGAGTCGGGACTCGCGGACGCCGAGGGGTGCTTCAACGTGTTCTTCCGCGACGCGCCGTTTGGCGGCGGCTACGCGGTGGCGTGCGGCATGGGGCAGATAGCGGACCTCGTGGAGAACTTCGTGTTCGAGGACGACGCGATCGAGTACCTCGCCGGGGTGCAGGCCCCGGGAGGAGGCCCCATGTTCAAGGAGGGCTTCCTGAGGTACCTGCGCGACTTTCGCATGCGGGTATCCGTGTGGGCCGTTCCCGAGGGGGAGCTCGTGTTCCCGCGCGAGCCCATGGTGAGGGTCGAGGGCCCGCTGATCGACTGCCAGCTGCTCGAGACCGCGCTTCTGAACCTCGTGAACTTCCAGACTCTCGTCGCGACGAAGACGGCGCGCGTGGTGCACGCGGCGGAGGGGCACCCCGTGTCAGACTTCGGCCTGCGCCGCGCGCAGGGGCCGGACGGAGGCCTGGCCGTCGCGCGCGCCTCGTACATCGGCGGCGCCAGCTCCACCTCGAACGTGCTTGCCGGCAAGATTTACGGCATCCCCGTCTTCGGCACGCACGCCCACTCGTGGGTGATGGCGTTTCCGACCGAGCTCGACGCGTTCCGCGCGTTCGCGAAGACGAGCCCGAAGAACTGCGTGCTGCTGCTTGACACGTACGACGTGCACCAGGGCATCAGGAACGCGATCACCGTCGCGAAGGAGATGGAGCAGGCCGGCGAGCGCCTGGCCGCCATCCGCATAGACTCCGGCGACCTCGCGAAGCTCTCGAAGGAGACGCGCGCCGCGTTTGACGAGGCGGGCCTTGACTACGTGAAGATCTCCGTGTCGAACGACCTGGACGAGTACACCATCCAGTCGCTGTTTGCGCAGGGCGCGCCCATCGACTCGTTTGGCGTGGGCACGAAGCTCGCGACGTGCGACCCGCAGCCGTCGCTCGGCGGCGTGTACAAGCTCTCGGCCACGAGGGCGACCCCTGCCGATCCGTGGGACCCCGTCATCAAGCTGAGCGAGATGGCGTACAAGCGCACGATTCCCGGCGTGCAGCACATCCGCCGCTACTACGACGAGGCCGGCTGCCCCATGGGCGACATGATCGTGGACGACTCCGTGAAGGGCGACGACGACGCGACCATCGTGGACGTGCTGGACGAGCTCACGACGTACGACGTGAGCGGCGGCACCCCCCGCGAGCTGATGGAGCAGCTGGTGGAGAAGGGCGCGCGCGCCAAGGACCCGGACACCATCGAGCAGGCGAAGGCCCGCTGCCGCGAGGCGCTCATGCACCTGGACCCGTCCGTGAGGCGCTTCCTCAACCCGCAGATCTACCCCGTGGGACTCGAGCGCGGGCTCGCGAAGCTCCGGAGCGACCTTGCCCGGGCCGAGCTCAGGGATTCGGGCCGGAGGTAGCGTCCTTCTCGCCCGGCGAAAATCGTTGCATGCACGGTGCCTTTATTGGAGTGCCGCACACGGGTGCGGCACTCTGCTAGACTATCCACAAAATGTGTCTCAACCCAAAGGAGAAGGAGCCAGTATGCCGGAGACCATAGAGGAGCTTGTCAAGCAGGCGATCGCCGCGGCGCAGTCCGCAGGCGACCTGCCGGAGTTCGAGGTGAAGGAGCTCGGCGTCGAGCGTCCCGCCGACACGACGAACGGCGACTGGAGCACCACCGTCGCGATGCGCTCCGCACGCCTTGCCCACATGGCCCCCGCAAAGATCGCGCAGGCGATTGTCGCCCACATGCCGAAGAGCAACGCCGTCTCCAAGGTGGAGATTGCCGGCCCCGGCTTCATCAACTTCTACCTGAACGCCTCCGCCAACAACGAGGTGCTGCAGGAGGTGCGCGAGAAGGGCGCCGACTGGGGCAGGAGCGACCTCGGCCACGGTCTGAAGATCAACTACGAGTTCATCTCTGCTAACCCGACCGGTCCCCTGCACGTAGGCCACGGCCGCTGGGCGGCGCTTGGCGACTCCATGTGCAACGTGCTCGAGTTCACGGGCTACCACGTGGACCGCGAGTACTACATCAACGACCACGGCTCGCAGATGGACGTGTTCGGACGCTCCGTCCAGAGGCGCTACCTGCAGCTCGAGGAGATCATGCGCGAGGACGGCTGCGACCTGGACGCCGCGTACGACAAGCTGCTCGCTGACCGCCAGGCCTACGTCGAGGACGAGGACGACGAGCGCCCCGAGACCCACCCGTACATGGACGCCTTCAACGAGGAGCTCGGCGGAAACTCCTACGGTGGCGACTACATCGTGGACATCGCGCGCGAGTTCGTCGCGTCCGACGGCGACAAGTGGGTGGACGTGCCCGTGGAGGACTCGCTGGAGCAGTTCCGCGAGCGCAGCTACAAGTCCATGCTCGCACGCATCAAGGCGACGTGCGACGAGGTGCGCTGCCCGTTTGACCTGTGGTTCTCGGAGCGCTCGCTCTACGTGAAGGACGAGTCCGGCACCTCGCAGGTCGACCGCGCGTTCGACAAGCTCGACAAGATGGGCTACCTGTACAAGACCGACGACGGTGCCCTGTGGTTCAAGTCGACCGCCCTCGGCGACGACAAGGACCGCGTCCTCATCAAGTCGAACGGCGAGTACACCTACTTCGCGTCCGACGTCGCCTACCACTGGAACAAGTTCCAGCGCGACGACTACTCCATCGACCTGTGGGGCGCAGACCACCACGGCTACATCGCCCGCGTCACGAACGTGTGCGACGCCCTTGGCTACCCCGGGAAGTTCGAGGTCGACCTCGGCCAGTTCGTCAACCTGCTGAGGAACGGCGAGCCCGTCCGCATGTCCAAGCGCAAGGGCACGATGATTACCTTCCAGGAGCTCATCGACGAGGTGGGCGTCGACGCGACGCGCTACACCCTCGTTTCCAAGTCCTCGAACCAGACCATCGACTTCGATATCGAGGCCGTGAAGCAGCGCAACAACACGAACCCCGTGTACTACGTCCAGTATGCGCACGCGCGCGTCTGCTCCATCCTGCGCAAGGCCGCTGGCGTAAGCGAGGACGAGGCGCTCGAGCTTGGCATGGAGAAGGTCGCCCAGAAGGCAATCGGCGACTCCGCGGACCTGTCGCTTCTGACCGACCCGACCGAGGCCGCGCTCGCCCGCAAGATCTCCGAGTTCCCGGACCTCGTCGCCGGCTGCGCGCGCGACCGTGCGCCGTTCCGCCTGACGCACTTCGCGGAGGAGCTCGCCGGCGCGTTCCACGGCTTCTACGCTAACTGCCAGGTCCTTCCGAGCGAGGGTCGTCCCGTCGACCCCGAGGTCTCGAGGGCCCGCCTCGTCGCGTGCGACGCCGTCCGCATCAACCTCGAGGTCGCGCTCAAGCTCATCGGCGTGTCCGCGCCGGACGTTATGTAGGCAAACGCGCGCGAGACGTTGCCGCATGAATCTTTCTAATTGGTAACGTTACGGGCACGATTGTTAAGTTTTCGTTCGTCGCTTAATTTCATGTTGTATCGTGTGGGCATGCGATGGCCCATGCGCGAGGTGCGTTCCATCGACTGAGGTGGGGCGCACCTTGCCATAGGCGTGCGCAGCAAGTAAGCGATACAGAGAGCTGTAGGTCTCACATGGACGCACGAGAATACTTGTCAATCCGCAAAGCGTACAACCTCGTTAGGCAACATGCCGACAAGCCCGAGAGGCTGTCCTTCTCCGAGTTTTCGATCCTCTGCAGGCTCGCGAACTGCGAAGGCGGGATGCGTACGTCCGACATAGCGGATTACCAGCACGTCCTGCGCCCCACGATGACGCACAGGACGAAGCACCTCGCGTCGATGGGCCTCATCGAGCGCGAGCAGGGCTCGGACGACAAGCGCAACATCTTCTGCACCATCTCGTACAAGGGGCTCGCGGTTGCGGACAAGCTGTGCGAGGCGACCCGGTCCGCCATCCGTCCGCAGGAACCGCTCTCGCGCACCACGGCGAGCCGCATCCGCGCGTACGTGGACGCCATGGGCTCCCTGAACTGCGACGCGAGCGAGCTCATCCTGCTTGGCATCTACGTGCTGGACGGGGACGAGCACACCATCAGCGCGCTGGTGGACGCGCTTGGGCTGCTGCAGCCGACGGTCTCGATGTCCGTGGCAGCGCTCGAGGGCGACGGCTACGTGCAGAGGATCGGCGACAGTCGCCACGGCTTCCACGTGGGGCTCACCGAGAAGGGCGGCGCAGCCGCACGCGACATCGTGAGCCGGATAGGCGAGCTGGTCGTGAGGCGCCGTCGCAGGCTCAAGTCTGAGTAGCGAGGCCGGGCGGCAGAAGAGCGAAAGAGGCACGGTGGTGCGGGGTCCTTCAGGAGGGCCCCGCTGTTTGTGTGCGGCCGTAGCCACGACGCCACGCTTTTCTCGCCCGCAGGGGCGTGCAGGGGTGCCCCCATGTGCGCATGCGGGGAATTCCGTTGCGCAAAACGGGTTGTCGAGGTTGTGTTTCGCGGGGGAAATGGTATAGTGAAGCCAAATTTGCGCATGGTCGCATTCTTTATCTCGCGCACAAGCCTCACCACTTAAACGGAGCCAAGGTAGCCAGGCCTCAGGAGCACTGAGGTGGCGTGTCTGCCTGCGTTTGGGCTCCAATCCCACCGAGGCCGCGGTCGCGCAAGGAGACTTTAGAAAGGTCCTTAATGGAGGAAGACAACCAGCCCACCAGCATGCCCGCGCCGCACGAGGGCGGGACGGCGGCGCAGCCCGTCGAGGAGAAGCCGCGGCGTCGCAGGCGCGTCACGAAGAAGGCCGCGGAGGAGGACGCCCAGCCGACGGCCACCTCTGAGGAGGCCGCGCAGGCGCCGGAGGGCGAGAAGCCCAAGCGCACGACGCGGAGGCGCGCCGCAAAGAAGGCGTCCGCGGAGGGCGAGCAGCCAAAGGCCGCGGAAGAGGCCAACGGCCAGGCGGCGGAGGGCGACGCCCCCGAGGCGGAGAAGAAGCCCGCGCGTCGCCGCGGACGTCCGCGCAAGGCGGAGTCCCAGCAGGCACAGGCCGAGGGAGCCCAGGCAGAGGTCCAGGGCGAGGGCGAGGCGCCGAAGCCGCGCCGCCGTGGCAGGAGGCCGAAGGCGGCGGAGGACGCCGCGGAGCCCAAGGCGGAGGCAGCGCCCCAGCAGGAGACGCTGCCCGTAACGGCGGGGCTCTTGGGCGCGCCGGCAACGACGCTTGCCGAGGCGGACGCCGCCCGCGCCAATGCCCATGCAGACGCCCATGCAGACGAGGCTCGCGCCGCACGCGAGGGCGTGGACCAGGCGTCCGCAGAGGCGAAGCCCGCCGTCCGCGACGCGGGCGAGAAGGACGTGCGTGACGAGCGCGAGGACGACCGCGAGGAGCACGGCGGACGACGCCGCAGGCGCCACAACGGCCGCTCCGAGGCCGGGTCTGGCGGAAACGGCAACGCCGGCCGCGACAACAACCAGAGGCAGGGCCGAAACCAGCGCCGCCGCAACCGCAAGGGCAACCAGCGCGAGCAGAACGTGGAGCCCACGCTCTCGCGCGACGACGTCGCCCAGATGAAGGTGGCCGAGCTTCGCAAGAAGGCCGCGGAGCTCGGGATCGACTACGTGGGCCTGCGCAAGAAGGACCTTGCGGAGTCCGTGTACGAGGCCGCCGCGCTTGCGGAGGGCTTCAGGCCGGTGGAGGGCGTCCTCGAGTTCCAGAACGAGGGCTACGCATACGTCCGCACGGGCAACTACATGGCCGGCGACTCCGACGCCTTCGTGCACCAGCAGATGATCAGGCAGTTTGGCCTGCGTCCGGGCGATCGCGTCAAGGGCAGCGTCGCGCCCGCGAAAGCCGGCAACAAGTACCCGCCGCTTCACACGATCGAGACCATCAACGGCCGCGCACCGGAAGAGATGAAGTCTCGCCCGCGCTTCCGCGACCTCACGCCCATCTATCCCAACGAGCGCCTCGTTATGGAGCACGGCAAGGACTCCATCACCGGTCGCGCCATCGACCTGGTCGCTCCCATCGGCAAGGGCCAGCGCGGCCTCATCGTGTCGCCCCCCAAGGCCGGCAAGACCACGGTCCTGAAGAAGATTTGCCAGTCCATCGCCGCCAACAACCCGGAGGTCCACCTGTTCTGCCTGCTCGTGGACGAGCGCCCGGAGGAGGTCACGGACATGGAGCGCTCCATCAGGGGCGAGGTCGTCGCGTCCACGTTCGACATGCCGGCCTCCAACCACACGTCCGTGTCCGAGCTTGTGATCGAGCACGCGAAGCGCCTGGTCGAGATGGGCGAGGACGTCGTGGTCGTGCTCGACTCCATCACGAGGCTCGCCCGCGCCTACAACCTCGCGGCGCCCGCCTCCGGCAGGATCCTCTCGGGCGGCGTCGACTCCGCGGCGCTGTACCCGCCGAAGAAGTTCCTCGGCGCGGCACGCAACATCGAGAACGGCGGCTCGCTCACGATCCTCGCCTCGGCGCTCGTCGACACCGGCTCCAAGATGGACGAGGTCATCTTCGAGGAGTTCAAGGGCACGGGCAACATGGAGCTCAAGCTCGACCGCGACCTCGCCGACCGCCGCATCTTCCCGGCGATCGACCCCATCGCGTCCGGCACCAGGAACGAGGACCTCTTGATCGACCCGAGCCTCCAGCCGTTCATCTGGGGCATCCGTCGCCTGCTCGCCAACATGAACAGCACGGAGCGCGCGGCGACGGCCCTCGTGCGCGGTCTGAAGGCGACAAAGGACAACGAGGAGTTCCTCATTCGATCCGCGAAGAAGGCGCAGCAGACGGAGTTCGTCGGCGTGTAGCCGGCCCTGCCAGGGCTCTTCTCGCCATGGGCGAGAAGAGCGGTGCCACGCATGAGCCACAACACGAGGGCGTCCCTGCCGACCATGGCCGGGACGCCCTTCCCCTTAGACCTCTCGTGCTGCCTCCACGCTACCCCTTCGGCGTGTTGTGCATGGGCTCCCACAGGCCAAGGACCATCTCCTCCAGCTCCATCGTCACGGAGGCGGGCAGGATCTTCGTGATTACGTGCGCCGCCTTCATGTCGAGGGAGGGTATGCACAGCGCGCGCCCGAGCACGGCGGCACGCAGCGCCCGGCGGACCACCTTGTCCACGGGGCTGAAGCCTATGCGGCACATCTTGCGCGCGACCTCGCCGTCGTTTGGCTTGTCCAGAAAGCCCGTCCGCATGAACTTGGGGCACAGCGCAGTGATGTGGATGCCGGAGCCCGAAAGCTCGTGGTCGACGGTGCGCGAGAACTCGAGCACGAACGACTTCGTCGCGGAGTACACGGAGAGCCTGGGCTGGGGGATGACGCCGGCGATGGACGCGAGGTTGATGATGCGCGAGCCAGCGGCCATATGGGGGAGCGCGAGGTAGCACATCTCGACCACGGCCAGGCAGTTGAGCCGGACCATGTCCGCCGTGTCCTTCTCGCTAATGGCGGAAAAGTCCCCGAACTTGCCGAAGCCCGCGCTGTTGACGAGCCACTGCACGCGCGGCTCCTCGCGGGAAAGCTCGCGCGACAGCACCTCGAACGCGGTGGCATCAGTGAGGTCGAGCGCGAGCACGCGCGTGGGCGTGCGGCAGGCAGAGGCGATTTCGTCCAGGACGGCCTTGCGGCGCGCGATGAGCCAGAGCTCGTCAAGCGGGCCGCCCGCGCCCGCGTCCAGCTGCCGCACGAACTCGCGGCCCACTCCCGACGACGCGCCCGTCACGATGGCGATGCCTTTCATCTATCTGCTCCTAAGATTTGGCCCTGAGCCTTGAAAAACCCGGGGGTTTGGCTAATATCGAAAACAGTCTGAGGTACTCTGCCTCGACTGCATACTACGACGGTATACGAAGATAAGACGAAGCAGGCCGTTGTCTCCGCCAATGGACGAGCAGCGTGGCTAAAGCCACCGGCGTCGCTGGCGTCTCTTCGATTCCGCGTGTGTTGCATCGGGCACGGCGCGGGAGGTGCAGGGATGAACAAGGCAAGAAGGAACCCGGCGGTGGTTGCGGGGCTTCTTGGCGCATGGGGCGCGGTCGTCCCACAGACGGCCTATGCGGCGACCCTGGCCGACCTCGGCCGCGATGTCGCGGGCAACCCCGTTGCCACCTTTGCCCTGGGCGTCGCCTGCGGTGTGGCCGCAACGAGCGTCGTGGCGCTTCTCGCCCAGGCGCATGCGCGCAGGGAAGACGCCGAGAAGGACGATCAGGCGGAGGAGCCGACGGCCGTCCTGGGTGCGAGGGGTGCCGTCGCCGCGAGCGAGGAGGCCGGCCTCGAGGCCCCGGTCGCCCCTGCGGCGCAGGCGGAGTCCTGCCAGCCGGCACAGCCGGCCACGCCCGCGCCGTCACGCAGCTACGCCGCCCCGAAGATGGCGGAACCCGCCGGCCACTACGTGGGCGTGATGCCCGTCAGCGGCGCATACTCCGTGGACGAGACGATCGCGCGACCCGTGAACGCGGTCATCGCGTCGCGCGTGCCCGCCGTGGACGAGGAGTCCGCGAACGAGAACGACTACGTGAACGTCGCCGAGCGCTACGTGAAGCACGAGACGCTCAGCGCCCGCATGGCCGCCCGCGCCCGCGGCGTGGCGAGCGTCCTGCACGACCGCCTGGGAGGCGACAAGTTCGAGGGGCTGCCCATCATCGAGCGCGCGGACGGATCGGTGGGCGACGTGGGCACGAGCTGGTGGAACGAGCGCCTGGGCGAGTCCGTGCGCCTGGTGGGCGCTCCGGACCAGCTGGATCTTGCGCCAAGCGTGAACCAGACGGCGGACTCGCTCGAGATCCCGGCGTGGATGGACCCCGTGCCGCGACGCGCAGCCGCGGCACGGGCGGAAGCGGCGCAGGTCGAGGGCACCGAGGGCAGGAAGCTCACGCCCGCCATGGAGTTCGCGCGCTCACGCGCTGCACGCATAGCGCAGAGCGTCCCAGAGGTGTACCAGGGCAAGTATCCCGAGCGCCGTGATGCGGACGAGCTTGACCAGGGCGACCTGTGGGAGACCGCGCTCGAGGCGATGGACGAGAACATCGACCGCGGCCCGCGCGTTCCGGCCTTCAGCGACGTCGTCGGCAGCGCCGACACGATCGACGACCCGACCGGCCTCGAGGACCCGACGAAGTTCATCCCGTTCCGCACGCCGGCCGGCCACCCCGAGGTGGTGGACACGGAGTCCTACATCGACTACCTGATAGACGACGAGTTCTCGCGCAACAAGAGCCAGGCGGCACGCCGCTCCTCGCGCGAGTACCTCCACGTCATCCAGGGCGGAAGCCAGAGCCTGAAGTCCACGGCGAAGCTGCACCGCACGCGCCAGCGCGGCGCGCAGGCGGCGTACAAGCCCCGCCACATGGCGAGCATGGTAAGGGAGGCCTAGCGCGTGGCCGGCAAGGGGTCCGCGCACGCGTCGCACGCCGCGGGCGTGTGGCTTGTGGTCGTGCTGCTGTGGCTCGCGTTCGTGTGGGGGCACTCGCTCGTGCCGGGACCCGCGTCGACGGGGGAGAGCAACGTGGTGATGCACGCGCTGCGCCCGGCGTTCGAGGCGGCGGGCGTAACCGACACGCGCCAGATGACGCACCTCATACGCAAGTGCGCCCACTTCCTGGAGTACGCGATGCTCGGGCTTCTGTGCTCCGGGCTGCGCACGGCGGCCCAGGGCGGCTTCATGCGTGCGTCCTACAGCGTGGACGCGAGGGCGATGCGCCTCGTGAAGATTGGCACGCTCGCGTGCTGCCTCGCGCCCGTGGCGGACGAGACCATCCAGATGTTCATGCCCGGCAGGTCGAGCCTGCTCACGGACGTGCTGCTCGACCTTGCGGGCGTGCTGTTCGGCACGCTCGTCATGCTCGTGGCGCGACGACTCAGGCGACGCCGGGCCTAACGTGAAAGCAATTGTTGCTGTGGGGACGTGGCCAAAGCCGCGTCCCCTCGCTTTTCTCGCCACGTTATCGTGCGCATGTTTCCAAACGACTTCAAATGTTGCAGACACGATAACCATTGGCATCTTTCGGTGACTTGAAGCACCTAAAGGCTTAAGTTTGGTTCAAGCTAAATGATGCCTAGAGGCACCCTTAGTAAAGATGGAGGTAATAAAATGGCAAACAACATCACGAGGCGCGACCTCTTCAAGGCGAGCGGCACCACCGCCCTGGGCCTTGGGGTAGCCTCGCTCATTTCCGCCTGTGGCTCCGGTTCCGGCTCTGACTCCGCCATCTCTGGCAAGACCCTGAAGGTCGGCCTCATGGGTCCGTACTCTGGCGACGTCGCCCAGTACGGCCTCGCCGTCCGCAACGGTGCCAAGCTCTACGTGAAGCAGTTCAACAAGAAGGGCGGCACCAAGTCCGGCAAGAAGATCTCCCTCATCGTCCAGGACGAGAAGGGCGATGCCACCGAGGCCGTGAACGTGTACCAGAAGATGGTCGAGGACAACGTGGTCGGCATCGTCGGCGACGTCACGTCCACGCCCTCCATCGCCGTCGCGCAGGCTTCCGTCAGCGACAACATCCCCCTGGTCACCGCCTCTGCCACCGCGGCCGACTTCATCAAGTACGGCAAGAATGCGTTCCGTGCGTGCTACACCGACCCCTACCAGGGCAAGCTCATGGCCGACTTCGCGGTGCAGAAGGGCTACAAGACCGTCTGCACCATCTATAACTCCGGTGGCGACTACGAGAAGGGCGTTAACGACGCGTTCGTGAAGGAGGCCAAGAAGAAGGGCCTCGCCGTCGCCACGCAGGAGAGCTACTCTGCCGGTGACGTCGACTTCAAGGCGCAGCTCGCGAACATCATCGCGAAGAAGCCGGACGCCGTCCTCTCGCCGAACTACTACCAGGACGACGGCAAGATCGTCACCCAGGCGCGCGAGCTCGGCTACACGGGCGTCTTCCTGGGCGCCGACGGCTGGGCGAACATCGTCGGCGGCGACGAGGACTACGCCTCCGGCAAGGACCTCGAGGGCTGCTTCTACGACACCTCGTTCGTCTCTGCGAACGACGACAAGCGTGTCCAGCAGTTCATCAAGGACTACAAGGCCGAGTACAAGAGCGACCCGACGAACTTCTGCGCACTGGGCTATGACGCCGCGATGATCCTGCTCACCGCTATCGACAAGGTCGAGAAGGACGGCGACGCGAAGGACTACGAGGACTACAAGCAGAAGGTCATCGACGCCATCGCCAAGGGCAAGGTCGAGGGCGTCACCGGTACGATCAAGTACGACGGCACCGGCGACCCCGTGAAGTCGACGCTCATCATCGGCTTCAAGGACGGCAAGGAGTACATCGAGACCACCCTGTAGGAACGGTCTCTTAGGAGTCACTTTGGAGGCGCCGGGGGAACTCTCTCGGCGCTTTTGGGGTACGGGGGCACGCAAGGGAGTCCCGGTCCCGAGTCAGTAACCGAACCAACGAGCTGGTACACGAGAGGAAGTGTTTGCCGTGACGTTTGTAACGCAGTTGCTGAACGGATTGCAGCTCGGCAGCATCTATGCGCTCGTCGCCCTGGGCTACACGATGGTGTATGGCATCATCCTGCTCCTTAACTTTGCCCATGGCGACATCATCATGGTCGGCGCGTACATTTCTTGGATCGTCATGGCGAAGCTGGGGATGAACCCCGTCGTCGCCGTCATTCTTTCGGTCGCGGGCTGCACGCTGCTCGGCGTCCTCATCGACAAGGTCGCGTACGCCCCGCTGCGCAACGCGCCGCGCCTTTCCATCCTGATCACGGCCATCGGCGTCTCGTACTTCCTGGAGAACGGCGCGCAGCTGGTCTTCGGCGCGGACGCCAAGGTCGTGCCGGCGTTCATCAGCGTCTCGAACATCAAGGTCGCGGGCATGAGCCTCTCCCTGAACGCCATCCTCACGATCGTCGTGACGGCCATCTCGACCGCAATCCTGACATTCCTCGTCCAGAAGACGAAGCTCGGCAAGGCCATGCGCGCGGTGTCCGAGGACATGGGCGCCGCAAGGCTCATGGGCATCAACGTCAACACCACGATCTCCTTCACGTTCGCCCTCGGCTCCGCGCTTGCGGGCATCGGTGCGGTCCTGTACAGCATGGCCTACTCCCAGGCAACGCCGACCATGGGCATCATGCTCGGCACGAAGGCGTTCGTCGCGGCCGTCCTCGGCGGCATCGGCTCGATCCCGGGTGCCGTCATCGGTGGCCTGCTCGTCGGCTTCGCAGAGGTGTTCGTCTCCGCACTGGGCCTCTCCGTGTGGAAGGACGCCGTCGTGTTCCTGCTCCTTATCATCGTGCTGATCGTGAAGCCCACCGGCATCCTCGGCCGCACGATGAGCGAGAAAGTGTAAGGAGGTCGTCGTGGAAGAACTCAAGAACGAGGAGAGGCCCATCATCTCTGCCGGCGCTCTGAAGGGCTCTCGTCCTCGCAAGACCATTTCCGTCGGAAAGCGCTACATCATCAACACCGTGCTCGTCGTCCTGTTCCTTGCGATCGGCGACATGATGGTGGGCCAGGGCATCATAACCCGCTACCAGACGTCCGTGCTCGAGCAGGTGGGCATCTACATCATCATGGCGGTGTCGCTCAACATCGCGACCGGCTACCTCGGCCAGCTGCCGCTCGGCCACGCCGGCTTCATGTCGGTCGGCGGCTACTCGTGCGCCATCTTCATCATGCGCATGATGCCCGCCTTCGGCATCACGATGCGCGACTTCGTGCTCGGCACCCCCGCCGCGTCGCTGCTGTTCGTCGTCGGCCTCGTGTTCGGCGGCATCTGCGCGGCCATCTGCGGCATCATCATCGGCATCCCGGCGCTGCGCCTGAAGGGCGACTACCTCGCCATCATCACGCTCGGCTTCGCCGAGATCATCCGCGTCATCATGCTCAACATCGATGGCGTCCTCGGATTCGAGCTCACGGGCGGCGCGAAGGGCCTCACGGGCATCCCCGCGTACACGAACTTCCTGAACACGTTCGTCGTCGTGGTCATCTCGCTCTTCCTCATCCACACCATGATGAAGTCCCGCCACGGCCGCGCAATCCTCGCCATCCGCGACAACGAGATCGCGGCCGAGGCCTCCGGCGTGAACACCACGTACTACAAGACGCTCGCGTTCGTCGTCTCCGCGTTCTTCGCCGGCATCGGCGGCGGTCTGTACGCGGGTTGCATCGGCGTCATGGCGCCCGCGAAGTTCGGCTTCATGAAGTCGATCGAGATCCTGGTCATGGTCGTCCTCGGTGGCATGGGCTCCATGCTCGGCTCCGTCCTGTCCGCGACCTTCCTCACGATCCTGCCCGAGGCGCTGCGCGCGTTCGCCGACTACCGCATGGTCGTCTACGCCATCGTGCTGATCCTCGTCATGATCTTCCGTCCGCAGGGCCTGCTCGGCACGTACGACTTCTCGCTCGGCAACATCCTCGAGAAGATCGCCAACCGCGAGTTCCCCTGGAAGAAGAGCGCGTCCGCAGAGGAGGTGGAGTAGCCTTGACCAGCGAAGAGAAGAAGCGCCGCTCCGTCCTGGTGCAGATGGAGAGCCCCAACCTCATCCCCGAGCGAGACCTCGGCAAGATCCCCGTCCTCGAGGCGAAGCACCTCGGCATCGACTTCGGCGGACTCACGGCCGTCGATGACTTCAACATCGCCATGGGCCGCACGGAGATCTCCGGCCTCATCGGCCCCAACGGCGCCGGCAAGACCACGATCTTCAACCTGCTCACGAACGTGTACAAGCCCACGCGCGGCACCATTCTCGTCGACGGCTACGACACGGCCGGCATGAGCATGGTCCAGGTCAACAAGCTCGGCGTCGCCCGCACGTTCCAGAACATCCGCCTGTTCAACCAGATGACCGTCGCGGAGAACATCCTCGTCGGCTTCGGCAACTCCATGAGCACGCACCTCGTGACCGACCTGCTCCGCCTTCCGAAGCACTGGTCGCAGGAGAAGGAGTTCCGCGACAAGGCGATGGACCTTCTCGGCATCTTCGACATGCAGAAGTTTGCGGACACCCAGGCAGGAAACCTCCCATACGGCGCACAGCGCCGCCTCGAGATCCTGCGCGCCCTCGCGACGCAGCCGAAGGTCCTGCTTCTGGACGAGCCCGCGGCGGGCATGAACCCGAACGAGACCGAGGAGCTGATGGAGAACATCCTGAAGATCCGCGACGAGTTCCAGATCGCGATCCTCCTCATCGAGCACGACATGTCCCTCGTCATGGGCGTGTGCGAGGTCGTCGGCGTCCTCAACTACGGCAAGATCATCGCGAAGGGCACGCCCGAGGAGATCCAGCAGGACCCGAAGGTCATCGAGGCCTATCTTGGCAAGCAGGGGGTGAAGTAATGGCGCTTCTTTCCGTCAAGGACCTGCACGTGTCGTACGGCGCTATCAAGGCGGTGCAGGGAATCTCGTTCGACATCAACCAGGGCGAGATCGTCACTCTCATCGGCGCGAACGGAGCCGGCAAGTCCACCACGCTCAACACCGTCGCGGGCATCATCAAGCCCGACTCCGGCTCCATCGAGTTCAAGGGCGAGAGCCTCGTGGGCGTGAAGGCCCATAAGATCGTCGAGAAGGGCCTCGCCCTCTGCCCGGAGGGACGCCGCGTGTTCGCGCAGATGACCGTGGCCGAGAACCTCGAGATGGGCGGCTACACCCGCACCGACGCGGAGAACGCGGAGACGCTCGAGATCGTGTACGAGCGCTTCCCGCGCCTGAAGGAGCGCATGAACCAGACGGCCGGCACGCTGTCCGGCGGCGAGCAGCAGATGCTCGCCATGGGCCGCGCCCTCATGAGCAAGCCCGAGCTCCTCATGCTGGACGAGCCGTCCATGGGCCTGGCTCCCATCCTCGTCGAGGAGATCTTCGACATCATCCGCGCCCTGAACGAGCAGGGAACGACCATCCTGCTCGTCGAGCAGAACGCCTCGATGGCGCTCTCCATCGCGGACAGGGGCTACGTGCTCGAGGTCGGCCACATCAGCAAGACCGGCACCGGCGCGGACTTGCTGCACGACGACGACGTCCGCAAGGCCTACCTCGGAGGCTAGGCCTAAGGCATCGCGTGCGGATATTGCGTGCGGGCAAGCTGCCACGCAGCCAAAGCTATGACAGAGAACGGGCGCCCCGCTTGGGACGCCCGTTCTTCTTGTCAGTGACTTCTTGTTGAAAGCCTGCGCGCGTGGCCAGAGGCGCGCGATGGTGGCATGGGCGCCACAGGCGCCACGGCGCCCCGGCTACAGCACCTCGACCCACGTGCCGCGCGAGTTCGCGGCAAGCACGCGCACCCAGAGGCCGTCCACGTGGTTCTCGACCATGTTGGTGACGGACGCCGCTACGCGCTCCGCGGCTTCGCGCCCGTCCGTGATGGCGAGCATGGTGGAGCCGGAGCCGGAGATGAGAAACGCGGCGGCGCCGGCCGCGAGCGCGGTGCGGCGGATGGGCTCGTAGTCCGGGATGAGGGTCGCGCGGTACGGCTCGTGCAGGCGGTCCTTCGCCGCGGCGGAGAGGAGCTCCGCGTCGCCGCGCCTGAGCGCGTCCACGACCGCGACGCAGTGGCCCATCTGCCACACGGCGGTCTGGACGGGGACCTCCTTCGGCATGACCTTGCGCGCCTCCGCCGTGCGGACCTCGTACGGGGGCGCGATGGCCACGAACGTGAGGTTCGGCGCGATGTCGAAGCGCAGGGAGCGCGTGCGGCCCTCGTCCACGAACGAGCTCGCGAGACCGCCCATGAGCGCCGGGGCCACGTTGTCCGGGTGGCCCTCGATCCTTGTGGCGAAGTCGAGCGCGGCGCTTGCGTCGAAGCCGCCCGCGTGGAGCACCTGCGCCGCGACGACGCCCGCGACGACGCAGGTGGAGCTGGACCCGAGGCCGCCGGAGAGCGGCACGGGCGAGTCGATGGTGATGTGCAGGGCGTGCGGGCGCTGGTACAGCTCGCGGCAGGTGTCGAGGTAGCTCGTCCACACGAGGTTGTCCTCGCCGCGGAAGCGCTCCTGGCAGCCGTCGATCAGGAGCTGGTCCGACACCTCGAACGTGAAGCTCGCCGTGAGGTCGAGCGCGAGCCCGAGGCAGTCGTAGCCCACGCCCACGTTTGCCGACGTCGCGGGAACGAGCACGCGGAACCTGTGCGGCGCCTCGTCCTTCTCGCCTGCGCGGTCCTTGGTCTGGTCAGTCATGTGTTGAGCCCCCCAAAGGGTCGATGCGTGTGGTCGTCAGGCGAAGACGCGGTTGCAGGAGCCCTCGACGAACGCCTCCATGCCGTCCATGTCGCACACGTCGGTGTGCAGGACGGGGGCGTCCCTGAGGCCGGAGAGCTGCGCCGGCGCCGGAACGCCCGTGAGGGCCTGCAGCCTGTCCATGCACGCGAAGCCGTCGAGGCCGCTCACGTCCGTGCCGAGCGCCGAGAGGACGTCCGCGGAGAACTTGTACGGGCTTGCGGTGGACAGGCACACGCGCTGGCGTCCCTCCGGCGCGAACCTGCGCAGCACGTGGAGCGCTACGGCGGTGTGGGTGTCGATGAGGACGTGGTCCTTCTCCCACGCGCCGCGGATGGTCTGGCGGGTCTCGTCGTCCGTCGCGAAGCCGCAGTCGAACGTCTGGCGGAGCTTGGCGAGAAGGTCGTTGGATATGGTGTAGTAGCCCTTCTGGGCGAGGTCGGCCATGTAGCCCGCGACCGCCTCGCAGTCGCCGTCCGTGAGGTAGTACAGCATGCGCTCGAGGTTGGACGACACGAGGATGTCCATGGAGGGCGAGATGGTCTTCACGAAGTCGCGACGGCGGTCGTACGTGCCGGTGGTGAGGAAGTCCGTCAGGACCTTGTTGCTGTTGGACGCGACGACGAGCTTGCCGACGGGGAGTCCGAGGAGCTTGGCGTAGTAGCCGGCGAGCACGTCGCCGAAGTTGCCGGTGGGCACGCAGAAGTCGACCTCGTCGCCGATCACGATGGCACCGGTCTGCACGAGCTGGGCGTACGCGGAGAAGTAGTACGTGACCTGCGGGACGAGGCGGCCGACGTTGATGGAGTTAGCGCTCGAGAGCATCACGTTGTCGGCGGCGAGGCGCCCCGCGAGCTCCCTGTCCGCGAAGATGCGCTTCACCTGGGTCTGGGCGTCGTCGAACGTGCCCCTGATGCCGCAGACCGCGACGTTGTCGCCGGTCTGGGTGACCATCTGCAGGTGCTGGACGTCGGAGACCTTGCCGTCGGGGTAGAAGACCGTGACGCCCGTGCCCGGCACGCCCGCAAAGCCGGCGAGGGCCGCCTTGCCGGTGTCGCCCGACGTGGCGGTGACGATCATGACGTTGCGTCCTTCTCCCTTGCGCGCGACGGACATGAGGCGCGGCAGCATCTGCAGGGCGACGTCCTTGAACGCGCAGGTGGGGCCATGGTAGAGCTCGAGCAGCCAGTCGGTGCCGAGCGGGGAGAGCGGCGTGACGGCGGGCGTGTCGAAGTTGTCGGCGTATGCGGCCGCCACGCACGAGGCGACCTCCTGCTCCGTGAAGTCCGGGAGCAGGGTGCCGAGCACGCGGCACGCGATCTGGTGGTAGCCCTCCTGACACACGGCCCGAAGGTCCAGCTTGTTGCGGACGGCGTCGTCGCTCACGTACAGACCGCCGTCAGGCGCGATTCCCGCGAGGATTGCTTGCTTGCTTGTTACGGTTTCGCTATCGCTGCGCGTGCTGTGATAGAAAGTTGTCATCGTGGCGCTCCTTGCCTCGGTTTGGCGGCACTACATAACGTATGATAGCCGCAGCCGGCATTGGGCCGTTCTAACGTCACACAACAGAAAGATTGGATAGCCATGAAGATTGCCGTCCTGGGCTATGGCACCGTCGGAAAGGGCGTCGACCGCATCATTTCGGAGCGCGTGAGCGGCGTGGAGGTCTCTCGCATCCTCGAGCTGCCGGACCGCCTGACCGACCCGCGCATGACGTCGGACTATGCACAGATCGTGGAAGACGACGACATCGCGGTCGTCGTGGAGTGCATGGGCGGTCTCGAGCCCGCGCACACGTTCATCCTCGATGCGCTCGCGAAGGGCAAGAGCGTCGTCACGTCCAACAAGGCCGTGGTCGCCGCCTACTTCGACGAGTTCGTGCGACAGGCGAACGCGACGGACGCGAGCCTGCTCATCGAGGCGTCCGTCGGCGGCGGCATCCCCTGGATCGCCTCGATCGAGAAGGTGCGCCGCATCGACGAGGTCACGTCCTTCTCGGGCATCATGAACGGCACGACGAACTTCATCGTGGACGCCATGGTGAAGGAGGACGCGGACTTCGATCAGGTCCTGGCCGAGGCACAGGCGCTGGGCTACGCCGAGCGCGACCCGTCCGCCGACATCGACGGCGTGGACGTCCGCAACAAGACCATCATCACCGTGGGCGTCGCGTTCGACACCGCGTGCGAGAAGGACATACCCACCACGGGCATCAGGACGCTCACCAAGGGCGACCTCGACGCGCTCCGGGCGATGGGCAGGGGAGTGAAGCTGCTGGGCCGCGGCGCGCAGCACGAGGGCGGCTACGCGGCCGCCGTCGAGCCCGTCGCCGTCCCCATCGAGTCGCTCGAGGCGAACGTGCCCTCGAACTTCAACCTCATCTCGCTGGACGCCACCACCGTCGGGCCGCTGAAGTTCTACGGCCAGGGCGCGGGCATGCTGCCCACGGGCAACGCCATGGTGCAGGACGTGCTGGACTTCGCGGCGGGCCGCCGTCCCCACTACGACTTCTCGCGCGGGCTCGAGTGGCGCCCGGAGCTCCTCACGTCCGACTACGTGTTCCGCACGAAGGCAAGGCTCGACGGTGCGGAGCCGTTCGGCGAGGGCATGGTGCTCGTGCGCGGCCTTTCTGCGGTAAGGGCGCGCGAGGTCTTCGAGTACGCAACGAGCGTGGACGCCACCAGCTTCATGGCGGCGCTTCCGCAGGAGGGCTAGCACATGATCAAGGTATCCAAGTTCGGCGGCTCCAGCGTCGCCGAGGCCAGCCAGTTCAAGAAGGTCAAGTCCATCGTGAAGGCGGACCCCGACCGCAGGTTCATCGTCGTGTCTGCCGCGGGCAAGCGCTTCAGCGGCGACAACAAGCTGACCGACTTGCTGCTTCTGGTGAACGCCCACATCGAGTACCACGTTGACTGCACGTCGCTTCTTAAGACCATCGAGCAGCGCTTCGTGGACATCAGGGACGAGCTCGGGCTGAAGTACCCCATAGAGGAGAAGTTCGAGGAGTTCTCCTCGGTCGTCTCCAGCCTGTCGCCAGAGTACATCGTGTCGAGGGGCGAGTGGTTCACCGGCCAGCTCATGGCCGAGTACCTGGGCATCCCGTTCGTGGACGCCGCCGACGTGATCGTGTTCCACCACGACGGCACCGTCGACATGGAGCGCACGGCCACCCGCGTGAAGGACGCGGCGGCGCGCCTGGGAGGGTTCCTGCTGCCCGGATTCTACGGGTCGACGGTCGACGGCACGCTGAAGCTCTTCCAGCGCGGTGGCGGCGACATCACCGGCGCCATCCTGGCGCGCTGCCTCGACGCCGGCGTGTACGAGAACTGGACGGACGTCTCCGGCTTCCTCGCGGCCGACCCCCGCATCGTGGACAACCCCCGCTCCATCCACCGCATCACGTTCGACGAGATGCGCGAGCTCTCGTACATGGGCGCCTCCGTCCTGCAGGAGGAGGCCATCTTCCCCGTGCGCGAGGTCGGCATCCCCATCCAGATCAAGAACACGAACGACCCGTCCGCCCAAGGCACCGTCATCCGCGAGACTGCGACGGAGCACGAGCGCGAGCACCTCATCACCGGCATCGCGGGCAAGAAGGACTTCATGGCGATCCACGTCCAGAAGGCCCACATGTCCAACTCCGTCGGCTTCGTGCGCCGCGCGCTCTCCGTGTTCGAGCGCTACGGCGTCTCCGTGGAGCACATCCCCACGGGCGTCGACTCCTTCGGCATCGTCGTGAACGGTGCGGACGTGAAGGACACGATCTACTCGATCGTGAATGACCTTCGGCAGGAGCTGAAGCCGGACAGCATCAACGTGATCGACAGCCTGGCGCTCATCTCCGTCGTCGGCCGCAACATGAGCCGCCGTGCCGGTACCTCGGGCCGCATCTTTGGCGTGCTGGGCGAGGCGGGCATCAACATTCGCATGATCACCCAGAGCTCGCAGGAGATCTCGATCATCCTCGGCGTCAACAACTCGGACTTCGCGCGCGCCATCAAGGTGATCTACGACAACTTCGTTGAGTCGGAGTACGTGAGCCTGGACGAGAAGAACTAGACACCCGAGGCCCGGGCCCGCACGTGGCCCCGAGCCCAGACACCTGCGTTTCTCGCCGTGCGAGAACAGTGAGGAGACGGACATGGCAGACAAGTTGGTCGTCGCGATCCTGGGGGCAACCGGCGTCGTCGGAACCCAGATGATCCAGTGCCTGGAGGAGAGGGACTTTCCCGTGGAGCGGCTCGTGCCGCTTGCGAGCGCCCGCTCCGCCGGCAAGACCGTGAGGTTCAACGGCGAGGACGTGACCGTGCTCGAGGCGACGCCTGACGCATTCGACGGCGTCGACATCGTGCTCGGTGCCGCGGGCGACGCCCAGGCGAAGGAGCTTTTGCCCGAGGCCGCGGCGCGCGGCGCCGTGTGCGTGGACAACTCCCACGCGTTCAGGCTGGACGCGGACGTGCCCCTGGTCATCCCGGAGATCAACCCCGAGGACATCGCGAACCACCCCAGGAACATCATCGCGAACCCCAACTGCGCCACGATCATCGGCCTCGTTCCCACGTGGCCGCTCGCGCAGAGGGCAGGCCTGAAGAGGCTCATCGTGAGCACGTACCAGGCGGCCTCCGGCGCCGGCATGCCCGGCCTGAAGGAGCTCGAGCGCGAGAGCCGCGTGCTGGCAGAGGGCGGCGAGGTCGGCGACACCGCGCCGTTTGCCTACCAGCTCGCGTTCAACCTCATCCCGCAGATCGGCGGCTTCAAGGAGGAGGCGTACACCTCCGAGGAGCTGAAGATGCAGAACGAGGGCCGCAAGATCATGCACATGCCCGAGCTCCGCGTCAACTGCACCTGCGTGCGCGTGCCGGTCATGCGCTCGCACTCCGAGTCCATCACCGTCGAGTTCGAGCGTCCCATCACGCCGGACGAGGCGCGCGAGGTGCTGTCCGCGGCGCCTGGCGTCAAGGTCGTGGACGACCCCGCGAACCTGCGCTACCCCATGCCGCTTGACACGTCCGACCAGGACCTGGTGTACGTGGGCCGCATCCGCCGCGACCTTTCCGCACCGGACGGCGTGAACGCGCTCACGTTCTGGTGCTGCGGCGACCAGATCCGCAAGGGCGCCGCGACCAACGCGGTGCAGATTGCGGAGCACCTGCTGTAACGCCTGTGCCACGTTTATAAAAAGAGGCACCATCTGGACATGGGGGCGTCGTCCGGACGGTCCGGATGCGGTGCAAGAAGGGGACGGGTCGTGTGGCCCGTCCCCTTTTCATGTGCGTGTGTGCTTGTGCGTGTGTGGGAAAGCGATGCGGGCGAGAAGGACGTGCGGCCTTTGCAGGGACTGTCCTTCTCGCGCGCCCTAGTCCTCCGCGTTGGCGAGGAACCTCTTGGTGCGCTCGTCGGTGGGGTGCACCAGGACCTCGTCCGGCGTGCCCTCCTCCACGATCTGGCCGTCGAACAGAAACGCGATGCGGTCTGACACCTCGCGCGCGAAGCCCATCTCGTGCGTGACGATGCCCACGGCGGGCGATGGCGACGCGCTGCTGCTGGCCGCCGGAGAGCTGGTCCGGCACCTTGTCCGCGTGGTCCGCGATGTCGAGCTGCTCCAGGAGCTTGCGGGCCTGCTCCTCCACCTCTTTGGGGTCGCGCTTCTGCACGACGATGGGGGCGTCCATCACGTTCTTGAGCACCGTGTAGTGCGGGAAGAGGTTGTAGTTCTGGAACACGATGCCAAAGCGCATACGCGCCTGGCGCATGGCCGCCTTTTCGTAGGTGGTCTTCTCGCTCCCGGGCTCGTTTGCGCAGACGCGGACGTTGCCGTAGGCGAGCTCGCCCGAGTCGAACGTGTCGAGAAGGGCGAGGCAGCGCAGCATCGTGGACTTGCCGGCGCCGGACGGGCCAATGAGCGAGACGACCTCGCCCTGGCCTATCTGGAGGCTGACGTCGCGCAGGACCTCCTTGTCGCCAAAGGACTTGCGCGCGTCCTTCACATAGACGGCGGGAAGCCCCAGCGCGGACGTGAGGCTGATATCGGGGCGCGGCATCTCGCGCAGCTTGGGTTTAGTCATGGTAGTAGTCCATCCTCTTCTCGATCCTGCGCATGATGAATTCGATAACCAGGCACGTGACCCAGTAGATGGCGGCCGCGATGGCAAACGGCACCATGCTGCGCTGCGACGCCACGAGCGCGCGGCTGGTGGTGAACATCTCCGCGACGCCGATGGAGAACGCGAGGGAGGTGTCCTTCACCAGGGTGACGACCTCGTTGCCCATCGCGGGAAGGATCCTCTTGAACACCTGCGGGAGGATGATCCTGAAGAACGTCTGGCCCTTGGAGTAGCCAAGGACCTGAGCTGCCTCGTACTGACCGCGCGGCATGCTCTGGATGCCGGAGCGGTAGATCTCTGCGAAGTACGCCGCGTAGTTCACGATGAACGCGATCATGACGGCGACGAACATGTAGTCAGGCCCCGTCTGCTGGCCGAAGAGGTAGTAGGGGATGAAGAACACGGCAAACATCTGCAGCATGAGCGGCGTGCCGCGCATGAGCGAGATGTAGAGGCCCACGAGCCACGAGAGTGGCCTGAACCGGGAGAGCCTGCCGAGCGCCACAATGACGCCCAGGGGGATGGCGCCCACGAGCGTGATGGCGAATATCTGGAGCGACACGACGTAGCCGTCCAGGAGCATGCTGGTCATGGTCGAGATTTCCAAGTTGCTTACCGCCTTGTGCTAGCTGGTTTGCATGGCGAACACTATGGTATGCCAGGAGGGGGACGTACGCCCCAAACGGCAAAAAGTCGGCGGCCGCGGGGGCCGCCGACCGGCAGGGCTTCTATGCCGTGGCTAGAGCACCCAGAGGTCGTACGACACGCCCTGGTCCGCGTACTTCTCGCAGAGCTTTTTGACCTTGCCCTGCTTGTCGAGCTTCTTGAGGTCCGCCTGGACGGTCTTCGCGAGCTTCTTGCCCTCCGCGGTCTTCGCGAAGCCGACGGCGAAGTGCTCGGAGTTGAGGGCCTCGTCGAGGATGGTGAACTCGTCCTTGCGGTCGCCGATGTTGTACACGGCGACGGGGTAGTCGATGGCGACGGCGTCGACGGAACCGTTCTCGAGCATCATGAACGCCGTGTTGTAGTTGTCGATGGTCTGGAGCTTCTTGAAGGTGCTGCCGAGCTTCTCCTGCGCGCCGCCCTTGGAGAGCAGGTCGAGCGCGGCGGAGTCCGCCTGGGTGATGACGTTCTTGCCCGCGAGGTCCGCGAGGGTCTTGACGCTTGAGTCCTTCGGGACCACGATGACCTGGCGGTTCTCCATGTACGGCTTCGTGAACGCGTAGTCCTTCTCGCGTCCCTCGATGGTGAAGCCGTTCCAGATGCACGTGATCTGGCCGCTGTTGAGCAGGCTGTCCTTTGCGTCCCACGAGATGGGCGTGGGCTTGTACTCCCAGCCCTCCATCTTGCAGACGGCCTTTGCCAGGTCGAGGTCGAAGCCGGTGTACTTGCCGTCGTCGCCGACGTAGCCGTACGGCGGGAACTCCTGGTCGAAGCCGACGACGAGCTTCGTCTTCTTCTGCGTCTTGGTGGCGGTGCCGCCGGAGCCGCAGCCGGCAAGGCCTGCGAGGGTGGGGGCGGCGAGGGCCGCGGCGGAGAGCTTGAGGAACTGACGACGATCCATGGGATACCTCCGGGCATCGTGGCGTGCGATCACGAGATTCGCGCGTTCACTTTAGCGCGCTACAGTAAGCATAGGCCACGGGGGTGGGGGCTTCAAGCCGCATGCAGTTAAGAGTCTGTTTCGCGGAAGCTGGGCCGCAGGCGGCAAGACGAGGGTCGCCGCATCGTTTTGTCGGGAGGGCGACTTTGTGCCAAAAATGGCACGCCGCGGGCGAAGGCGGCGGTCCTTCTCCACCTTGTCTCCATCTTGTGAGGGGCGCGGCGAGCCATCTACGTGCGCGTTTGTGGCAAACGCGGCGTTGGATAAAGGTTTTTCCAAATTCACCCTTGCGCGGACCGCGTAGTTTAGGCATTATAACAAAGCGCGTTGCGAGCGGGACCTGATGGTGGGTGTAGCTCAGTTGGCAGAGCGACGGACCGTGGCTCCGTAGGTCGAGGGTTCGAGCCCCTCTACCCACCCCATTCCAAGCGCAGCGCAGGGACGTCAATGGGTCGTTAGCTCAGTTGGTAGAGCAGGGGACTCTTAATCCCAAGGTCGAGGGTTCGACCCCCTCACGACCCACCATTGACCTCTTCTCTGGCACGTGCCAGCACACATAGATGGGTCGTTAGCTCAGTTGGTAGAGCAGGGGACTCTTAATCCCAAGGTCGAGGGTTCGACCCCCTCACGACCCACCATCGTAAATGCAAGCCCGGCGCACAAGCGTCGGGCTTTTTTACATGGCCAGAACGCGCTCCGGCGACACTCAATACGCGCGGGCGAGAGGAACGCGCGGGCGAGAAGGACGACCGCGCGCCTGCGGCTCCCTCGGAATGCGCGCTATGCCGGGTCCGGGCCTGCCGGGCCTGAGCCCAGTGCAAGAGCCTCCGCCGCGCCGCGGCTCGCGGCATCCGGGTCAAGCCAGCGACCGGGTCCCGCAAGGCGAAGCCCTCCCATGCCGCCGGTCTCGAACTCGTACACGCGGGGCTGGCCCGTCGGGACGTTCACCTTGCGGATCTGATCCGCGGAAACGCCCTCGACCACCTTTATGAGCGAGCGCACCACGGACCCGTGCGTCACCACAAGAACCGTCTGCCCCAGCAGAAGGGGCGGCGTCACGTAGGCGCCCCAGAACGGCTCGAGCCGCGCGATCACGTCCTTCAGGCACTCGCTGCGTATCTGCCGCGGGTCCGTCGCGTCGAGCCCGTCCTGCGAGAGCGCGCCGTAGCGCGGGTCGTCCGCCTGGAAGTACGGTGAGGCGGGGTCGATTTCCGGTGGCCTCACGTCGAAGCTGCGCCGGTACGCCTCGAACAGCTCCTCGCCGTACGCCTTGCGCATGTCCGGCCGCGTCTGCCCCTGGAACGCGCCGTAGTGGCGCTCGTTCAGGCGCCAGCTGCGGATGACGGGCACCCACAGGCGGCCCACCTCGTGCAACGCGATGTCCGCGCTCACGATGGAGCGCTCCAGAAGCGACGTGAACACCGCGTCCGGCCTGATGTCTGCCTCGCGCATGAGTCTGCCCGCCTCCGCCGCCTGGGCGCGCCCGCGCTCCGTCAGCGGGACGTCCACCCAACCCGCGAAGCGGTTCACCCGCTTGTCCGTCCACGCGCTCTCGCCGTGACGCATGATCACCAGCGTCGCCGTCGCCATGGCAGCCTCCTCGCATCGATCGCTCGGCCTGCGGTACCCTAGGGCGAGGGTAAGGCGGGCAAGGCGCCGCACGGGCGCGGCGTCCCAGATTTCACCCAACGCGCACGACGGGCACGGCGCTAAGGCCACGCCAGAGAGGGGGGCGCCGCATGGACGGCAAAGGGACGCGCGAGCGCAAGCGGGAGCTGCGTCGCCGCTACAAGGAGGTCAGGGCCACCCTTGGCAAGGACGGACGGGCGAGTAGGGATGCCGCCATAGCAGACGGCGTCACGCGGCTTCCAGAGTACCTTGCCGCAGACACCGTCCTCACGTACCTGTCCGTGGGCGACGAGGTGGACACCCGCGCGCTCGTGCGCGACACGTGGGTGCGGGGCAAGTCCGTCGCGCTGCCGTGGTGCGTCCCCGGCACGCGCCGCATGCGCTGGTTTTACGTGTCAAGCCTCGACGGCCTCGTGAGGAGCCCGTTTGGCGTGGAGGAGCCCGTGCCCGACCCGGCGCGCGAGGTGGACCCGAAGGCGGGGCCCGGCGCGCTCGCGGTCGTGCCGGGGCTCTCGTTCGACGAGCGAGGCTATCGCATGGGCTACGGCGGCGGCTTCTACGACGTCTTCCTTGCAGAGTTTGCAGGCGCCTCCATCGGCCTCTGTCGCGAGCCGCAGATGGCCCCGGTGGGCACCCTCGCGCTCGACGAGCACGACGTGCCGGTCGACGTCGTGGTGACGGAGGAGCGCGTCATTCGGCCCCGGCGCTAAGCACGGGCACGTCCCAGATTCGCCCCAATTGCGACTATTCGATATCCGCCGCTCGATCCTCGTCACAAACATCCGTCCGAACGCGCACAATGGGGTAACGGTCAGTTCGTCCCGTGAGACCCGGTAACCGTTGGAGCTCGACCGCTCCAAGAAGCGAAAGGAAGCGCTGAGGATGGCAAAGTCAGACATCGAGATCGCGCAGGAGGCAACGATGCTTCCCATCACCGAGGTGGCCAAGAGGGCCGGCCTCGGTCCGGAGCAGCTCGAGCTCTACGGCAACTACAAGGCGAAGGTTGACATCCACGCCTTCAGGGACAAGCCCATGAGGGGCAAGCTCATCCTCGTGACGGCCATCAACCCCACGCCTGCGGGCGAGGGCAAGACCACCACGTCCGTCGGTCTGCAGGACGCCCTGTGCAGGCTCGGCAAGAACTCGATGCTCTGCCTGCGCGAGCCGTCCCTCGGCCCGGTCTTCGGCATCAAGGGCGGCGCCGCGGGCGGCGGCTACGCGCAGGTCGTCCCCATGGAGGACATCAACCTGCACTTCACGGGTGACTTCCATGCCATCGGCGCCGCGAACAACCTATGCGCCGCGATGCTCGACAACCACATCAAGCAGGGTAACTCCCTCGGCATCGACCCGCGCCGCATCGTGTGGAAGCGCTGCGTCGACATGAACGACCGCCAGCTCCGCAACGTCGTGGACGGCCTCGGCGGCATCGCGAACGGCATGCCGCGCGAGGACGGCTTCGACATCACCGTCGCGTCCGAGGTCATGGCCGTGTTCTGCCTCGCGACGGACCTCCTGGACCTCAAGGCGCGCCTTGGCCGCATGGTCGTCGCGTACACGTACGACCGCAAGCCGGTCACGGTCCACGACATCCACGCGGAGGGCGCGATGACGGCGCTCCTGAAGGACGCCATCAAGCCCAACCTCGTGCAGACGCTCGAGAACAACCCCGCGTTCGTGCACGGCGGCCCGTTCGCGAACATCGCGCACGGCTGCAACTCCGTCGAGGCCACGACGACGGCGCTCAGGCTCGCGGACTACGTCGTCACGGAGGCCGGCTTCGGCGCGGACCTCGGTGCCGAGAAGTTCCTGGACATCAAGAGCCGCTACGCGAACCTCCACCCCGACGCCGTCGTGCTCGTGGCGACGGTGCGCGCCCTCAAGTACAACGGCGGCGTGCCGAAGACGGAGCTCACGGAGGAGAACCTCGACGCCGTGCGCGCCGGCCTTCCCAACCTGCTGCGCCACGTCTCTAACATCAGGGACGTCTGGGGCCTTCCCGTCGTCGTTGCGATCAACGCGTTCCCGACGGACACGAAGGCCGAGCTCGACCTCGTGGCCGAGGAGTGCGGCAAGCTCGGCGTGAACGTCGCACTGTCCGAGGTCTGGGCCAAGGGCGGCGAGGGCGGCGAGGCTCTCGCGAACGAGGTCATCCGCCTGTGCGACCAGCCGAACGACTTCCGCTTCGCCTACGACGTGAACGACAGCATCAAGAACAAGGTCGAGGCCATCGCGACGAAGGTCTACCACGCGGACGGCGTGGACTTCACGCCGAAGGCGGCGCGCCAGATGGCCCAGCTCGAGGAGCAGGGCTTTGGCGACCTGCCCATCTGCGTCGCGAAGACCCAGTACTCCTTCACGGACGACCCCAAGCGGCTCGGCGCGCCCGAGGGCTTCCGCATCACGGTGCGCAACCTGAAGGTCTCTGCCGGCGCGGGCTTCATCGTCGTGCTCACGGGGGACATCATGACCATGCCGGGCCTCCCGAAGGTGCCGGCCGCCGAGAAGATCGACGTCACGCCCGACGGAAAGATCGTCGGCCTGTTCTAGCCGCGTCCTTCTCGTCCGTACAACCAACCTGACCTGCGGGGTGCCCGAAGGGGCGCCCCCTCATGGGAGTGTGCATATCGTGCAAGAGAGGCCCGAAGAGAGGCTCGTGGACAAGAGCTGCGCCCGCTTTGCGGAGGAGCTCGCCGGAAGGAGCCCCGTGCCCGGGGGCGGTGGCGCCGCGGCGTACGCGGGCGCGCTGGCCGCCGCGCTGTGCTCCATGGCCGGCCAGTTCACGCTGGGCAAGCGCCGCTACGCCGCCGTCGAGGTAGACGTCCGGCGCATGGTGGAGCTGGCGGGCGAGGTGCGCCGGCGCCTGCTTGAGCTCGTGGACGAGGACGCCCGCGGCTTTCTGCCGCTGTCGCGCGCGTACGCGCTGCCGAAGGACGACCCCGCGCGCCCGCAGGCCATACAGGACGCGACGCGGCTCGCGTGCGAGGCGCCGCTTGCGATGATGGGGCAGGCGTGCCGCGCCATCGAGCTTCTGGAGGAGATGGGCGAGAAGGGCTCTGCCCTGCTCGTGGCCGACGTCGGGACGGGCGCGCACCTTGCCCGCGCCGCGCTGGAGGCCGCGAGCCTGAACGTGTTCGTGAACGCGGCCGCGTTGGGGGACCGTGCGTGCGCGAGGGAGCTGGAGGACCGCTGCGACGGCATGCTCGCGGCGTACGTGCCCCGGGCCGAGGCGCTCGCGCGCTCCGTGACGGACCGCGTGAGGGGAAGGGGATAGTCTTGGCGGAGCTGCTGAAGGGGGCGCCCGTCGCCCGTGCGCTCACGGAGGAGCTTGGGGTGCGCGTGGCGGCACTTCTCGCCCGCGGCGTCACGCCCGGGCTCGCGATACTGCGCGTGGGGGAGCGCCCGGACGACCTCTCGTACGAGCGCGCCGCGCTGAAGCGCTGCGAGAAGGTGGGGATCGCCGTCCGGCGCGTCGCGCTGCCGGCGGACTGCGCGCAGGCGGAGCTGGAGCGCGCCATCCGCGACGTGAACGCGGACCCGGCCGTGCACGGCTGCCTCATGTTCCGTCCGCTGCCGGCCTCGCTGGACGAGCGTGTGGCATGCGCGGCGCTCGACGTGGCTAAGGACGTGGACGGCGTCACGGCGGGGTCGCTCGCGGGCGTGTTTGCGGGCGAGCCCGTCGGCTTTCCGCCGTGCACCGCGGAGGCCGTGCTGCAGCTGCTGCGCCACCACGGCGTTGCGCTCGACGGCGCGGACGTCGTGGTCGTGGGGCGCTCGCTCGTGATAGGGCGGCCCGTGTCGATGCTGCTGCAGGCGGCAAACGCCACCGTGACCATGTGCCACACGCACACGCGCGACCTTGCGGCAAAGTGCGCGGCCGCGGACGTCGTGGTCGTGGCGGCCGGCCACGCGGGCACGTTTGGCGCCCGGTGCGCGCGGCCGGGGCAGGTCGTGGTGGACGTGGGCATCAACTGGGACGAGGACGCGCGGCGCCTCGTGGGCGACGTGGACTTCGACGCGGTCGAGCCCATCGTGGGCGCGATCACGCCCGTGCCCGGCGGCGTGGGATCGGTCACGACGGCCTGCCTCGCAAAGCACGTGGTGGAGGCCGCGGAAAGGACGGTTGGATAGATGGTGCCACAGACGAGCTCGTTTAGGGCGGCGGAGCCTACGGGCGAGAAGGACCGCTACGGCCGCCCGCTGAACGACCAGGGATTTGCGCCCATAGACAAGCCGCGGGCGGAGGCCGCCGTGCGCGAGTTCTTGCTCGCGATCGGCGAGGACCCGGACCGCGAGGGCCTGAGGGGCACGCCGGAGCGCGTGGCGCGCGCCGCGGAGGAGCTGTTTGGCGGCATGCAGGAGGACCCCGCCGCCCACCTGCGCCGGCAGTTCCAGGAGGACCAGAACCAAGAGATGGTAGTCGTGCGCGACATCCCGTTCTCGTCCATGTGCGAGCACCACATCCTGCCGTTCGAGGGGACGGCGAGCGTGTGCTACATCCCGCGCAAGGGGCGGATCACCGGGCTTTCCAAGATCGCGCGCTGCGTCGTGGGCTACGGGCACCGCCTGCAGGTGCAGGAGCGCCTGACCGCGCAGGTGGCGGACGCGCTCATGCGCGAGCTCGACCCGCTGGGCGTCATGGTGGTCATGCAGGCGGAGCACACGTGCATGACCATGCGCGGCGTGCGCGCCGCGGGCTCGTCCACCGTCACGAGCGCCGTGCGCGGCGTGTTCAAGGCAGACAGCAAGACGCGCGAGGAGGCGCTCAGGCTGCTGAGGGGCTAGCCCCGCAGCCGGCGCCGGCGCGCAAGAAGGAGCACATTCCACCATGTACCAGGTTCCCTTCCAGATACCTTCCATAAGCTACGCGGACGCGATGGCGCGCCTTGCCGCCACGAAGCGCTTTGGCATCCAGCCCATGCTCGAGAGCGTGGAGGACATGCTCGCCGAGCTGGGCAACCCCGACGAGTGCTTCCAGAGCGTGCAGATAGCCGGCACGAACGGCAAGACCTCGACGGCGCGCTTCACGGCGGCGGTCCTTGGGGGAGAGGGGCTTCGCGTCGCCCTTTACACCTCCCCGGAGCTCGTGAGCATGACGGAGCGCATGGAGGTGGCGGGCCATCCCGTGAGCGAGGCGCAGTTCGCGCGTGGCGTCGCGGCCGCCGTCTGCGCCGGCGAGCGCGTGAACGCGCGCCGCGAGGCCGCCGGCGAGCGCCCGTACGACATTACGGAGTTCGACGTGCTGACCGTAGCGGCCATGGTGGTCTTCGCGGAGGCCGGCGTGGACGCGTGCGTGCTGGAGTGCGGCATGGGCGGCCGCTGGGACGCCACGAGCGCCGCGCACAACATACGCTCCGTCGCCATCACGGGCATCGGGCTCGATCACATGCGCATCCTGGGCGACACGCTCGAGAAGATCGCGGGCGAGAAGGCCGCGATCATCAAGCGGGGGCGCACCTGCGTGCTGGGTGTTGGCACGGCGACGCCGGACAGCGTGGAGGACGTGTTTCTCGCCCGCTGCGCGGGGCAGGGCGTCACGCCCGTGCTCTTGAGGCCGGCCGACCCCTCGGACGCCGCGGGCGAGATGCATCCCGGCACCCCGCGCGCGCACGAGGGGCTGCCGCATGCAACGTATCGCATAACGCGGCGTCCGGACCGCATAGGCGCGCCGCTTATGGTGGACGTCCGGACGCCGGGCGCGGGCGGCCGCGAATACCGCGAGCTCTCCGTGCTGAAGCCCGCGTACCAGGCCGCGAACCTCGCGTGTGCCGTCACGTTGGCGCAACAGTTCCTCGGGCGCCCGCTCGATGGCGACGCGCTGTTCCAGTCCCTCGTGACGTGTCCGACGCCCGGCCGCTTCGACCTGGTGGTGCCGGACCCGCCCGTGCTCATCGACGCGTGCCACAACCCGCAGAGCGTCCAGACGTTCCTCACGGCCGTGCGCGGCGTGGATGCCAACGTGGCCACGCGCCCGGCGCTTTTGTGCGCCGTGCTCGCGGACAAGGACGTCAAGGGCATCGTGGGCCTGCTCGCGCCGGAGTTCCCGCGCGTGTACGTGACGCAGACCGCCTCGGACCGCGCGCTTTCGGCCCAGGACCTTGCCCGCGTCTTCGAGGAGTGCGGCAAGCGGCCGGACGCGGTCTTCTCGTCCGTGCGCGAGGCGACGGACGCCCTGACGGGCACGTCGTACGTCGCATGCGGGTCGATCACCACGGCCGGCGAGGTCGCGGCGCTGCTCAGGCCGGGCGTTCAGAACGCGGCCGGCCCCGTGCGGCCTCACGTCGCGCCGGACCACCACCCCAGGGTGCAGATATTTGACGATGCCGCGGACGAATCCGACAATGTCGCGGACGACGGGAGGAACTAGCGTGTACCAGCTGAAGACCGAGGCAAGCTTCGACGGCGCCCACTTTCTGACGGACTACCACGGCAAATGCGAGAACCTCCACGGCCATCGCTGGCGCGTGGTGGTCTACATCAGGCAGGCCTCGCTTGGCACTGACGGGACCGGGCGCGACATGGTGCTGGACTTTGGCGAGTTCAAGCGCATCGTGCGCGAGGAGGTTGCGCGCTTCGACCACATGTTCCTGGTGGAGGAGGGCTCGCTGGCGCCGGAGACCGTCGCGTGCCTGCAGCGTGAGGGCTTCACCCTCAAGATGCTGCCGTTTCGCACCACGGCGGAGAACCTCGCGCGCAACTTCGCGGAGGTCCTCGTTGGCCGCGGGCTGCCCGTGAGCCAGGTGGACTGCTACGAGACGCCGCTGAACTGCGCCACGTACCTGGTGGACGAGTAGCCGCGGGTCCGGCCGGTCCGCTCGCGCGGGCGAGGCCGCGACTACGCGCGTTTCCGATGGCACAAGCCCACCACTTTCTGACAGGTCGCGCTTCTGTCGGAAAGTGGCGGGCTTTTCGGGCTCCAGGGCCCCTTTGCGCATCACTAACTGACAGGTCACGCTTCTGTCAGATAGTGGTGAGCCTTCTGCCCCCACTAACTGACAGGTCACACTTCTGTCAGTTAGTGGGTTGATTTCGAGGCAACCGAGGCCGTATGTCCCTCACTACCTGACAGATCGAACAACTGTCAGGTAGTGAGGTCCGCAGGATTCCAACTATCTGACAGGTCGCGCTCCTGTCAGATAGTGGGCGGCCCCTGGCGCTATCGGCCGCGCGCTAGCCGCGCCTGCCGCTGCGGTCGCCGGGATGGCGGCTCAGCTTCTTCGCGGCAGAGCGCTTTGGCTTGTCGCTGGAGCCATAGGGCATCGCCTCGTCGCGCGGGGCGTTCCGGCGCCTCGGCTTCCAGGGCGTGCGCGCGGCCTTCGCGGCCTTCAGCGCCGTGCCCTTCGCCTTCGCGGCCCTCGGCTGTGCGGCGGCGTCGCCCTTCGCGTGCCTGGCGCCCTTGGACCTGGTGCCCTTCGGCTTCGCGGCCTTGACCTGCGCGCCGAGCGACTCGGCCGCCTGCTCGCCGGCAGCGCGTCGCGCCTCGCGGCGGGCGGCGCGCTCCTCGGCCATCTTCTTGCGGGCCTTCTTGCCGGGGAGCTTCTGGCGCGGGTCGCGCGCCGGGTCAAGCCGCAGCGGCTCCGCGCCCAGGTCGATGCCCTCGGCGCGCGGGTAGTCGGGCACGACCTTTCCCATGAGCGCCTCCGCGTCGCGAAGCTCCAGGTAGTCGTCCTCCGTCACGAAGGTCAGCGCCCAGCCGGACTCGCCGGCGCGCCCGGTGCGGCCAATGCGGTGGATGTAGTCCTCCGCGTCGCCGGGCACGTCGAAGTTCACCACGTAGCGCACGTCCGGGATGTCGATGCCGCGCGCAAGGACGTCCGTCGCCACCAGCACGTCGACCGCGCCCTCGCGGAAGCTCCGCAGCGCGTTCTCGCGCTGGCGCTGCGTGCGGTTGCCGTGGATGGGCGCGCACGCAAAGCCCGCCTTGCGCAGCTTGCGGCAGATGGCGTCCGCGCGGTGCTTGCCGCGCGTGAACACGATGACGCGCTCGGCGCCCTCGCGGCGCAGCACCTCCGCGAGCACGGCGTTCTTCGCCTCTGGCGAGACGCCCAGCACAAACTGCTCGATCGTCTGCGCCGGCGTACCCTTGCGAGCGATCTTCACGTGGGCAGGGTCGCGCACCAGCGAGCGCGTGATTGCGATGGCGTCGTCGTCCAGCGTGGCCGAGAAGAGCAAGGTCTGCCGCTCGGACGGCGTGCGGGCAACGATCTTCTTCACGGCCGGCAGAAAGCCCATGTCCAGCATGCGGTCCGCCTCGTCCAGCACGAGCACGCCCACCTGGTCGATGCTCGCGTGGCCGGAGTCCAGAAGGTCCTGCAGGCGGCCCGGCGTCGCTACCAGCACGTCGCAGCCGCGCGCCAGCGCCTGGTACTGGGGCTCGTATGCGACGCCGCCCACCAGCGTCACGGTGCGGTGCCCCGTGTGTGCGCAGATGGTGCCCGCTACGTCGTCTATCTGCTGGGCAAGCTCGCGCGTGGGCGTGATGACCAGCATGAGCGGCCCCTCGCCCGCGCCGGCGTGCCCCAGGCGGCTGAGCGTGGGAAGCAGGAACGCCTCCGTCTTGCCGGTGCCGGTCTGCGCCGCGGCCAGCACGTCCTTGCCCGCAAGCACGAGGGGGATGGCCTGCGCCTGCACGGGGGTAGGCTGCGTGTGGCCAATCTCGGCCACGGCGTCCAGCACCTCCCGGCTCAGGCCAAGCTGATCAAAGGCCAGGGTCTTCTCGCCCGCGGGCGCCTCCTGCGACGCGCGAGCGGCGGCCGCGCCTGCGCGGTCCTTCTTGTGGTGATGGCGGTCTGCCAATATGCACTTCCAATCAAATCTGTAAATGATGCGTTGGCATCGTATCCGCAAACGGCATCCACGATTCCGTCGGCGGTGCATCTACCAAATAAACCCACGTCGGCGCGCCCCTCAGGCGATACCATTGAGCGACGGCCAGTGGCGTTGCGACGAGGGAGGAGCCTGAATGGACGGCGAGAAGAACGAGGGCGGCCGGCCGCAAGATGCCCGCGGCGGCGCGGATGGCGCCTGCGGCGGCGCGGCGGCAGGGTCGCCGGACGGTCTCGAGCGCATCCGCGAGCTCCTGCGCGACGACGCGCGCCTGGTGGAGCGCGTCGTGGGCGAGACGCGCGTGTGGGACGGGAAGATCTTCCGCGTGCGGACGCTCGACGTTGCGCTTCCCGACGGAACGACGGGGTACCGCGAGGTCGTGTGGCACAACGGGGGCGCGGGGGTGTGCGCCGTGCGCGACGGCAGGATGTGCCTGGTGCGGCAGTACCGCGTGGCCATGGGCCGCATGAGCCTGGAGATTCCCGCCGGCAAGCTGGACGCGGGGGAGGACCCCGCGCACTGCGCCGCGCGCGAGCTTGCGGAGGAGACGGGCCTCGTGGCGCAAAGGCTCGAGTTCGTCGCGCGGGCGGCCGGCTCGATCGGGTTTACGAACGAGGCCACGAGCGTCTTTCTGGCGCACGGGCTCTCCGCCGGGACGGCGCGGCCGGACAGCGGCGAGTTCGTGGATGTGGTGTGGCTCCCCGTGAGGGACGTGGTCGCGGCAGCGCGCGCCGGCCTCATACAGGACGGAAAGACGATCATAGGGGCGCTTGCCGCCGTGGAGCGCGGCCTGGCGTAGCGCGCGTCGCACCTCGCGGCGCGGCTGGCGACCGACTTGTCTGCAGTTTGTCTGCAGGTGCCGGTACGGCGGCAACAAAAAAGCAGGTCGGGCGCCACATGGCGCCGGCCTGCCGTCGCATTCTGGTGCTCCCTAGGCGATTCGAACGCCTGACCTGCGGTTTAGAAGACCGATGCTCTATCCAGCTGAGCTAAGGGAGCGCGTAGTCGATAGTAGCACGAAGTGGGCGCGCGCGGCCGGCTCAATCGTCAAGAACGTGGGCGAGAAGGGCGTGGGAAGGCCACCAGAGGGGCACGGCGCGTGCCGCAACATGTGGGCGGCGTCTGCCGAGTTGACCACTAGTCCGTGTACATGCCCTTCTCCGATTCATGGCAGCTGTTTGCGAGATATTGGCGAAAACGCGACGTTTCTGGCCTATTGTTGAATGTGATGTAGGGTTTTAGCTTTTTTCACGATGTCGGGGCAGGTCGTTTGAGTCATAATGTAGCCAAATTGTGTGCTGGAAGGAGCCTACGTTGATTTACACCGTAACTTTGAACCCGGCTATTGACTATGTCATGCATCCGCTGACGCTTGACATGGGCTTCACGAACAGGTCCTCGAGCGAGGAGCTGTACTGTGGCGGAAATGGTATCAATGTTTCAACTCTGCTCAACGAGCTTAAGGTAATCAACGTCGCCTTCGGCATTGTGGCCGGCTTCACTGGCGACTATTTGGTCAAGACGCTCCAGAAGAACGGCATCTCGTCCAACTTCGTGCGTCTGGACAAGGGCTTCACCCGCATCAACGTAAAGCTGAACGGCATCGTCATGACGATGGTCAACGGCATGGGCCCCAAGATCTCCGAGAAGAAGGTCGACGAGCTGCTCGAGCGCATCGACTACATTGGCGAGGGCGACACGCTGGTCCTGACCGGCTCCATCCCAAAGTCGCTTCCCGAGGACATGTACAGCATCATCATGAAGAGGCTGAAGGGCCGCGGCATCCGCTTCGTCGTGGACGCCCCCGGCCAGCTGCTGCTGGAGTCCCTCGAGGACGAGCCGTTCCTCATCAAGCCCAACAACCACGAGGTCGGACGCATCTTCGACGCGCGTCCCGAGACCCCGGAGGAGTGCATCCCCTTCGCGAAGGAGCTGCACGAGCGCGGCGCCCGCAACGTCATCGTGTCTTGCGGCGGCCACGGCTCGCTTCTGTACGACGAGAAGGGCGAGGTCCACACCGTCCCGACCGCGAAGATCCGCCTGGTCAACGCGACCGGCGCTGGCGACTCCATGGTCGCCGGCTTCGTGGCCAAGGTGCAGGAGGGCGCGGACTACGAGACCGCGCTCCGCTTCGCTTCCGCCTGCGGCACAGCGACCGCGGCGAGCAAGGGCATCGCGAAGCGCGCGACGATCGACCGCGTCTACCAGAACCTGAACGAGATCATCGCGAAGCAGGGCAAGTAGCGCGAGAAGAGCCATGTTATCTGGCGGGGGCAAAGGGGGAGCTCCCGCCAGACGTATAGGTGCATGGGATACCTGGCAATGCAAATGGGAGGTTTAGATGTTCGAAGGCGTAAATGCTTCTGACGGCTACGGCATTGGTGTCGCGCAGGTTGCGGTCGCACCCGACCTGTCCTTCACCCCGACGAAGCCCGAGGATCCGGAGGCCGAGAAGGCCCGCTACAACGAGGCTCTCGCGAAGTTCATCGAGCAGACGAACATGCAGATCGAGCGCATGAAGCAGTCGGTGGGCGAGGAGGCTGCCGCCATCATGGGCGCGCACATCGAGTTCGCCGAGGACGAGGGAATCAAGGACATGGTGAACGGGTCCATCGATTCCGGCATGTGCGCCGAGCAGGCCGTGAGCGAGGCCTACGACATGTACTTCAACATGTTCTCCAACATGGACGACGAGCTCTTCCGCGAGCGCGCGGCCGACGTGGCCGACGTCAAGACCGGCCTTCTGGCCGACCTCCTTGGCAAGCAGGTCGTCGACCTTTCGTCCCTCCCGGAGAACTCCATCGTCGTCGTCGAGGAGCTCACGCCCTCGATGACCGCCGACATCGACAAGGAGAACGTTGCCGGCATCGTCACCGAGACCGGTGGCCGCACCTCCCACTCCGCCATTATCGCCCGTGCGCTCGAGATCCCCGCAGTCCTTTCCGTCGCGGACGCCACGAAGAACATCAAGTCTGGCGAGATGGTCATCGTCGACGGCACCCTCGGCAAGGTCATCAACAACCCGGAGGACGACGTCCTCGAGGCTTATCGCGCCAAGGCGAAGTCCTACGCCGAGGAGAAGGCCGCCCTTGAGGCCTATCGCGGCAAGGAAACGGTCACCGGCGACGGCGAGAAGGTCCTTCTCGTCGCGAACATCGGCAATCCGGACGACGCGAACGTGGCGGCGGAGCACGACGCGGAGGGCGTTGGCCTCTTCCGCTCTGAGTTCCTGTTCATGGACGCGAAGGAGCTTCCGACCGAGGACGAGCAGTTTGCCGCGTACCAGAAGGTCGCCCTGCGCATGAAGGACGAGCCGGTCATTATCCGCACGCTCGACGTGGGCGGCGACAAGGAGATCCCGTATCTCAACCTGAAGAAGGAAGAGAACCCCTTCATGGGCTTCCGTGCCGTCCGCTACTGCCTGAACAACCCCGAGCAGTACAAGGTCCAGCTGACCGCGCTGCTTCGCGCCTCCGCGTTTGGTGACGTGAAGATCATGCTGCCGCTCGTCACCACCCTGGACGAGGTCCGTCAGGCGAAGGCACTCGTCGAGGAGTGCAAGAAGGAGCTGGACGAGCGCGGCGTCGCGTACAACAAGGACATCGAGGTCGGTACCATGATCGAGACGCCTGCCGCGTCCCTCATCGCCGACGACCTTGCGGAGGAGTGCGACTTCTTCTCCATCGGCACGAACGACCTCATTGGCTACACCATGTGCGCCGACCGCGGCAACGACCGCGTCTCGTACCTGTACACCGTGTACCAGCCGGCCGTCCTGCGCTCGCTGAAGAGGATCATCGAGTCCGGCCGCGAGAAGGGCATCATGGTCGGTATGTGCGGCGAGGCCGCGGCTGACCCGCTGCTCATCCCGGTGCTGCTGTCCTTCGGCCTGAACGAGTTCTCCGTGTCCGCACCGTCGATTCTGCGCACCCGCAAGATCATCTCCGAGTGGACGAAGGAGGAGGCCGACGCCCTGACCGAGAAGGTCATGAAGCTGAAGACCGCCACCGAGGTCAAGGTCATGCTCCAGGCCGCCCAGAAGTAGGCAGAGCGAGGCTGCAGGCTCTAACGCAACCAAGGGGGACGTCCGAAAGGGCGTCCCCTTTTGTATGGAAGTCTTTGGGGTCTGAAGGCGTCAGCGCAGGCGAAAGCGGTAGATAGGCTCCTATGGCCAGCCGTCTACCACGCGGGTGCTATGAGCGTGAGGGCGCTATGAGTGTGAGGGAGCGCGGCCGCACCTCGACTTCGTACGTGCGCCCATGGAGCGGCTCGCCGTCCGCCTGGCACGGCGGCTCGCTCTCCAGGAACTCTATGTGAAGGTGCCCGACCCTCCTTGTGGCGATGGCGCGCGACCCCACGTGCCTGCCCGTGCGTGCAAGGGCAAACAGCGCGAGGACATGGGGCAGGGCGGGCACGCTCACGTTGTAGCAAAGGTCGAGGCTGGGCCGTTCTGCACGGCAAACACGATCGAGTTCAGGCGGACGTCCTTCTCGCCGTCCATGGTGACGCGCGAGGGATAGCCGGAGGCCTCACCCCTGACCGTGGAGAGGATCTTGACGCCAGACGTCGCGAACAGCCCGGAGCCCTTCTGGCGCGTCTGCGCTGCGCGGCGGTCGGTCGTGTCGAGCGCGATGGCGGCATCGAGCCCAAACGAGAGCGTCTGCACGAAGTAGGCGGACTCGCCGGCGTCACTTGCGACGTGGCCGAGGTCAAGCTCGCGCCTGCGCCCGCGCAGGATCTGCCCAAGGGCGGTGCAGGGGTCGTTCGTGGCAGCACCGATGGTGCGCGCGAAGTCGTTTCCCGAGCCGACGGGGACGACGGCGAGCGCCGGCCGCTCGCGTGATGCCACGGCCATGAGGCCGTTTGCGACCTCGTGGATGATGCCATCACCACCAAGCGCGACGATCGTGTCGAAGTCAGCGAACTCCCGCGCCATCCGCATACCGTCTCCCGGTGCCTGGGTAAGGCGAAGCTCGAAGTCGTCTGTCGCGTTCGCATGGGACGAGAAGAACCTGTCCACGCGCTCGGCGGCCGCGGCTCCGTCGCCGCTGTGCGCCGCGGGGTTCGCTATCACGAGCGTCCTGCCAAGGCCTTCGTTCATGCTGGTTCGACTCCCATCCATCGCCTTGTAAACAATCTAGCGCCATTGGCATGCGCTGGCGGCAGAGAACGGGACGGGGATGCAGCGTCGCGCGGTGGGCGGTGCGCAATGGAGCGGCGGACGGGACTCGAACCCGCAACAGGCAGCTTGGAAGGCTGCTGCTCTACCAATTGAACTACCGCCGCATATGGTCGGGGTGACTGGATTCGAACCAGCGACCCTCTGCTCCCAAAGCAGATGCGCTACCAAACTGCGCCACACCCCGGAGCCGCTCTGAAAGTATAGGGTACTGAGCCGGTTTGGGCAACCGTCGATCTAACAATCGGCACAACTAGTTGGATTTTGGGGGACGTCTACGTGCCGTGATGACTAGTGATGATGATTCGTCATGTACTCGTGAGTAGCCATCATGAGATAGTAGTCCTCGTCATGCCTTTCCGCCTTGGCGCGCTCCTCTGGCGTCATCTTCTGACGTTCGCGTGCGCGAGAGTTTGCCGCAGCCTGGATCAGTCCGATAAGAAGGCCGATGCCATAGAGCACAAGAATCAGGATGCATACGCCGTAGAAATCCATGATGTCGCCCCCTTCGGTCGCAAGCTTTCCGATGCCCTATCTCATCGATGATGATACCCAGAAGGTTGGCGCGAACAAGCCATATTTAGTTGAACGACGGCACGTTTCCGTCTTGCCGTTCAACTCCGAACGGCGGCGCTCCGTCGGTGGCAGACATCAACAGCCTTCGCAATAATGGGGCAGGGTTCGGCGTAATAGCGTGCCACGACGGCTCGATTCTCAGGTTCGAGCAGGTTGGGGAGCCAATAGGCGGGTATAATGCACTTACGGCCGATAGAGTTAGCCGTCTTATGAAGGCATACAGTGGCGACGAAAGCGGGCTGTTTTCGTCCTACGAGAGCGTACTGGGGGTAAGAGTTGAGCGTCTACGCTGATGTCTCGAAGATGGTCCCGAGTACACCTGATGACGGGTATAACGTCCTCCTCGACATGGAACTTGGCAAGCTTTCGACAGGCGACCGTGAGCTGTTCCACCAGGAGGCCCTATATTGCGTGTCCCTCTATCGCACCTACGGAGCTAAGGCGGACGACGACGAATTCTGTGAGCAGAAGATAATGGAGCGCTTCGCATCCGAGGAGGCCGCGCGCTCCTAGCCAGTCCAAGAATATGCTCGCGCTTCAGGCCCTCGCCACGACGGCGGGGGCCTTCTTCGTGCCGCGTTGCCGAGCCGCGACCATTTGCCCGAGGTGATGCGGCATGGAGAACGTAGAGGTGCACGTTGAGGCTGACAACGTCGAGGAGGCCCAAGCGCTCATGCGCGCAGCGATAGCGCGCGGCCTGGAGGAGATGGGGCTCGTCGCCGAGTAAGCTTGCGTTGACCGCGCTTGTGGCAAGTGCGCAAGCGGGCCGGTGGGCGATTGTCCATTCTGGTATGCGTCGCATCGGTCTTCGCCGGGGAATCTAGACCATCGGTCTTTCCGAATGCGATGCGAGAAAGGCGTGGCTCTTCTCGCAAGGTGCGGCACTTCTCGCCTGTGCATTTATGCATCTTGCAACTACATTGGAAGACAACCTTCGACGTGGCAGGCGTGCTGAGCGCGTGGGGTGCTGTGGCGCGGCGGGCCAAAATGGGCAGTGCGTTGGCCGCAATTGCGCCTGCGTGTACATTCTGTTACGCGAAACCGCGCGAAACCGTTTCGAACCCATGAAATAACTATTCTGATTTTGCACCGGTTACGATGTCTCGTAAGCGTCGTCTGCCCATGGGTGGACGGAGAGGAGATTAGCACATGAACTATTCCGAGCGAGTGATTGCCGATCTGGAACAGCGCTACTCTGACCAGCCTGAGTTCATCCAGGCCGCGAAGGAGGTCCTGACCACCCTGCAGCCTGCCCTCGACAGGCACCCCGAGTACGAGAAGGCCGGCCTCCTCGAGCGCCTCGTAGAGCCCGAGCGCATCGTGATCTTCCGCGTGCCCTGGGTTGACGATTCCGGCAAGGTGCAGGTAAACCGCGGCTACCGCATCCAGTTCAACTCCGCGATCGGGCCCTACAAGGGCGGCCTGCGCCTGCACCCCAGCGTGAACCTCTCCATCCTCAAGTTCCTGGGCTTCGAGCAGGTCTTCAAGAACTCCCTCACCACCCTTCCCATGGGCGGCGCGAAGGGCGGCTCGGACTTCGATCCCAAGGGCAAGTCCGACAACGAGGTCATGCGCTTCTGCCAGTCCTTCATGACGGAGCTCGTCAAGCACATTGGCCCGGACACCGACGTCCCCGCCGGTGACATCGGCACGGGCGCCCGCGAGATCGGCTACATGTTTGGCCAGTACAAGCGCCTCACCAACTCCTGGCAGTCCGTCCTCACGGGCAAGGGCCTCTCTTACGGCGGATCCCTCGCGCGTCCGGAGGCCACCGGCTACGGTGCCGCCTACTTCCTCCTGGACATGCTGAAGGAGAAGGGCGACTCCATCGACGGCAAGACCATCGTGGTATCTGGCTCCGGCAACGTTGCGCAGTATGCCATCCAGAAGGCCGAGCAGCTTGGCGGCAAGGTCGTGACCTGCTCCGACTCCAACGGCTACGTGTATGACCCCGAGGGCATCGACTTCGACCTGCTGTGCCAGATCAAGCAGGTCGAGCGCGGCCGCATCAAGGAGTACGCGGAGCGCAAGGCCGGCGCAACCTATCACGAGGGCGAGCGCCCCTGGGGCGAGAAGTGCGACATCGCCATGCCGTGCGCCACGCAGAACGAGCTCGAGCTCGACGACGCCAAGAAGCTCGTCGCGGGCGGCTGCAAGTACGTGGTCGAGGGCGCGAACATGCCCACCTCGACCGAGGCGACCGAGTACGTGATGGCCAACGGCGTGTACTTCGCGCCCGGCAAGGCCGCGAACGCCGGCGGCGTCGCGACGTCCGGTCTGGAGATGTCCCAGAACCACGAGCACCTCTCCTGGTCCTTCGACGAGGTCGACGAGAAGCTCCACGGCATCATGGACTCCATCTACGCGGCTGCGTCCGGCGCGGCCAAGGAGTACGGCCACGAGGGCGACCTGGTGTTTGGCGCGAACATCGCGGGCTTCCTCAAGGTCGCGGACGCGATGATGGCGCAGGGCATCTGCTAGCGGAAAGCGGCTTTTTGCGGCGTGGGCGCCTTTGGGCGACCTGGGTCTGCGAGCACATGAGAGAGGCGGGATCGGGCATGCGTCCGGTCCCGCCTCTTGGCTTTTCTCGGTTGCTTTGTAACAGGATTATAAACAGGACGACAAATAGATACTAAAACGCATATCGGACCATCTACAATGCGAAACAACCTTTAAGGACGGTACGGAGATACCGTAAAGGATGACCAAGCGCCAAGGTGATGATTCGGGATTCCGCCAGGGGTGGGGTCCCTCTTTTTGGCGCGCTGCACGGAGAGGATGGTCGCATGAACCCACTTGTGAGCAGGGAACGGCCAGTCGAGGCGCTTCTGGCGCTTGAGGACGGCACGGTGTATAGGGGCTGGAGCGCCGGCGCCGGGGGAGAGGCCTTTGGGGAGATCGTGTTCAACACTTCGATGGCGGGCTACCAGGAGATCGTGAGCGACCCCAGCTACGCGGGGCAGATCGTGACGCTCACGTATCCGCAGGTGGGAAACTACGGCGTGAGCGCCGCCGCCATGCAGTCCTGCGGGCTTGCGCTGTCTGGCCTGGTGGTGCGCGACATGTGCCGCGAGCCCAGCAACTGGCAGAGCGAGGGCAGCCTTACGGACCTGCTGCGCAAGGGCGGTGTCGTCGCGATCGAGGGCGTGGACACCCGCGCGCTCACGTTGCGCATACGCTCGGCGGGCGCCATGCGCGCCGCGATATCGACGGAGGACCTTGACCCCAGGAGCCTTGTGGAGCGCGTGTGCAAGGCACCCGGGATATCGAGCCACAACTTCGTGCCGGACGTATCGACCGCGCAGGAGTACGTGGTGCCTGCGGCGGGGGAGCGGCGCTTCCGCGTGGTGGCGTACGACTGCGGAGAAAAGCGCGGCATCGCGGACGGACTCGCCGCCGTGGGGTGCGAGACGGTCGTGGTGCCGTGGGACACGCCGGCCAGGCGCGTGCTTGCGCTTGGGCAGGACGGCGCGGCGCCGGATGGCGTGTTCTTCTCGAACGGGCCGGGCGACCCCACCCAGGTTGAGGCGACCGCGCAGGCGGCGCGCGAGCTGATGGGGAAGGTGCCGGTGTTTGGCATCTGCCTGGGCAACCAGCTGATGGCCCTTGCGGCGGGCGCGACGATCGAGAAGCTGCCGTTTGGGCACCATGGCGGAAACGAGCCCGTGATGAACCTGCTGACCGGCAGGGTCGAGATTACGGCCCAGAACCACAACTATGGGCTGGTGTTCGAGTCCTTGGGGAGCATCGTGCCTGAGGAGTCCGGCGGCTTTGCGGAGCACGAGCGCGACCTGCGCGCATGGAGCGAGCGCCACGTGGCGCCCGTGGTCATGAACGAGCGCTTTGGCCGCGTGAGGCTGACGCACGTGAACCTGAACGACGGGACGCCGGAGGGCGTGCAGTTTCTGGACGTGCCCGCGTTCTCGGTCCAGTACCACCCGGAGGCGTGCCCGGGGCCGCATGACTCCGCGTACCTGTTCACGTCGTTCGCACGGCTCATGGCAGGCGACCCCGACTGCCTTGACATCGACGTGCGCGAGGGGAGGCGCTTCTGATGCCGAGGCGTGATGACTTGCACAAGATTCTGATAATAGGCTCCGGCCCCATCGTGATCGGCCAGGCCTGCGAGTTTGACTACTCCGGCACCCAGGCGTGCCGCGCGCTGCGCGAGGCGGGCTACGAGGTGGTGCTGGTGAACTCGAACCCGGCGACCATCATGACGGACCCGGAGACCGCGGACCGCACGTACGTGGAGCCGCTCACGGCGGAGGCCGTGGGCAGGGTCATCCGCCAGGAGCGGCCGGACGCCATACTTCCCAACATGGGCGGCCAGACGGCGCTGAACTGCGCGATCGCGCTGGGGGAGTCCGGCGTGCTGGACGAGTGCGGCGTGGAGGTCATTGGCTGCGACCTGGACTCCATCCGCGTGGGCGAGGACCGCGAGCTGTTTGCGAAGGCCATGGGCGAGCTGGGGCTGGAGGTGGCGGACTCCGGATTTGCTCACAGCCTGGACGATGCCCGCGCCGTGGCGGGGCGCCTGGGCTACCCCGTCGTCATCAGGCCGAGCTTCACGCTGGGCGGCGCCGGCGGCGGCGTGGCGCACGACGAGGGCGAGCTCGAGCTCATCGCCGGGCAGGGGCTCTCGCTCAGCCCGGAGCACGAGGTGCTGGTGGAGCGCTCCATCGCGGGCTGGAAGGAGATCGAGATGGAGGTGATGCGCGACGCCCAGGGCAACGGCATCGTGATCTGCTCCATCGAGAACCTCGACCCCATGGGCGTGCACACGGGCGACTCCATAACGGTCGCGCCCGCCCAGACGCTTTCCGACGCGGAGCTGCAGCGCCTGCGCGACTACTCGCTCGCGATCCTGGAGAAGGTGGGCGTGGCCACCGGCGGCTCCAACGTGCAGTTTGCCGTGAACCCCACGGACGGCCGCGTGATCGTGATCGAGATGAACCCGCGCGTGAGCAGGAGCTCGGCCCTCGCCTCGAAGGCGACGGGGTTCCCCATAGCGAAGGCCGCTGCTCTTCTCGCCGTGGGATACACGCTCGCTCACCACGCGCATGAAGAGCGTGGGCGAGGTCATGGCCATCGGCCGCACGTTCGAGGAGGCGCTGCAGAAGGCGCTGCGCTCGCTGGAGCAGGGGCGCGCCGGCCTGGGCATGGACGGCGTGGACGACCTTTCCGCGCTGGGCGAGAAGGACCTGGAGGAGCGCGTTTCCACCCCCACGCCACAGCGCATATTCCACGTAGCCGAGGCGTTGCGCCGCGGCTGGGACGTGGCGCGCGTGCACGCCCTGAGCGGCATCGACGCGTGGTTCCTGGGGAGGATCCGCGACACCGTCGCCGCGGGCGGGCGCATACGCGAGCTTGGCCTGGCGGGACTGGGCGCGCCCACGATGCTCGCCGCGAAGCAGATGGGCTTTTCCGACGAGCAGATCGCGTGGCTCACGGGCTCGAGCGCCGAGGTGGTGCGCGCGCTGCGCGAGGTGGAGGGCGTGCGATCCGTCGTGAAGACGGTGGACACGTGTGCGGGCGAGTTTGCCGCGCGGACGGACTACCACTACCTCACGTACGAGGCCGCGCCCGTGCTGGGTGCGGCGCCCGCGGGCGAGCACGCCGAGGGCGCGAAGCCGCGCGTGATGATCCTCTCCGCCGGGCCCAACCGCATTGGCCAGGGCATCGAGTTCGACTACTGCTGCGTGCACGCGAGCGCGGCGCTGCGCGAGCGCGGGTTCGAGACCGTGATGGTGAACTGCAACCCCGAGACCGTCTCGACGGACTACGACACGTCGGACCGCCTGTACTTCGAGCCGCTCACGTTCGAGGACGTCATGAACGTGGTGGAGGTTGAGCGGCCGCGGGGCGTGATCGTCACGCTCGGCGGCCAGACGCCCATCAACCTCGCCCACAGGCTGAAGGCGGCGGGCGTGCCCATCATGGGCACCCAGCCGGACGCCATAGACCTGGCGGAGGACCGCGACCGCTTCAGCCGGCTGCTCGACAGGCTGGGCGTCGCCTACCCGCCCAGCTCCACGGCCCAGACCGTGGACGAGGCCAGAAGCGTCGCCCGCAGCCTTGGCTTTCCGCTGCTCGTGCGGCCGAGCTACGTGCTGGGCGGGCGCGGCATGGCCATCGTGTACGGCGACGACGACCTGTCCACGTACATGGCCGCCGCGGCGCACGTGTCGCCCGACCACCCCGTCTACCTGGACGCCTTCCTGGAGGACGCCATCGAGCTGGACGTGGACGCGCTCGCGGACGGCGACGAGTGCTACGTTGGCTCCGTGTTGGAGCACATCGAGGAGTGCGGCATCCACTCCGGCGACTCCGCGTGCTGCTACCCGTGCTTCTCGCTCTCGGACGCCATCGTTGCGCGCGTCCGGCAGATCACGCGCCAGCTCGCACTCGCCGTCGGGATCGTCGGGCCGCTCAACGTGCAGTACGCCGTCAAGGACGAGCAGGTGTTCGTGATCGAGCTCAACCCCCGGGCCAGCAGGACCGTGCCCTTCTCGTCCAAGGC
>CACWMM010000010.1:0-52430 GCA_902761955.1 uncultured Olsenella sp. | reverse complement strand
CCATTGTACAGGGGCCGCGCGTCAGCATGCCCAGTCTTCGACATCGCTGCCCGACTGTCACCGCTGGCGAAACCCGGTAAAGAAATAGGTTGACACAAAGCGCCCCAGGGGAGAGGGACCGCCTTGGGCGAGAAGGACTACTTATCGCCTGGGTACACCACCTTGCGCATGCCGGCCCTCTTCAGGCGCACGATCTCTTCCTCGTCGGAGTTTTCGTCCGTCACGAGGATGTCCACCTGAGCGGCGCTGCCGTAGCGGAAGCTCGAGTTCGTTCCGATCTTCGTGCAATCCGCAACTAATATATGTGCGTCCGAATGCTCCAGCATGAGCGAGTTGATGCTTGTCTCGTGCGAGACGAGCGTGGTGATGCCGCGGTCCGCGGAGAAGCCGGAGCAGCCGAGGATGGCCTTGGCGGCGTTTATGTGCTTGACGGTGGAGAGGGCGAACTCTCCCGACATCGACCACTTGGGCTGGCGAATCTCGCCTCCGGTGAGGATGACCGAAACGCCTGGGGGAGGGGTGAGCTGCAGCGCCTTGCCGTTGTTTGTGACGACCGTCACGTTCTGGCTCGTGATGTGCTCGATCACGGAGAGCGCGGTGGAGCTCGTGTTGATGAAGACCGTGTCGCCGTCCTCCACGAAGCGCGCCGCTTCCTCGGCGATGCTTCGCTTCGCGAGGATTGCCGAGGAGCTGATGGGGCTGCCGAGGGGGTCTATGAGCTCAACGGAGCCGTGCAGCCTGCGAACCAGGCCCTTCTCGACCAAGAAGTCAAGGTCGCGCCGTATGGTGAGCGTCGAAACCCCGAACTCCTCCGCGAGTTCCGTCACCTTGGTGTTGCCTCGTCCGCTCAGCGTCTCGACAATCTCGGCACGCCGACTCTCGACAAGGCTTCTTGATGTGCCCATGTAAGGCCCTTTCTACCGTTCACCCGAGAAATACTACCGTTCGCGGACGATAAAAAACAAATAAAGCTACGTTCGTACGTTCATGTGCTCATTCTATGGTCACCGATACGTGGGCTTAAGATGAAAAATGAACGTTCAAATAAATACACATAACGTTCAATTCAATCTCTAATATCGTTAAATACGAAATAGTTAACCGTTCATAACAAAAATGAACCGGAGTAATACTCATCTCGAAATCGGAGGTGGGAGCACCTCCAGGGGATGGCTCGCAGAGAGGAGGCGAGCGGCCCGGAAGGTCGGTCTAAACGTTGGGCCGGCATCACCGCGAGCACAAGCGGAGGAGGTGAAACACATGCTACTTCGTCAGTTGTTTGAGCTCAAGCACTACAACTTCGTGGACGAGCCGATGAGCTGGCAGGAGGCCCTTCGCAAGTGCATCGATCCCCTGCTGGCCGATGGCAGCGTCGAGCCCGAGTACGCCGACTGCCTGATCGAGAACGTCGAGAAGCACGGACCCTACATCGTCCTGCTGCCGGGCGTCGCGATGCCGCACGCGGTCGAGGGTGCCGTCGGAACCAACCGTGAGGCCATCAGCTTCATGCACGTGAAGGAGCCGGTCCACTTTGGCGCCGAGGACGATTCCGACACCACCGCGACGGTCTTCTTCACGCTCAGTGATGTCGACGCGGATTCCCATCTGCAGAACATGCAGCACCTTGCTGCCGTCCTGTCCAACCCCGAGGTTGTCGAGTGCCTGAAGAGCGCCGAGAAGCCCGAGGATCTCCTCGAGATCGACGCGATGGTCGGCGACGAGTAAGTACAACCCCTGCGTGGGAGTTCATTATTAGAAGGAGTGTACATGGACATTTTGCTGGCAGCAGTGAACTGGTTCTCCAAGACCATCCTGTCCCAGCCTGCGTGGATCATCGGCATCATCGTCGTAATTGGCTACGCACTGCTTGGCAAGAAATGGTACGAGGTCCTCGCTGGCTTCATCAAGGCCTCCGTCGGATACATGATCCTGTCCGTCGGTTCCAGCGGCCTTATTAACGTGTTCCGCCCGGTCATCGTTGGCCTCAAGGGTCGCTTCAACCTCTCCGCAATGGTCATCGACCCCTACTTCGGCAACAACGCCGTCGACGCGGGCGTCAAGGCGGCCCAGGCGGGCGACTTCTCTCTGGCGAACGTCTCGTTCCTCAAGGGCGCGAACATCTCGCAGTACATGCTGCTTCTGCTCTTCGCCTACATCCTGAACATCGCTCTGGTCGCTGCCAAGAAGCACACCAAGCTTCGTTCCATCTTCACCACCGGCAACGTCCAGGTTCAGCAGGCTGCCACCGCACTGTGGCTCATCATGTTCTGCTTCCCCGGCCTCGTTGGCGTTCCTGCCCTCATCTTCATGACGATCATCCTTGGCCTGTACTGGGCCGTCGGCTCCAACCTCACCATCGGGCCGACCCAGGAGCTTACGGATGGCGCTGGATTCGCAATCGGCCACCAGCAGATGTTCGGTATCTTCCTCGCATCCAAGGCCGCCGGCTGGATGAACCGTCGCGACGAGGTCCGTCGCGCCAAGAACCCCGGCAAGACCTCCGTCTTCGACAAGAAGCTCGAGGACATCGAGCTCCCCGGCTGGCTCTCCATGTTCAACGAGAACATGGTCTCCACGGCGATCCTGATGACCCTCTTCTTCGGCATCATCTTCATCGTCATCGGCCCGGACTACCTCATCAAGCTGACGAGCGAGGGTACCCTCACCGGTAGCGCCGCTCTCGTCGAGGGCCAGAGCTTCGTCTTCTACATCCTCTACAACTGCTTCCAGTTCGCCGTCTACCTGACCATCCTCCAGCTTGGTGTCCGCACTTTCGTCGCCGAGCTCACCGTCTCCTTCACCGGCATCTCCAGCAAGCTCCTCAAGGGCTCCGTCCCTGGCGTCGACTGCGCCGTCACCTTCGGCTTCGGCTCCAACAACGCCGTGACCCTCGGCTTCATGGCTGGTGCCGTCGGCCAGTTCATCGCGATCGGCATCCTCCTCGTCACGAAGAGCCCCGTCCTCGTCGTCGCCGGCTTCATCCCCCTGTTCTTCGACAACGCCGTCCTCGGTGTGTACGCGAACAACAAGGGTGGCCTCAAGGCCTGCCTGATCATCCCGTTCATCTGCGGCCTCTGCCAGGTCTTCGGCTCTGCTCTCATCGCCTCCTGGGTCCAGATGTACGCGTTCGGTGGCTACCTCGGCATGTTCGACTGGGCAACCGTCTGGCCGCTCTTCACGGTCATCATGAAGTACCTCGGCTGGATTGGCGCCGTCATCGTCATCGCCTTCCTCGTCGTCATCCCGCAGCTTCAGTACAAGTCTGCTCCGAAGGACGAGAACGGCAACTCCGCCTACTTCCTCGAGGTCGAGGACTACGAGAAGTATGCCGAGTACCGTGACGCCGCCGAGAGGCAGGCAGTCGCAAAGGCAGAGGGCAAGTAAGCTACCCCTCCGGTCCGTATGGTTCCAAGCGGCCGGCAACACGATCTGAGGTTGTCGGCCGCACTCCCACTTTCAAGTCAAGACGCGGCATTCGTCCGCAAAGCGAAAGGTCGTAAAAATGGCAGCAAAGATTCTGTGCGCGTGCGCTAATGGCTCCGGTACCTCCCTGATGATGCAGCTCACCGTCGAGCGCGTCGCCAAGAAGCTCAACATGGACGTCTCCCAGGTTCACCACTGCGCGCTTGCGGAGGGAACCTCCACGGCAACCAACTTTGACATCGCCTGCTTCCCGCGCAACTTCGAGAACATGTTCAAGTCCGCCGCCGATACCGGCAAGGTCGTCTGCATCCCCCTGAAGAACGTCCTCTCTGATAAGGAGATCGAGGAGAAGTTCGTCGAGGCTGGTCTGGATAAGAAGTTTGCAAAGTAGGTCGTCCGCAATCATCGCGTTCGCATCGAGGCTTGAGGAGGCCTATCAATGAGGTTCGAGAAGAAGGTGCTCGCTACCGACATGGTCAAGTGCTATGCCATCGGCATGGTCGAGGCGGCGGGCGAGAAGAGCTTTGTCGTCGCAACCGAGAAGGACGGTCCCATTCGTCGCTTCGCGCTCGATGGCACCCAGAGGGAGAACGTCTGTGACGGCCCCGGCGGCGTCATGACGGTCATGCAGACCCCTGGACGCACCGACCAGCTCATGAGCACGTACAAGTTCTTCTCGCCGAACTTTGGTGGCGACGACGCGAAGATCGTGACGTACACGCGTCAGGGCGATGGCTCCTGGAAGCGCCAGGTTCTGTGCGACCTTCCCTACGTCCACCGCTTTGGCGTGCTCGAGGGTGCCGACGGGCAGAAGTGGCTCATCGCCTGCACGATCAAGTCCGCCTGCCGCGAGTTCAAGAACGACTGGAAGACCCCGGGTGCCGTATACGCGGCGAAGCTCCCCGAGAACCTCGAGGACTTTGACGAGGACCACCAGCTCGAGCTGACGTGCATCGCGAACTGCCAGCTTCAGAACCACGGCTTCTACACCGCCCCCGACCGCAGCTACGCGCTCGTGGGAACTGCTGCCGGTGCCTTCCGCTACGTGCCGCCCGCATCCGACGGTGGGGACTGGCAGATTGACTGCCTCGTCGTCCAGCCTACGAGCGACATGTGCATGGTCGACCTCGACGGTGACGGCAAGGAGGAGATGGTCACCATCTCCACGTTCCACGGCGACACCCTGTCCGTCTGGCACGAGGGCGCAGAGCCCGACACGTACGAGAAGGTCTGGGAGGACCCGCTGAAGCGCGCCTTCCTGCACGCGATCTGGTCCGGAAAGCTCGCCGGAGAGCCCTGCGCGCTTCTGGGCAACCGCAAGGACGGCCGTGACCTTCTGAGGCTCTACCACGAGGACGGCGAGTACCGTGTCGAGATCATCGACCACGACTGCGGTCCCGCGAACGTGTGGGCCTTCGAGGACGGCGGCATCGACCACATCATCGCCGCGAATCGCGAGACGAACGAGGTTGCGCTCTACGCGGTGCACGCCGAGTAGGGAAGCGGCTTTTCTCGCCCAGGCGTCTTAACGAACGTAATAAGAGGAGATTCCAATGTCTGCTATAGACGAAGTTACCCGCGAGGGTTGGATCATGAACACGTTCCCCGAGTGGGGCACGTGGCTGAACGAGGACATCGAGAACGCCGTCGTTCCCGAGGGCAACGTGAAGATGTGGTGGCTCGGCTGCACCGGCATGTGGGTGAAGACCCCCGGTGGCGCCAACATCACCATCGACCTCTGGACGGGCAACGGCAAGCGCACCCACGGTGACGGCAAGATGAAGGTCGGTCACCAGATGGCGAACATGGCCGGTTGCCGCGCCATGCAGCCGAACCTGCGCAACATCCCGTACGTGTTCGATCCGTTTGGGTTTAAGCAGGTGGACGCCGTCCTGGCCACCCACTACCACCAGGACCACATGTCCAAGGAGTGGGCTGCCCACGTCGTGAAGTCCGGCATGACCACCACCGACGAGAACGGCAACGAGATCCCCGTGCCGTTCATCGGCCCGGAGAAGTCCGCCGAGTTCTGGCGCAAGTGGGGCGTGCCCGAGGACCGCATCATCGTCGTGAAGCCGGGCGACAAAATCAAGGTCAAGGACATGACCATCGTGGCCATGGACTCCTTCGACCGCACCTGCATCACCACGACCGACTCCACCGGCCCCGACCGTGAGGACCTCTGGGGCAAGTGCCCGATGGACATGGACGAGAAGGCCGTGAACTACCTGCTCGTCACCCCGGGTGGCAACATCTACCACTCTGGTGACTCGCACTACTCCATCTACTTCGCGAAGCACGGCAAGGACATCATGAAGGAGTACGGCGGCGTCGACGTTGCCTTTGGCTCCTATGGCTGCAACCCGCTTGGCATGCAGGACAAGATGGAGGCCTCCGACATCCTTCGTATGGCCGAGGCCCTGCAGGCGAAGGTCGTCATCCCCATCCACTGGGACGTCTGGACCAACTTCGCAGCCGACCTGCGCGAGATCGAGGTTCTGTACCAGATGCGCAAGGACCGTCTGGAGTACAAGTTCAAGCCTTACTACTGGAAGGTCGGTGGCGAGTACACCTATCCCCAGGACAAGGACAAGAAGGAGTACATGTACGACCGTGGCTTCCACGACTGCTTCGACCACGAGCCGAACGTCCCGTTCCGCTCCGTCCTCTAAGGGGTCCTGCAGATGATGCTCAAGGAACTGCGCGAGAAGGTCTACGAAGCCAACATGGACCTTCCCAAGCACGGACTCGTCGTCTTCACGTGGGGCAATGCCTCCGAGATCGACCGAGAGAAGGGCCTGTTCGTGATCAAGCCCTCCGGCGTCGACTACGCGGAACTCACGCCTGAGTCCGTGGTCGTGTGCGACATGGATGGCAACGTGGTCGAGGGCGACCTCAACCCGTCCTCCGACACCGCGACCCACGCGTGCCTGTACCGTGCCTGGGAGAACGTCGGTGGCATCGTGCACACGCACTCCACCGTCGCCACCGCCTGGGCGCAGGCTGGCCGCTCCATCCCGTGCTATGGCACGACCCAGGCCGACTACTTCTACGGCGAGGTCCCCTGCATGAGGGGTCTCACCAAGGAGGAGATCGAGGAGGCCTACGAGCTGAACACGGGCAACGTGATCGTCGAGGGCTTCGAGGGCAAGGATCCCATGGCCCAGCCGGGCTGCCTGGTGCGCAACCATGGCCCCTTCGCCTGGGGCAAGAACGCCGCTGCTGCCGTGTACCACGCCGTCGTGGTCGAGGAGGTCGCGAAGATGTCCAGGGATGCGGAGCTGCTCTGCGTCGCCGCCGGTCGTGCGATCGACGATGCCAAGGCACCGCAGTACCTGCTTGACAAGCACTACATGCGCAAGCATGGTCCCAACGCCTACTACGGACAGAGGTAGCGCACAGGACTGGAAAAGCGCAACACGAGAGGGAGGGGCGCCCTCATGGCACGACCATGGGGGCGCCCCTGTAGAAAGGGACCATAGATGAGCAGGCAATACAAGCTCGGTCTGTACGAGAAGGCGACTCCCGCGGAGCTCTCGTGGGAGGAGCGCCTTCAGGCTGCGGCCGAGTGCGGGTTCGACTACATGGAGATCTCCGTCGACGAGTCCGACGCCCGCCAGGCCAGGCTCGACTGGACGCCCGCGGAGCGCGCGACAGTCGTAAAGGCCATGCGCGACACCGGCATCCCCCTGGGGTCCATGTGCCTTTCCGGTCATCGCAAGTGGCCGTTCGGCGCCAAGGACCCCAAGAAGCGCGCGTACAGCCTCGAGATGATGGACAAGGCGCTCGACCTTGCCTGCGACCTCGGGCTCCACGTGATTCAACTCGCCGGCTACGATGCGTACTACGACGAGGACAAGTGGGATGGCTCGCGCGAGTGCTTCTCCGAGAACCTCGCGAAAGCGACGGAGATGGCAGCGGCGGCTGGCGTCGTCCTCGGCTTCGAGACCATGGAGACGCCGTTCATGGACACGGTTCGCAAGGCCATGGTCTACGTCGACGAGGTGAACAGCCCCTACCTGGGCGTCTATCCCGACGTGGGCAACCTCACGAATGCGTCCCTCCTCTACGGCAACACCGTCGCGGACGACATCGCCTGCGGTCGTGGTCACATCTTCGCCGCGCATATGAAGGCGACGAAGGCCGGCCAGTATCGTGACATGCACTTCGGCGAGGGCACGACCGACTACGAGGGCGCACTGAGCCAGCTCGTTCCCCAGGGCGTCCGTCGCTACGTGTGCGAGATGTGGTACCTCGGTTCCCCCGAGTGGAAGCAGGATGTCGCGCACGCCTCCAGCTTTGTAAGGGAGAAGACCGACTCTGCCATGGAGTCACTCTCCTAAGCACTGGGCAGGCCTCGGCAGTCCCCCTCTGCCGCGGCCTTGCTTTAGACAACCGCGTCAGCCGTCGGAAGGTTCGCACCGCCGACGCTGGCTCAAGAAGAGAAGGAAGAGGAACGTGGAGTTCTTCATCGACACCGCGGACCTGGACGACATTCGCGAGGCCGCGAGCTGGGGAATCCTCTCCGGCGTCACCACCAACCCGAGCCTGTACGCCAAGACCGGCGGCAAGCTGGCGGACTTCGAGGACCACATGGTCAAGATCTGCCACATCTGCGAGGGCCTTCCCGTCTCCGCGGAGTCCACGGCCGAGACCACCGAGGGCATGATCGCCGAGGCGGAGCACCTTGCCTCCCTCGCGCCGAACATCGTCGTGAAGCTCCCCGTGACCGAGCAGTCCCTGCCCGCGATCCACCACCTCGCGCAGGAGGGCATCCGCGTCAACATGACGCTCGTGTTCTCCGCGACCCAGGCGCTCCTGGGCGCCCGCGCCGGCGCGCGCTACATCAGCCCGTTCGTCGGCCGCTTCGACGACATCGGCGACGAGGGCCTCGACCACCTCGCCGAGATGGTGACCGCCGTCCACAACTTCAGGTACGGCTACTGGGACGAGGAGGGCGGCCCCGAGATCATCACCGCCTCCGTGCGCACCCCGCACCACGTGACCCAGGCCGCGCTCCTGGGCGCGGACATCGCGACCGTGCCGTTCGGCGCCCTGAAGAAGTGCGTGCACCACCCGCTCACCGACCGCGGCCTGGAGCTCTTCGCCGCCGACTGGGCGAAGGTCACCGCCGAGAACTAAGGTAGACTTAAGCGGCAGGACGCAAAAGGCGCGTCTTGCCGCTTTTGACGAAGAGGGAGGTACCACCACATGACCAACGAAGAATTGGCCAAGATCGCCCGGGAGGTCCGCAAGGGCATACTCGTGGGCACGCACGCGGCGAAGTCCGGCCATCCCGGCGGGTCGCTGTCGGCCGCCGAGATCCTCGCCTACCTCTACTTCGAGGAGATGAACGTCGACCCGCGCAACCCCCGCGACCCCGGCCGCGACCGGTTCGTGCTCTCCAAGGGCCACTGCGCCCCCGGCCTGTACGCGACGCTCGCCCAGAGGGGCTTCTTCCCCGTGTCGGACCTCGAGACCCTGCGCCACATAGGCTCTCACCTGCAGGGCCACCCGAACATGAACGACACCCCCGGCGTCGACATGTCCACCGGCTCGCTGGGCCAGGGCATCTCCGCGGCCGTGGGCATGGCGATCGCCGCCAAGCACTGGGGCGACCCCTACCGCGTCTACGCGCTCTGCGGCGACGGCGAGGTCGAGGAGGGCGAGGTCTGGGAGGCCGCCATGCTGGCCGGCAACCACGCCCTCGACAACCTCTGCGTGATCGTGGACAACAACAACCTGCAGATCGACGGCACGCTCGACGAGGTCAACTCCGCCCAGCCCATCGCGGACAAGTTCCGCGCGTTCAGGTTCAACGTGGTGGAGGTGGCCGACGGCAACGACCTCGGCCAGCTGCGGGAGGCCTTCGCCGCGGCGAGGGCATGCGAGGGCGCCCCGACCTGCATCGTCGCCCACACCGTGAAGGGCAAGGGGGTCTCGTTCATGGAGAACCAGGTCGGATGGCACGGCAAGGCACCGAACGACGAGCAGTTCGCCGAGGCCATGGCAGAGCTCGAGAGGGAGGCGTAGGGAATGGCAGACGTTAAGAGGGTCGCGACCCGCCAGAGCTACGGCGAGGAGCTCGTCGCGCTCGGCGCCGAGCGCGACGACTTCCTGGTCCTGGACGCCGACCTCGCGGCCGCGACGCAGACCGGGAGGTTCAAGGCCGCCTACCCCGACCGCTTCGTCGACTGCGGCATCGCCGAGCAGAACCTGATGGGCGTCGCCGCCGGCATCGCGGCGACCGGCCACCGCGTCTTCGCGAGCACGTTCGCGATGTTCGCCGCCGGCCGCGCCTTCGAGCAGGTGCGCAACTCCATCGGCTACCCGCACCTGCACGTGGTCATAGGCGCGACGCACGCCGGCATCTCCGTCGGCGAGGACGGCGCCACGCACCAGTGCAATGAGGACATCGCCCTCATGAGGGCGATCCCGGGCATGACCGTCGTCGTGCCGTCCGACGACGTCGAGGCCCGCGCCGCGGTGCGCGCCGCCTACGAGGCGGACGGTCCCGTGTACCTGAGGCTCGGCCGCCTCGCCGCCCCCGTGATCCACGGCGACGGCTACCGCTTCGAGGTCGGCCGCGGCGTCGTGGAGCGCGAGGGCGCCGACGTCACCGTCGTCGCGACGGGCCTCATGGTCTCCTCCGCGCTCGAGGCCGCCGAGGCGCTCGCGAGGGAGGGCGTCGACTGCGAGGTCCTGAACCTCCACACGGTGAAGCCGCTCGACGCGGACCTCGTGGCGGAGTCCGCCGCCAAGACCGGCAGGGTCGTCACGGTCGAGGAGCACTCGGTCATCGGCGGCCTGGGCGGCGCCGTGTGCGAGGCCCTCGCGGAGAGGTGCCCCGTGCCGGTGAGGAGGGTCGGCGTGCGGGACGTCTTCGGCGAGTCCGGCCCAGCCGTCGACCTCCTGGCCAAGTACGGCCTCGACGGCGCCGGCGTCGCCGAGTCGATCCGCTCCTTCCTGAGGTAGGGCGCGCCGCCCCCCGTGGGCGGGCGATACGCGGAGCCCGTGGGTGCCGTGGTGCCGAGCGTCGGCACCCGTCGCGCCTGCGGGCTCTGTTGCGTTAAGGCGACCCTCTGCAGCCCCCGAGGGGCTCTTTTCTCGCCCAGGCGAGAAAAACAAACAGCCTGAATATGCAAGTTAGATATTGAATTGGAAAATAAAACGAACAGACACGTATGCATTGAGATTACGTGCTTGTGCGCCTCTTGGGTTGAGATGCGTCTGTGGCAAATTGTGCCTGTTGGGGTCTCGGGATACTTTCTTATTGCAAAACATGCTATTTAACAGTAAGTATAGAGATTTTGAATGATTAGATCGTCTAGGCACCTCGTTGCTGCTTGATGGTGGGGCAGGGTACTCAATTCAGCAAACTGAATCGTAATTTAAGAAATATAACATTGGATATACCGCTTGCGTAATAGGACTATGCAATCGGTAAGACAAATATTAATATTTCGAAAATGTTACGAGCAATGGTGCGAGGACCATGTCGGACGGGCGTGGCCCTCGTCTGCGCTGAAGAGGGAGGCTGTCTCAATGGAGGTTATCGACCGGCTGCTTGAGTACATAGCGGTCAAGACGCCGAGCGACGAGGACAACGACTCCGCGTGTCCCAGCAGCAAGGAGCAGTTCGAGCTTGCGAACCTGCTGGCGGGGGAGCTGCGCGAGCTGGGCGTCGAGGACGTCGTGGTGAGCGAGAAGTGCTTTGTGTACGCGAAGGTGCCTGCGACCGCCGGCTGCGAGGGCGCGCGAAAGCTGGGTCTCATCGCGCACATGGACACCGTGTCGCAGTTCTGCGACGGGAAGATCACGCCGGTGCTGCATGAGGACTACGACGGGCGCGACCTTGCGCTTGGCACGAGCGGCCGAACGCTTTCCGTGAGCGACTTCCCGCACCTGGCAGGGCTGAAGGGTCGCACGCTGCTCACGAGCGACGGCACCACGATTCTGGGCGTGGACGACAAGGCGGGCATCGCGGAGATCATGGGCGCGCTCGAGCGCGTGCTTCGCGACGGGACGCCGCACGGCGCGCTGCGCATCGCGTTCACGCCGGACGAGGAGATCGGCACCGGCGCCGGAAACTTCGACGTGGAGTACTTCGACGCGGACGTCGCCTACACCATGGACGGTGACGCCGAGGGCGAGATCCAGTATCAGAACTTCAACGCGTGCGAGGCTGACTTCGAGGTCAGGGGCGTGAGCGTGCATCCGGGTTCCGCAAAGGGAATCATGGTGAACGCCATGCAGGTATGTTGCGACATCAACAACATGCTCCCGACGCTTGAGGCGCCGCGCTACACGGAGGGCTACGAGGGCTTCTACCACCTGCTCGAGATCCACGGCGACGAGTCTGCCGGCGGCATGTCCTACATCGTGCGCGATTCGACGCGGCGTCGTTCGAGTGCCGCAAGCAGACGCTCAGGCACATCGCGAAGGTCATGAACGAGCGTTGGGGCGAGGGCACCGTGACGCTTCGCATCAAGGACGAGTACCAGAACATGGAGAGCGTGATCGAGGGCTGCATGTTCACCATCGACAACGCAAAGCTCGCGTGCGAGCGCGCCGGCGTCGTGCCCAGGGTCACGCCCATCCGCGGCGGCACCGACGGCTGCCAGCTGTCGTTTCGCGGGCTGCCGTGCCCGAACCTGGGGACCGGCGGCGACGGCTACCACGGACCGTACGAGCACGCGACGGTCGAGGGCATCAACGCGGCGACCGACGTCGTGGTGGAACTGATCAAGGTCTACGCCGGGGCCTAGGCGAGAAGATCTTCTCGCCTGGCGCTTTGTCAACAACGTGAAAGGAAGTCAATCGTGGCAGAGGAAATCACCGCCGATACGGCGGCAGCAAAGCCGGGGAAGAGGCACAAGCTGCACTTCCCGACGGCCATCACCGTGCTGTTTATCGTCATGCTGTTTGCGGCGGCGCTCACCTACATCGTGCCCGCCGGCGAGTACTCCAAGCTCACGTACGACGCGAGCCAGGACAAGTTCGTGGTGACGAAGTCGGACGAGAGCACGAAGCTCATGCCGCCCACGCAGAAGACCCTCGACAAGCTGGGCGTCTCCGGCAAGCTCGAGGACTTCAGGAACGGCTCGATATCGAAGCCCATCGCCATCCCCGGCACGTACGAGCGCGTGACGCATGCGCCGCAGGGCGTGGCCGAGTTCCTGCTTGCGCCGATCCAGGGCGTGTACGACACGATCGACATCATCCTGTTCGTGTTCCTGCTTGGCGGGTGCATCGGCGTGCTCAACTACATGGGCGCCCTGAACTCCGCCGTCGCCGCGCTGTCGCGCATCACACGCGGACGCGAGTACCTGCTCATCATCATACTTTCTCTTTTGATGGTTATCGGCGGCACCACGTTTGGCCTGGGCGAGGAGACCATCGCCCTGTACCCCATCCTCATGCCCGTGTTCATCGCGGCCGGCTACGACGCCATGACGTGCATCGCCGTCATCTTCGTGGGCGCGTCCGTTGGTACCATGTACTCCACCATCAACCCGTTTGCCACGGGCGTCGCCACCAAGGCGGCTGGCATTGCCATGTCCGACGGCATGAGCTGGCGCTTCGTCGCGCTCGTCGTCGGCACGGTCATGGCGGTCGCGTACATCATGGTGTACGCGCATCGGGTGCGCCTGGACCCCTCCAAGTCCGTCTGCTACGACATGAAGGAGAAGATCGAGAAGCGCTGGGGGCAGCAGGGCGACCAGATCGAGTTCACCTGGCACATGAAGCTCTCGCTCGCGGCGTTTGGCCTCGCGTTCGTGGTGCTGGTGTACGGCATCGTCGCGTACCAGTGGTGGTTCGACTACATGACGGCCGTGTTCCTGGCGTGCTCCATCATCCTCGCGTTCACCTCCGGGCTCGAGGAGGAGGTGTTCTTCGACAAGTACATCGGCGGTTGTGGCGACCTCATGAGCGTCGCGCTTGTCGTGGGCGTTGCGCGTGCGGTCAACATCCTGCTGGAGAACGGCCTCATCTCCGACACCATCCTGCACTTCTTCTCGGGCACCGTCACGGGCATGGGACCGATCCTCTTCATCCTCGTGATGCTCGTGGTCTACATCATCCTGGGCTTCTTCATCAACTCGTCCTCCGGCCTCGCCGTGCTGTCGATCCCCATCATGGCCCCGCTCGGGGACGCCGTGGGTGTCTCGCGCGCCGCGGTCATCGCCGCGTACAACTACGGCCAGGGCCTCATCTCGTACATCACGCCGACCGGGCTGATCCTGGCGTCGCTCGCGATGGTGGACGTCCCGTTCAGCCGCTGGCTCAAGTTCATCAACCCGCTGCTGATCGCCACGATCGCGCTAAACGCGCTGCTTCTGGTGGCGCAGGTGCTCATAGGGTAGGGAAGCGGCACATACACAAAGGTACTGGGGCGGGTCCGTCACATTGACGCGGGCCCGCCCCTTGCGTGTACAGGGTCATGCGCTACGGACATGGTCCACTGCCCGGCGCCTGCATCTAGTGTCCGGCTACGCTTGGGATGTCCTGCAGCTCAAAGCGGTAGCGCTGCTTCGCATTGGGGTACTTCTCGCGGTCCACGGCAGAAAGAAACAGCTCCTTCGGCCGCGCCCACAGCGAGCCGTCGCCGTACAGCTTGCGATAGATCACAAGCTCCTCGCCGGTCTCGGAGTGGCGCGCCACGTCCTCCACCAGGTAGTAGTCACCCTTGAAGTGCCGGTACACGCCCCCGCGGCGCAGCTCGCGGGCATCGTCTTGCTCCGCGAGCAGCCTCTTCACGAGCTTCTTCGCCGCGGGCTTGCACTTGCCGCATTTGCTGCCGGCACCCGTTGCCTTGCGCACCTGCTTGAAGCTGGTAGCGCCGTCGGCGATTGCCTTGCGGATGTCTTCCTCGGTCACGTGCTTGCACGGGCAGACGTACTTCGAGCCGGCCATGCACCCTCCTGTCAACGCGCGTTTTCGCACCATGGTACGCGACTTTCGTGTGCGAGGGGAGCCCGTGAGGAGAGTCTGGCCTTCACAGCGGCCGACCCATGCGTCTTTCGTGCCTAGCGTGTCTTCGCGGGACCGTTCGTCGCCGCAAACAAGACGATCGCAACCTGCGTCGCCCTCCTGTAGTCCGTCTGCGTGTCCATGGTGGGCCTCCATCCTGGAGCGAGGTGCTTGGGAACGGCTCTGCCCAAAGTGCCGTGCACTGGCGTCGTGGGACAATGCGACGCCTTCAGGCTACACGGCAACACGGGAGCCTGGGTCATCCCAGAGTAAGCATACGGTCAGGTCCTTTTACCGCGCGGGGTGTAGTGATTTGCTGACTCAACCAGTCCCATCCTCTAGGTCGGGAGCGAGTCGCAACGGCTTGCCCCCGACCATCGTGATGGCGTAAGGTGAGCACATGCGGAATGACCTTACATACGACGACTACGCGCGCTTCTTGCGCCTGCCCGCGGACGAGCTGGCTCGGCAGTGCCGCGCGGAGGCGTTTCATGCATCGGGCCCGGGCGGCCAGGGCGTGAACACGGCGGACTCCGCGGTGCGCATGCGACACGTTCCCACGGGCATCACCGTGGTCAGCCGCGAGTCGCGCAGCCAGCTGCAAAACCGCGAGCGTTGCCTGCAGAAGATTCGCGCGGAGCTCGCCCGACGCGCACGCAAGCCAAAGACCCGGCATGCGACTAAGCCCACGCGCGCCTCCGTCCGCAAGCGTTTGGACGAGAAGAACAGGCATTCCCAGCTGAAGCGCATGCGGCGCCGGCCCGGGATGGACGAGTAGCGGGCACCCACGAGGCGCGCCCGCCGCCGCGCCGCACGCCACGGCCCTCACTTGACGTCGAACTCCCTCAGCAGCGCGCCCAGCCTCGTCTCGTTGCCGAGCGCGTCCGCGAGCTCCCCCGCGCGGCCCGCGCCCTCGAGCGCCCGCGCGAGCCTCGCGAGCTGCTCGTCGCGCCTCCTCGCGCCGAGGGCCTCGCCCTCCGCGCGGCCCTCGTCCATGGCGTCGGCAATCTCGTCGCGGTACTTCTCGGACCAGAGCATCCTGTACCTCCTCCACTGGGGGTTGTCGCGAACCCCTCGGACCGCGTCGTCCACGCTCCTGACGTAGTCGCTTTCGATAACAGTATCATTCGAGAGATAGCGCAGGAAGGCGTCAAATCCGTCGCCGTAATCCCCTCGCGTGCCCGCCGCGTTCACGAACACGATGCTGGTGCCGTCGTCCATGGGCTGTCCGTCCTGCGCGCAGGTCCGCATAAAGTCGTAGCGCTTCCAACCTCGGCCAAACGGGTCGTTCGCGCAGATGAAGATCACGATCGCGTCGCCGGCGTCCTCGAAGCGCTGTCCACGGTCAAGCATGTTCGCATCCACGAGCGTGAGGTACCGACGCGCGCGCCTGGCGATGCCGGGAGTGGCGACGTTCTGCATCTCGACGTCGTACTCGTTGCCGGCGGCATCCCGCACCAGCAGGTCGACGATGCCCGCGCGCGAAAGCGGACCCGCGTCCAGCAGCCCCTGGCGCTCCACGAACTCGATCTTCTCTACCTGTATGCCCAGCAGCAGCTCTATGAGGCCTTGGCACAGGTTCGGGTCCTGGAACACCGTGCCAAACATCAGGTCGTCCGTGATCCCCAGCCTGTCAAAGTCGATATCGCCGCGCATCGTACACCAGCCTCCCTCGTCACAGAGTCAAACGGTGAGGCCACATGATACTCGGGGGCACTTGCAGATATTTCACTTTTATATGGCAGGACTCTTATATTGCAGAGGCCTTTACCCACGGAACCCCTGTCCCGCCATACGGTGGCGCAAACTAGTGCCTACTCCTTTGGATCCTGCTGGGACTCGTCTTCGGCCAGAAAGTCGAGCAGACGGACAATGCGCAGGTCAGGCACTATCCACGGCGCAAACGCAAGCACCATGGCCACCAAGGCAAGGTGCGTTGCGGGCAGGGCGAGCGCCAGCACGAACGCGGCAAGCTCGAGCCCAAGGGTGAAGCGCTCCTTGACCAGGGAGCGCTTCTCGATCACCGCGCGACGCGAGAGCTCTTCCTCGGAAGGCGCCGTCGCCCGGCAGCCGTGGCCCAGGGCGTGGCGGATGACGCGCTCGAGGTTCATGTACGTGAGTGACACGAGCATGTTGAGCACGACGTAGCACGTTGTTGGCAGGGAGGCGAAAGACGTCTTCTGCATCCAGTCCGTCGCGAGCGGGAAGAACGACAGCACAAAGAGAAACGCAAGGTTGGACCACAGCATGCGCCCGTCCACGTGGCGCACGAGCTTAAGGAGGTGATGGTGGTTGTTCCAGTACGTGCCCACGCCGACGAAGCTCACGGCGTACGCGGCGATGGCGGGCAGCAGCCGCAGCAGGTCGCGCAGCGTCGCCCCCTCGGGCGCGGCGATTCCCAGCACCATGATCGTGATGATGATGGCGATCACGCCATCGCTGAACGCCTCCATGCGCCCCTTGTCCATGCGACGCCCCTCCTCGTCTCGTCCTGCGCACATCCTGCGCATAGCCTGCGCACCGTGCGAAAACAGGATAGCGCACGACTGGGGCCGCGGTGGGGGAGGTGCGATGGGAAGGACGTGACGGCCGGGATGCCACGCCCTTCTCGCCCGGCGCCCTTGTGTAGATATTTAGGCAAACATCTAAATACAGGGGAGAAGAACGTGCCCTCGGGGTAGCATCTTAGTGACGAAAGGAGGGGTGCCATGGTGGGTGACGCGTTCAAGGCGCTGGGAGACCCGACGCGCCGGCGCATCCTGGGGCTTCTTGCGGACGGAGACCTCACGGCCGGGCAGATTGCCGACAACTTCGACATATCGAAGCCGTCCGTGAGCAACCACCTGGGGGTGCTGCGGTCGGCGGGGCTCGTGACGAGCCGGCGCAGCGGGCAGAGCATCATCTATCACCTGAACACGACGGTCTTCCAGGAGCTTATGCAGTGGATCGCGGGGCTGGGCCACGCGTCCGGAAAGGATGGGGGTCATGGTCGCTCGTGAGCGGAGGAATGGGCGCGGGGGTCGCGTGCCGCGCTTTGACAGGCGCGTGGTGGTCGTCCTCGTGGCCATCGTGGCGGCAAGCGTCGTGGGGCACCTGCTGGTGTACCCGCACCTGCCGGACGTCGTTCCCACGCATTGGAACGCGGCCGGCGTCGTGGACCAGCGCAGTCCGAAGGCGCTGTCCCTTGTGCTGGACCTGCTGCCGCTCCCGATGGCGGGGCTGTTCTGGCTTGTGCCGCGCATCGACCCAAACGGGGGCAACTTCGAGGACTTTTGGGGCTTCTACCAGGGGTTTGTGGTGGTGCTGACCGTGTTTATGTGCGCGCTTTCGTGGATGGCGGACCTGGCGGCTCTTGGGGTGATACCCCACGAGGGCTCGGGCTTCGTGGGCATCGCGGTGCCGCTGGGCGTGGGGCTGCTGTTTGTCTGGATCGGCAACTACCTTCCGCGCGTGCGGCGCAACTACACGTTTGGCGTAAGGACGTCGTGGGCGCTCGAGGACGAGCGCACCTGGCAGAAGTCGCAGCGTATGGGCGGCATCACGTTTGTGATCATGGGGATTGCGCTCATGGCGCTGGCCCTGGTGTCGCAGGCCATGTCGGGCGAGGTCGTGTTTGCGGTGCTGCTGGCCGTGGTGCTTGGCGGCAGCGGGTGGACGATGCTCTACTCGTATTTGGTGTGGCGCGGCGGGGACCGTTAGCTTCGGCGCTGCGGGTGGCGCCAGCCGCGGCTACGTGCTCTTCTCGCCCGTCTGCATGCGCCGGACGCGCCGCTCAAGGCGCCGTCCCACCGCCACGAGCGCCATCACGATAACGTAGTACACCACGGCGATGGCCACGAACGGCTCGAACGCGCGGTAGGTGAGCGCCTGCACGCTCTCCGCCGCGCGCATCATGTCCGCGAGGCCGATGGTGGCGACGAGGCTCGAGCTCTTGAGCACGGTGATGACCTCGTTCACGAGCGCGGGCGCCACGGACATGAGCGCCTGCGGAAGGATGACGTGCACCATCATGGGCACGTAGCGCATGCCGATGGAGCGTGCCGCGTCGTACTGGCCCTGGCTCACGCCCTGGATGCCGCCGCGCAGCGTCTCGGAAACGGTGGCGGAGCCGTTGAGCCCCAGCGTGACGACGGCCGCGGCAAACATCGAGATCTTGTAGCCCGTGATTTGCGGGGTTGCAAAGTATGCAATAAACAGCAGCACGATAAGCGGAATGCCGCGAAAGAGCGACGTATAGAAGTCCAGGATCGCGCGCAGGGGGCGGTTGCCTGCGACCTTGAGCAGCGCAATCACGAAGCCCAAGGCAAACGCAAGCACAAGCGCGGCTGCCGTCACCTCAAGGGTTACGGCGAGGCCGCTCAAAAACATTGGATAGTACGGCTCTATTATCGAGAAGTTCAGGTCCATTGGCCCTTCCGCCCGCGGGATGCGCGCCCATCGTCGTCGCGTCCGGCCGCCCCACGCGCGGGCGCGACCGGATGCCGTGCGACGCCTATTCTACTTGACGCCCTCGGTCGCGGAGCCGGCGGCGCTCACGTCGTCTCCCCAGGCGAAGTCCGCGCCCACGTACTTCTTGATGTACTTGTCGAGCGTACCGTCCTTCAGCATCTTGCCGATCTCCTGGTCGAACGCCTTCACGAACGTGGCGCCCTTCGTGGCCATCACGCGGTAGACGCCCACGTAGTCCTGGGTGTCCTTGCGGTCCAGCAGGCCAAGCACCAGGCCCTTGTTCGCATCGCGCATGGACTGGCCCTCCGCGCCGTCGCACAGGTACGCGTCGATGCGGCCGGCAAGGACCTCCTGCAGGCACTGCGTGCCGCCGTCGTAGGTGTGGATGTCGCCGTCTGGCAGCACGGCTTCGACAAACTTGTTCTGCACGGTGCCGGTGGTGCAGGCGATGCTCTTGCCCTTGAGGTCGTCCACGGAGGTCACGGCCTTTCCGCCCAGGGTCAGCACGCCCACGCGGGGCTCGTAGTAGCCGCGGGTGAAGTCGAAGGTCTTCTCGCGCTCCTTGTTGGAGGACATCGCCATCGTGAACGACGTGTCGCTCGACTGCACGGACGCGAGCGTCGCGGAGAACTCCTGCGCCTCGAACTCGTACGTGAAGCCCAGGTGCCGCGCCAGCTCGTCTGCGATCGCGATGTCGAGGCCGACGACCTTCTTCTTGCCGGACTTCGTCTTCTGCACGTAGCGGTAGGGTGCGAACGCGTCGTCTCCCACGAACGTGAGGTGCTGGCCCGCAAGCGCCTTCTTCGACGTGCCCGCCGCGGAGGCGGACGCGTCGCTGCCGGAGCCACCGGTGCCGCAGCCGGCGAGCGCCCCCATCACGGTGACGGAGCCCGCGGCCACAAGGCCCAGGAAGCCCCTCCTGTCAAGGTCGATGCTGCCGATGCCATGCTGCGCGCGCGTCATGAAACCCTCCAAACTGGTGCGAATGCCGATGCACGGCCATTGTAGGCATCGGCTTGCGGATATATATTCCTACCATAAAGATGGGATATTACTTGTAACATTGCGGTGGCGCCACCGCGGCGGAGCCGCACCGTCCGGCATGCCACCGCCCCCATGGGCCTGCCACCACTACGAGCGCAGGACCTTCTCCAATGCCTTGTCGTGCGCCCCTTGCGCTCGGCCTTCCTTACCAGCAGGGGCCACACCTTGCCAAAGCGCATGCCAAAGACCTTGCCGTTGTCTGCCATGGACACCCCAATCGACCCATGCGAACCCGCTCTCGCGGCACGCGACGCCCCCGTGCGGTCGCGTCAGATGATAGGCTAGCAACACGCTCGCGCCGTGCGCAAGGTCGCGCGGACGCGGGCTTGGGCAGACGACGCCTTGGAGGCGAGCATGGGATACGCGTACACCAACGGGGCGATTCTGGACGGCACATGGGCGATGGAGCCCCTTGAGGGAATGGCCCTCCTCCAGGAGGGCGAGAAGATCGTGGACATCGTGCCCGCTGACCGCGTGCCGCAGGGGTTTGCCCCCATCGACCTCGACGGCGCCTACCTGCTGCCTGGCCTGGTGAACCTGCACGTGCACCTTGCGATGGACGGCCGACCGCCAAAGGCGAGCAAGAAGCCTGTGGACTACACGAGGCTCTATCACGCCCTCACGTCCAACGCGCTTCTGAGGGCCGCGGCAAGGCGCAGGGTCGCCGGCTTCGCGCGCACGGAGCTCATGAGCGGCGTCACCACCATCCGCACCGTCGGCGGCGTGCTGGACTTCGACGCGCGGGTGCGCGACGAGATAGACGCCGGCAGGCTCGTGGGCCCGCGCATCATCGCGTCCAACATGGGCGTCTCCGTTCCCGGCGGGCACTTCGCGGGCTCTATCGCGACGGAGGCCGCCTCGCCGCAGATGGCGGTGGAGCACGTGGACAAGATCGCCCAGACGAAGCCCAACCTCATAAAGCTCATGGTCACCGGCGGCGTGATGGACGCGTCCGAGGAGGGCGAGCCCGGCGTGCTGCGCATGCCGCCCGAGGTGGTGCGCGCGGCCTGCGACGAGGCCCACCGGCTTGGGTTCAAGGTCGCGGCCCATGTGGAGAGCTCAGAGGGCGTGCGCGTCGCGCTGGAGGGCGGCGTGGACACCATCGAGCATGGCGCGCCCCTGGACGCCCACGCCATCGCGCTGTTCAAGCGTCGTGGCGCCGCGGACGTCTGCACCATATCGCCCGCGCTCCCGTACGCGGAGTTCGACCTGAGCGAGTCGCACGCACAGCCCGTCGCGAAGCGCAACGGGCGCATCGTGATGGACGGCATCGTTGCGTGCGCGAGGACCTGCCTTGCACAGGGAATTCCCGTGGGCCTTGGCAACGACGTGAGCTGCCCGTTCGTGACCCACTACAATTTCTGGCGAGAGCTTTGCTACTTCCACAGGTACGTGGGCGCCTCCAACGCGCAGACGCTCCACCTGGCCACGCTCGGCAACGCCGCGATCGCGGGCGTGTCGGACGTGACGGGAAGCCTCGAGCCCGGCAAGAGCGCGGACCTCCTGGTGGTCGGCTCCAACCCGCTCGAGGACCTGTCGGCCCTGCGTGACGTGCGCATGGTCGCGCTGCGCGGCAGGCTCCAGCGCCACCCGCGCGTCAGGCGCTACGCAGACATCGACGCCCTGCTCGATAGGTACATGTAACGGGGGAGGAACTCATGAGGGAACTCGAGGAGCGCATCATCCGGGAGGGCATCGTCCGCGAGGGCGAGGTGCTCAAGGTCGACAGCTTCCTAAACCACAAGTGCGACGTCGCCCTGTACGACCACATGGGCGCGGAGTGGGCGCGCCTGTTTGCCGGCAAGCCCGTCGACAAGATCCTGACGATCGAGGCCTCTGGCATCGGCATCGCCTGCGTCGCCGCACGCCACTTTGGCAACGTGCCCGTGGTCTTCGCGCGCAAGACCGAGTCCATCAACCTCGACGGCTCGCAGTACCGCACGCAGATCCACTCGTACACGCACGGCCGCGACTACCACGTGATCGTGGCGAAGCGCTTCCTCACCCCGGGCGAGCACGTGCTCGTGATCGACGACTTCCTCGCAAACGGCTGCGCCCTCGACGGCCTGCTCGAGATCTGCGACGCGGCGGGCGTCTTGGTCACGGGCATCGGCATCGCGATCGAGAAGGGCTTCCAGCCGGGCGGCAAGAGCCTCCGCGAGCGCGGGTACGACCTCCAGTCGCTCGCAATTGTGGACGAGATGGATCCAAAGACGGGCAGTATCGTCTTTCGCGAGCAGTGATTCGTCTCAATCGCTATTGTGAGGTGGAGAAAAACGCACGGCCTTATAAGGAGACTCCTCATGTATGACAAGCTTCCGGTCCCCGGACGCAACGATGCCTGCTGGTGCGGTAGCGGCAGGAAGTACAAGAAGTGCCACGCGGCGGAGGACGACCGCCTCGACCAGCTGTACCACGCGGGCGAGGAGGTCCTTCCGCGCTCGCTCATCAAGACGGCGGCGGACGTCGAGGGCATCAAGGTCTCGGCCGCGGTGAACATGGGCGTGCTCGACTACGTGGGCGAGCACATCTGCGCCGGTACCACGACCATGGACATCAACCGCTGGGTGGAGGAGTACCTCTCCGCCCACGACGCCGTCTCCGCCGACCTCAACTTCGAGGGGTACCCGTTCAGCGTGTGCACCTCCATCAACGACGTCGTCTGCCACGGCTTTCCGGACGAGAACGCCGTGCTGAAGGACGGCGACATCATCAACGTGGACATGTCGACCATAAAGGGCGGGTACTTCTCGGACTCCAGCCGTATGTACTGCATCGGCGAGGTGAGCCCGGAGCGCAAGCGTCTTGTGGACGTGTGCCACGAGTCCGTCAAGGCGGGCCTCGCCGCCGTGAAGCCGTGGGGCCACCTGGGAGACGTTGGCGCCGCCGTCCATCAGGTTGCGCTGGACGCGGGTTTCTCCGTCGTGGAGGAGTACGGCGGCCACGGCATCGGCTGCGAGTTCCACGAGGACCCGTTCGTGAGCTTCACGAGCGAGGCGGGCACGGGACCCATCCTCATGCCGGGCATGTGCTTCACCATCGAGCCCATGGTGAACGCGGGCGATCCCGACATCTACATAGACCGCGGCAACGGCTGGGTCGTGCGCACGGTCGACGGCAGCGACTCCGCGCAGTGGGAGGTCCAGCTCGTCGTGACGGACACGGGCTACGAGCTGCTGTCCTGGTAGGTAATGTGGCGGCAGCGCCAAGTGGCGTAGTCTACCAATTGATGTGGTGAGCACGAGAGGTGCCGGCCGTCCGTTTTTGGTGGCTGGCACCTTTGCGTTATCAGCCCAACCTCACCCGCTTCGGGACGTCCTGCTCAGCCCGGATCCGGCCGATGCCGGTGTTCAGAGGGTTCGTGGCGTCGACCACACCGTCCAGAAAGCCCAAGAGCCTCGCGATGCGAAGGAAGTTCTCGAACGATCCCGCCCCCTCGTTCAGCATCTTGCGGACGGTGGGGACGCTCAGGTTCGCGCGGGCGGCCAGAAGCTCCACCGTGATGCGCTGCTGCCTGCGCGCGAGGTCGAGGTTCGAGGATATCTCGCGCATCGCGCGTGCGACGGGTATGGGTGTGCGTCCTGCCATGCAAACGTCCTTAACAGCAATAGAAGTTTTTGTATAGTCAGATTATAGAAATATCCGTTGCTGTTATCAATATCATCCCTCAGCCTTGCCCCTTGGACATGGGGCGCAACGGGGCGTACGCCGCTCGTGGAGAAACCGCGGCTTCCTGCCGTTCCGTACGTATGGGCCACGTGATTGCGGATATAAAAAACGATGCAATGTGCCCCGGCACGACCCTGGCTTCGGCCCCGATGCAAGGAGGCAGTCACCATGAGCGATGGTCATAGTTCGTCTTCAGATCACGTCCGATACATGGGAGCGGCACCCCTCGCACGGGACGGGGGATGCCTCGTGGCAGGCGCTCGACTCCGCTAGGTCAGCCCACCAAACAACATCACGGTCGTCCTGACGCGTGCCCCAATGGCAGGGCGCGCGTCGTCGTGGCGGCTCCGCGAAGCGTGGCTGCGTTTAGCCAGGCCGCCTGGCGCGCCGCGACGCGCCACCTCCCCGCACGACCCTGCCGTGCACAGCGTTTCCCGGGATTGCGAGGTCAGCCATGACCAAGCCAACCACCATCATCCGGGGACTCCTCGCGGGCACCCCAAAGGCCAGCGCCATCCATGCGCATCAGACTTCAAACCGTCAGGACCGTGGCGAGAAGAACCAGCGCGACTGGCTGCGGCACCTCTCGGCACTGCCGAAGGCAGACGTGCTCGACGAGCTCGCCTCCAACGAGCGCGGCCTTACCCAGGCCGAGGTCGATTCCTCCCGCGCGTTCTACGGCAGCAACGTCCCCGTCGAGGTCCGGCGCATCAGCCCGGCGCGGCGCCTGCTTGCCTCGTTCGCGGATCCGTTCACCTACATCCTGCTTGCGATCGCGGCCATCAGCGTCGTGACGGACGTCGTGCTCGTGGCGCCGCAGGACCGCAACCCCATGGCGCCGGCCATCATTGCCGTCATGGTGCTCATCTCGGGTGGCATGCGCTTCGTTCAGGACACGCGCAGCTCCAATGCGGCGGACGCGCTCGGCAGGATGATAGAGACCACGGCAAACGTGCAGCGCGCGGAGGCGGGCCGGGTCGAGGTCCCGCTGGAGGACGTCGTCGTGGGCGACGTGGTGCACCTCGCCGCGGGCGACGTCGTTCCGGCGGACGTCAGGCTCCTCAAGGCTCACGACCTCTTCGTGAGCCAGGCCTCCCTCACGGGCGAGTCCGAGGCCCTCGAGAAGGACGCCGCCCCCAACGCGGATGCCGCCACGGCCCCGGTGACGGACCTTGCCAACGTGGCGCTCATGGGCTCGACGGTCGTGTCCGGCACGGCGCTCGCCGTCGTCGCGGCGGTCGGCGCGCACACGCTGTTCGGCGCGTCGACGGCGGCCCTTGGCAAGAGCCGCGAGGACACGGCGTTTGACCAGGGAATCAACCAGACGAGCCGCCTGCTCGTGCGCCTGATGGCGTGCGTGATGCCACTCGTGTTTCTCATCTGCGGCCTCACGAAGGGCAACTGGCTCGACGCACTGCTCTTCTCGCTCAGCGTGGCCGTCGGCCTCACGCCGGAGATGCTGCCCATGCTCGTCACCACGTGCCTGGGAAAGGGTGCCGTGGACCTCAGCCGCCGCAAGGTGATCGTGAAGCGCCTGGACGCCATCCAGGACCTGGGAGCCATCGACGTGCTGTGCACGGACAAGACCGGCACGCTCACGCAGAACCGCGTGGTGCTCGAGCGCCACCTGGACGTGATGGGGCGCGACAACGCGGACGTGCTGCGCTGGGCGTTCATCAACAGCTACTTCGAGACCGGCCTTCGCAACCTCATAGATTCCGCAATCATCAGGCGTGCGGTGGAAGTCGCGCCGGACGAGGGGCGCGTGCCAAGCGCGGAAGAGCTCACGGACCGCTACTTCCGCGTGGACGAGCTGCCGTTTGACTATGAGCGCCGTCGCGTGAGCGTCGTGGTGGGCGACGCCGCCGGACGCACGCTCATGATCACGAAGGGCGCCATCGAGGAGGTGCTCCAGGTGTGCGCCACGGCGGAGCTGGACGGCAGGGCGCTGCCGCTTTCTGCCGAGCTGCGCGCGGACGTGCTCGCGCGGGCGCGCGACATGGCCAACCAGGGCATGCGCGTGCTGGGCGTCGCAAAGAAGGCTGACCCCGCCGGCGCCGGCACGCTCACGTGCGCGGACGAGAAGGACATGGCTTTCGTGGGCTACCTCGCGTTCCTGGACCCGCCAAAGGACACGGCCGCGGCGGCAGTCCGCGCGCTGGACGCTCTGGGCATCCAGACGCGCGTGCTCACGGGCGACTCCGCCGGCGTCGCGGTGCACGTGTGCCGTGCCATCGGCATTCCCGTCACGGGCGTGCTCACCGGCAGCGAGGTCGAGGGCATGGGCGACGCGGAGCTTTCCGAGCGCGTGCGCACGACGACGGTGTTCGCGAAGCTCTCTCCCGACCAGAAGGCGCGCGTCGTCGGGCTCATGCGGGCGCAGGGCCGCGCCGTGGGCTACATGGGCGACGGCGTGAACGACGCCGCGGCCATGCGCGCGAGCGACTGCGGCATATCCGTCGACTCCGCCGTGGACGTGGCGCGCGAGGCGGCGGACATCATCCTGCTGGAGAAGGACCTCATGGTGCTCGAGCACGGCATCGAGTGCGGCCGTCGCACGTACGCGAACATGGTGAAGTACGTGAAGATGACGGTGAGCTCCAACTTCGGCAACGTCTTCAGCGTGCTGGTGGCGTCCGTGTTCCTGCCGTTTCTGCCCATGACCGCGGTGCAGCTGCTGCTCATGAACCTGATGTACGACGTCACGTGCACCGCCATCCCGTGGGACAACGTCGACGCGGACCTCATGCGCGCGCCCAGGCGCTGGGACACGGCGTCCATCCGCTCGTTCATGCTGCGCATTGGCCCCGTGAGCTCCGTGTTCGACGTGGTGACGTTTGCGCTGCTGTTCTTCCTGGTGTGCCCGGCCGTCGCGGGCGGCGCGTGGGGCACGCTCGGCGCGCACGGGTGCGAGCTGTTTGCCGCCACGTTCCAGGCCGGCTGGTTCGTGGAGTCTATGGTGACGCAGACGCTCGTGGTGCACCTCATCCGCACCAGCCGGACGCCCGTGTTGCAGAGCCACGCGTGCTGGCAGCTCACGGCGCTCGGCCTTGCGGGAATCGCGCTCGCCGTGCTCATCCCGTTCACGCCCATGGGAGAAGCGCTTGGCATGGCGCCGCTCCCGACTGCGTACTTCGCCTTTCTCGCCCTGGTGGCCGCGGGCTACGTGGCGTGCGTCGCCGTGGCGAAGCGGCTGTACCTGCGCAGCCACGAGACGCTGCTGTAACGGTGCGTCGTAAGGCCTGCGGGGTGTCGCCGGATGTCGCGGCACCCCGCAGGCGCCGCCGCCCGCTCCTGGCGCCCGGCCCTACGCCACGTCGTTCTGCGCGAAGTGGTGGCTGGCCGGCACCCGGCGCGGCTCGTACTTCTCGTCCGTCTTGCCCAGGACGATGGAGCCGAGCGGCACGAGCCCCTCCGGCAGGTCGAGCTGGGCCAGAAGGCCCGCGTCCTGCGCCAGCGCGCGCGTCGCGCCGTAGATGTAGCAGCTGCCGACGCCCTGGTCCACGGCCGCGAGCGACATGTTCTGGATCACGGCGGCCACGTTCGCGCTCGCGACGTTGCCCTCCGCATCGCTCGAGACCACGACCAGCATGGGCGCGCCGTACAGCGGGTGCACGTCCGGGTTGCCAAACATGCGCGCTGCCGCGGCATCTATGGCCGCAAGCAGGCTTGGCCGCGTGACGACGGTCAGGTGGATTCCTTCGTACCTGCCCATGCCGATGGGCGCCTCGTACGCGGCCGCGAGGATCGCCTCCAGCTGGTCTGGATCTGCGACCTCGCCCGTGTAGCTGCGAATCGACCTGCGGCGGTTAAGCGCTTCGCTTAGTTCCATGATGCCTCCCGGTGACGTGTGCCTGCCACGGAGTATGCCCGTTTTTCCGCCGTATCGTAAAATCGACTTCGTAGGCGGAGGTGCTCGGGATGAGGAGGCACGCATGAGGGTTGCGGTCGTTGGAACGGGGTTCATCAGCACGCTGGTGGCACCCAAGATCGTGCGGTGGGGCTACACGGTGACGGACGTGGTGTCCACGCCACGCTCGCTTACGAAGGCGCAGGAGCTTGCGGGGCCGCTGGGCGCGCGTGCGAGCTGCGACTACGATGCCGTGCTCGCGCGCGAGGACGTGGACGCCGTGTACCTGGGAATCCCCAACGACCTGCACCACGACTACGCGACGCGTGCGCTCAGGGCCGGCAAGCACGTGATCCTAGAGAAGCCGATGGCCGCAAACAGCGCGCAGGCGCAGGAGATCCTGGACCTTGCGCGCGAGCGCGGCCTTCTGCTGTTTGACGCCACCACCACGTTCTACCTGCCCACCACGCGCAGGGTGGCGGAGTGGCTGCCGCTCGTGGGCGACGTGAAGCTCGCGGTGGCGAACTACAGCCAGTACTCCAGCCGCTACGACCGCTTCAAGCGCGGCGACGTCGCCCCGGCGTTCGACCCGGCGCACGCGGGCGGCGCGCTCATGGACCTGGGCCACTACTGCGTGTCGTGGCTGTGCCGCATGTTTGGCGAGCCGCGCGGCGTCACGTACGCGGCGAACGTGGAGCGCGGCATCGACACGTCGGGCGTGGCGCTTTTGGATTACGGCGACTTCAAGGCGATGTCCATCGCGGCAAAGGACTGCGACGCGCCCAGCTACCAGATCGTGCAGGGCACCGCGGGCTACATCCGCGTGGACGGCAAGCCCAACGGCCTGGGCACGGTGGAGCTCTGCCTGCACGACGGCTCCGTCCAGACGTACGTGCCGCCCAAGCAGGACCAGTACCAGGGCGAGTTCGAGGCGCTGCGCACGTTTGCCGAGGGTGGCGAGCGGGGCCTTGAGGAGTGCTGGCGCATGGCGGAGCTCGGCCTTGTGGTGAGCAGGGTGCAGACCCAGGCCCGCGCGTCCGCGGGCATAGTGTTCGCGGCGGACGCACGCTAGCGGCGCCGCCGTGCCCGGCTGCGGCACCGGCGGAGGTCCGGTGCGCGTGGCCGGGCGCAGCCGCCTAGCCCAAAAGCTCCGCGATGGCGGCCTCCGCCTCCGCGCGCGTGGCGGCCCAGCTGCCCTGCACCATGTGGGGCTTGCCGCCTCCGCGCCCGTTCAGGCGCCCGTTCAGCTGCTTGCACGCGGCCCGCAGGTCCGCGTCCTCGCTCGCGAGCACGTACGCGATGCGTCCGTCGCCTGCCGCCGCGGGCGAGAGCGCGGCGCACGTGGTGGCCGTCGTCTGCTCCAGCGCGCGCTCGCACAGGTAGCGCAGCTCGTCCACGTCGAGCCCGTCGCGGTAGCACGTCAGGAGCGCCCCCGTGGGCGAGAAGGACGCGACCTCCTGGTCGATGATCTTGCGGTTGGCCTGCTTCAGCAGGTGCTTCAGCTCGTCCTTCTCGCCCGAGAGGCGCCGCACGGCGTCGGGCACGTCCTCGTCCGCGACGGAGAGGAAGTTGCTCACGTCGCGCAGGCGACCCGTGAGGTCCTCGCACAGCTCAAGTGCGCGCCGTCCGCACAGAAGCTCGATGCGGGTCTTCTTCTTTTTGGTGCCTACGCGCAGGATCTTGACCAGGCCCACCTGGCCCGTCGTCGCCACGTGGGTGCCGCAGCACGCGCAGGAGTCGACGCCGTCGATCGTGACCACGCGAATCTGCCCGTCGTGCTCCTTCTTGCTGCGGTAGTCCATCGCGTCCAGCTGCACGGGCGTGGGCAGAAGCGCGCGCACGGGCACGTCGTCGCGGATGGCGGCATTGGCGCGACGCTCGACGTCCAGGGCCTGCTCCGGCGTGAGGATGCCGTCAAAGTCGACCTCGATGCACTTCTCGCCCATGTGGAAGCCCACGTTCTCGTAGCCGTAGAGCGCGTGCACGATGCCGGACACGATGTGCTCGCCCGTGTGGGCCTCCATGTTGTCGCGGCGCCACGTCCAGTCGAGCGTGCCGTGGACGGCGGTGCCCACGGCAAGCGGCGCGTCTGCCAGGTGGAGCACGGTTCCGGGCTCGGCGCCGGGCACGGCCTCGCGCACGTGGACGGTGCCGGGGGCCTCCGCGGGCGCGGCCTCGCCCTCCTGCGCGCCCTCCGCAGCGGGCGCGGGCGCCGGTGCGTCTGCGGGCACGAGCGTGCCGCGGTCGCCGGGCTGGCCGCCGCCCGTGGGATAGAACGCCGTCCTGTCCAGCGTGATGGCGAACCCGCCCTTCGCGGGCTCGCACGACGTCACGCGTGCGTCGAACTCGCGCGCGTAGGTGTCGGTGTAGTACAGCTCGTCAAACGTCTCCATGTGGCGCCCCCTCATGCGCAAGCCGCCCGGCGCAAACGTCGGGCGGCGGTTGGATTCCATCGACACATGATAGGCGCTTCGGGCGCGCCTTGGGCGCGCGGGCGCTACTGGAGCGTCAGCAGCAGCGCCATCTTGAAGCGCTTCTCGGCGCGCACGTAGTGGCGGCCGTTCTTGTCGAACTTGAAGCACTCGCCGGCGTGGATCACGTGCTCCTGTCCCTCGTAGCCGATGACGCCCTCGCCGTCGAGCGCGAACACGAGCGCCTCGCCGGGGGCGGAGTGCTCGGAAAGCCCGCAGCCGGCGTCGAAGCTCATGAGCGCGAGCTTCATGCCGCCGTTGTGCGCGACGTCCATGTTCACGATGGTCCCGTCCTGGTAGGGGAGGAGCTCCCCGAGCCTGAAGACGTCACCCGCCTTGACCGCCTGGTTCATGATGGTTTCCCTTTCCATGTTGAGTTCCGTGTACGTGCAGCCTTCCTGCGTGGCCATGCCCACCGTGGCGCCCGCGGACACCAGGATGGACTCGCCCGCGGCTACGTGGCGCGCGCCGTCTCCGGCGTCCACGTCCATGCTGCCGTCCGCCACCATAAGCAGCTTGTGCTGGGGGTGGGTCTCGGCGCTGATGTCCGTCCCGGCCGCGAGCGAGAAGTAGCTCACGGCAAGCCCCGAGCCCTCGTGCACCGCAAACGACGTGGTGCAGCCCGGCGTCGCGGGGTGCTCCTTCGCTATGCTGAACGTCCTTCCGGCCGCCTCCCTCATGTGATGCCTCCGTTTCTGGCGCGCCGCCTGCTGGGTGCCTGCCGGCGCGCCCGTTGTCTGTACGGGCTCAGCGTAGCCAAGCTGCTGGAGGCATGTCCGTTGCCGCGGCAACGGTTTTCAGCGCAGCCGCTCCTCCATCCACGCGCGCAGGTGCCGCTCCATGCGCTCGAACGCGGCACGCGTGTCGTCGCGGGCAAACGGCCGCTCCATCATCCGGAACACGCAGCCCTGCTCCGCCGTGATGGCGAGGCTTTGGGGAAACGCCATCTCCCACGCAAAGCAGACGTGGCCCAGAAGGATGTCCGCCGGGTACCTGCGCGCGGCGCGCGGGATGGTGGAGTGCCGCCAGAACCAGGAGGCCGCCTCCTGGGAAAGCTCGCTTTCCAGGAGCGTGCGCTCCGGAAAGCCGTAGATGTCCTCAACGGGGCAGGTGCAGTTCACCTTCAGGATGTCGATCTTGTCCGCGTCGCGCAGGAGCTCGCACAGGCGGCGCGTGCGCGCGTCCAGGTCCTGCGGCAGCCGCCACGAGCTGTGCAGCGCGACGGCCGTGCGGATGAGCCCGTCCTCGTCCGGCGCGGCCACGTAGTCGCGGATCGTGGGCGCAGCGCCGTCCAGCCCGTCAAACAGCACGCGCGCGCCGAGGGCCGCGTGGCTGGTGGAGGCGGCGTCGTTGAACGTGCCATAGCGCCTGACCTGCTCGAAGCGACCCACATCGTGCAAGAGCCCCAGCAGCCACGCAAGGTCGACGTACTCTGGGGACGCGCCTTCCGGCAGGGAGCGTGCGATCTTCTCGGCAAGGTCCGCCACGCGCCAGGTGTGCTCCACCTTCAGGGCGATCTTGGGGTCCTGGGGGTCAAAGCGCTCCACGTAGCGCTCGAACGCGTGCGCCGCCCGGTCCCTGTCTATGTGCATGTGGCCTCCTCGCGCGGCGCTTCCCACGCCGCGTCCCAATCCGCGCCACCGTGGCGCGTGCCTGCCGTGCCAGCATTATACGGCCGGGCCGCGGTCAGGCCGGTGGCCGGGCGGGCAGCCGGACGCCGTCGCCGGCCCGGGATGCCCCCGAGTCGCGCGCCCGCACGTGCCGCAACACAAACCCGCAACGTTGGGGAAACGAAGCGAGCGACGTTTCGCGCCCCTCCCGTAACCATGCCTAAACCGCGGGTCAACGTCCGCGCACTACAGTGGGCCCAAGGTCTTACGGAGAGGAGCACGTCATGCCCATGCGGTACGAGGACTACAAGCGCTACCTGAGCCCGGCGCTCGCAAAGAGCACGGACCTCGTGATCGACCACGGCGAGGGCAGCTACATGTACGACGTCAACGGCGAGAAGTACCTGGACTTTGTCCAGGGCATCGCCGTGAACGCGCTGGGCCACAACGACCCGCACGTGCGCGCCGCCATCCACGAGCAGGTGGACAGGCTCATAAACGGCAGCTTCAACATGGTGAACTTCCCCACCACGCTCGAACTTGCGGAGCGCATAGCCCAGGTGGCGCCCGGCGACCTTGGCTGCACGCTGTTTGCCAACGGCGGCGCGGAGGCGACGGACGGCTCGCTCAAGCTCGCGCGCGCCTACACCCGCAGGCCGTGCATCATCGCGTTCAAGGGCTCGTTCCACGGTCGCACGTGGGGCGCGCTCTCCGTCACCGGCTCTGCCGCGCACTACCGCGAGGCATACCAGCCGGGGCTGCCGGGCATCTACTTTGCCACCTACCCGCAGAAGGACCTGTGCCCAAAGGGCATGGACGCGGAAGCGCGCTCCAGGTTCTGTCTGGACGAGCTCAAGCAGCTGTTTGACTACCTGGTGGAGCCCACCGAGGTCGCGGCCATCATCATGGAGCCGGTCCAGGGCGAGGGCGGCTACTTCGTCCCGCCCGCGAGCTTTGTCCAGGGCGTGCGCGAGATCTGCGACAAGCACGGCATCCTGCTCATCTTCGACGAGATCCAGAGCGGCTACGGTCGCACCGGCAAGATGTGGGCCGGCCAGAACTTTGGCGTGACGCCCGACGTCATGAACCTGGGCAAGGCCATCGCGGGCGGCATGCCCATGAGCGCCATCGTCTCGACCGAGAAGATCATGGCAAAGTGGCTGCCCGGCATGCACGGCGGCACCTTTGGCGGAAACCCCGTGGCCGCGGCCGCCGGCCTTGCGGTGCTCGACCAGATGGAGGAGCAGCACATCCTCGAGAACGTGAACGAGAAGGGCGCCTACCTCGCCGGCAAGCTGGAGGAGCTGCAGAAGGCGCACCCCGTGGTGGGCGACGTGCGCGGCATCGGCCTGATGCGCGCCATCGAGTTCGACCACCCCGAGGACGGAAGCCCGGCGCCGGAGATCTGGGGTGCCGTGAAGGCGCAGTGCCTGAAGAACCACATGATCACCCTCAACTGCGGCGTGCACGGCAACGGCATGCGCTTCGCAACCCGCCTGAACGTCACGACAGACGAGCTGGACGAGGGCGTGGGAATCCTGGACCGCTCCATGGGCGAGCTGGGGTACTAGACGGGCGCTGGCGCCCGGCCGTTGGAGCCGGCGCAGAGGCAAGCCATGCAAGGAGGCCATCATGCCACGCATCGCATATCTGGGAAGCGCGGTCCCGCTGGACCTTGAGCGCAGGATGCTGGGCGAGCTGGGCAGGGACGACGTCGAGGTGTACGAGGTCGACTCCGACAACGCCGGCCGCCCCGCGCGCGGATCGCTTTCGGGCGCGGACGCGCTCGTGATCGAGTGGGGCAAGGCGGACGCCCGCACGTTCGAGGCGGCGCCCCAGCTGAGGTGCGTGAGCATGATGGCCATCGGCCACGACAACATAGACGACGCGGCGGCGACGGCGCACGGCTGCTGGGTCACGAACGTTCCGGACTACTGCACGTACGACGTGGCCCTGCACACGCTGGGGCTCATCGTGGACCTGTACAAGAAGATCACGTGGTTCGACCGGCAGGTGCGCGACGGCGTGTGGGACGACATGGCCGGCTACGACGCGCCACGGCCGCAGGGCCAGACGGCCGGGCTCGTGTTCTTCGGCTCCATCGCCCAGGCGCTCACGCCCATGCTGAAGTCGATAGGGATGGAAGTCATGGCGTACGCCCCGACGAAGTCGCCGGCGTTTCTCGCCAGCCATGGCGTGGCGAAGGCGGAGAGCCTGGAGGAGCTGCTGGAGAAGAGCGACGTGGTGAGCCTGCACTGCCCACTGGTTGATGTGACGCGCGACATCATCTGTGTGCGGACGCTGCGCCTGATGAAGCCGACCGCGTTCTTCGTGAACACGTCGCGCGGCGGCTGCGTGGTGGAGGAGGACTTGGCGCAGGCGCTGACGGACGGCACCATCCGCGCCGCGGCCGTGGACGTGAAGCGCGACGAGACGAACGCGAAGAGTCCGCTGGTGGGGCTGGACAACTGCATCGTGACGCCGCACTGCGCATACCACTCGTCCGACTCGTACACCGAGATGCGCACGCGCGCCCTGAAAAACGCGCTCGAGGCGCTGGACGGGCTCAAGCCCGGCGACGCCGTGAACGAGCTGTCGCTCGCGGGGTAGGGCTCGGCTGGCCTGCGGAGGGGGTGGAGCCTGGCATCTGAGTGAAAGTCGCCGCCTTGCCACGCGCGAGGAGCCGTATCATGTGCCCTTGGAGCATGTCCGCATGGAGTGCGGGCTGCAACGAGAGGTGTCGTGACGGTAGCGGGCGAAGGGGACTTCCCCGGGATTGCGGTGGTTTCATGGCTGATGGCAACAAGCTGGGCGTGCGAGACGGGATCGCCGTCTCGAGCATGCTGTTCGGGCTCTTCTTTGGGGCGGGCAACCTGATATTTCCCATCCACATGGGCCAGCTTGCGGGCAGGAACGCCTGGTGGGCGCTGCTGGGGTTTCTCGTGACGGGCGTGGGGCTTCCCATACTTGGCGTTGCGGCGCTGGGCGCCAGCCGCTCGAAGGGCCTTCTGGACCTGAGCTCGCGCGTGGGCCGGCGCTTTGGCCTTGCGTTCACGTGCGTGCTGTACCTCACGATCGGCCCGCTGTTTGCCATACCGCGCTGTGCGACGGTCGCGTACACCGTCGGCATCGCGCAGTCGCTTCCCAAGGGTACGCACGGCCCGTGGCTTCTGCTCTTCTCGCTCGCGTTCTTTGCCGTGGTGCTCGCGCTTTCGCTCAGGCCGGGAAAAATCCTGACGTGGGTGGGCAAGGTGCTTACGCCGGGGTTCCTGGTGTTTCTGGGCGTGCTGGTGGCAGCGGCGCTTGCGGCGCCGTCCGCGCGCGTGGCGGACGTCGCGCCGCAGGGGGCGTACGTGGCGTCTCCGTTTGCGACGGGGGTGCTCGAGGGATACAACACGATGGACGCGCTTGCGGGCCTGGCGTTTGGCATCGTGGTGGTGGGGGTCGTGCGCGACCTTGGGGTGAGCGACCCCGCGGACGTCGCGCGGGGCACGATCGCCTCCGGCGTGGGAAGCGGCCTCATCATGGCGGTGGTGTATGCGCTCGTGACCGTTGTCGGCGCCCAGAGCAGAGGGGCATTTGCGCCGTCTAGCAACGGCGGCATCGCGTTTGCGCAGATAGCGCGCATGTACCTGGGCGACGCCGGCCTGGTGGTTCTTGCGGTGACCGTGACCGTCGCGTGCCTGAAGACGGCGGTTGGCCTGGTGACGAGCTGCTCGCAGACGTTTGTGGGGATGTTTGGCGGGAGGGTGACGTACCGCGGCTGGGCGGTCGTGTTCACGCTCGTGTCGTTTGCGCTGGCAAACGGTGGGCTCGATGCGCTCATCGCGTGGTCGCTGCCCGTGCTTTCCGTCATGTACCCGTTGGCCATCGTGCTCATCGTGCTGGCGCTTGCGGGCGGGGCGTTTGGGTACGACCGCGTGGTGCTTGCGTGGGCCGAGGGCCTGACGCTGCCGGCGGCGCTCGTGGGTGCGGCCGCCTCGGCGCCGAAGGCGCTTGCGGGGACGCCCGTCGTCCGGGCCATGGCGCGCGTCGCGGCGGCGCTGCCCCTGGCGTCGTGGGGCTTTGGCTGGGTGGTGCCCGCGGCGGTGGGGCTTGCCATTGGCCTTGCGGTGCATGCGGCGCGTACGCGCGCGCAGGCTCGCGGCAACGTGCCGTCATTGTGAGAGGCCCCGCTTTCGGGCGGTGGGGGCGGCTCTTCTCGTACAATACGATGGTTACGCCATCTATAAGGAGAATGCATGCCAAGCCTGTCCGACCAGATCGCATCGCGGCGAACCTTCGCCATCATCAGCCACCCCGACGCGGGAAAGACCACCCTCACCGAGAAGCTGCTGCTGTACACCGGCAGCATCCAGACGGCCGGCTCGGTGAAGGGCAAGGCGAGCGCGCGCCACGCCGTGTCCGACTGGATGGACATCGAGAAGGAGCGCGGCATCTCGGTCACGTCGTCCGTGCTGCAGTTCACGTACGAGGGCAAGTGCGTCAACATTCTTGACACCCCTGGCCACCAGGACTTTTCCGAGGACACGTACCGCACGCTCATGGCGGCGGACGCCGCGGTCATGGTGATCGACGGCGCAAAGGGCGTCGAGGCCCAGACGAAGAAGCTCTTCAAGGTCTGCACGCTGCGCCACATCCCCATCTTCACGTTCGTGAACAAGCTGGACCACGACACCCGCGACCCCTTTGACCTGACGGAGGAGATCGAGACGGTGCTGGGCATCGGCACGTACCCCATGAACTGGCCCATCGGCAGCGGCCGCAACTTCCGCGGCGTGTTCGACCGCAACTCCCGCCACGTGATCGCGTTCGAGGGCGACGGCCACGCCAACGCCACGAAGAAGGTGAGCGAGATCGAGGCCGAGCTGGGCGACCCCGCCCTGGACGAGCTCATCGGCGAGGAGAACCACCGCACCCTGATGGACGACATCGAGCTTCTGGACGGCGCCGACAACGAGTTCGACCTCGAGGCGGTCCGCACCGGCCGCCTGACGCCCGTGTTCTTTGGGTCGGCACTCACGAACTTTGGCGTGGAGCCGTTCCTGAAGGACTTCCTGCGCCTTGCGCCGGAGCCCCTGGCCTATACGGACGTCCTTACCGGCGAGAAGGTCGAGCCCTCCCGGCCCGAGTTCAGCGGCTTTGTGTTCAAGATCCAGGCGAACATGGACCGCCACCATCGCGACCGCATCGCGTTCGTGCGCATCTGCTCCGGCAAGTTCGAGCGCGGCATGAGCGCCTGCCACGTGCAGGGCGACCGCACGATCAAGCTCGCGACCGGCACCTCGATGATGGCGGACGACCGCGCCATCGTGGACGAGGCGTACGCCGGCGACATCGTGGGCCTGTTCGACCCGGGCATATTCTCCATCGGCGACACCGTGTGCGCTGGCAAGCCCCACGTGCAGTTTCCCCAGATCCCCACGTTCGCGCCGGAGCACTTCGCGCGCATCACGCAGGTGGACACCCTGAAGCGCAAGCAGTTCATCAAGGGCGTGGAGGAGCTTGCCCAGGAGGGTGCCATCCAGATCTTCCGCGAGCTTGGCATGGGCATGGAGAGCGTCATCGTCGGCGTCGTGGGCGTGCTGCAGCTCGACGTGCTGGAGCGGCGCCTCAAGAGCGAGTACGGCGTCGCCGTGAGCCGCCACCCGCTGCCGTACCACGAGATCCGCTGGATCTTGAACAAGCCGGACGAGCTGGACATGGCGAGCCTGAACCTCTCGCGCGACACCGGTCGCGTGGAGGACATGCGCGGCGGACGCCTGCTGCTGTTCACGAACGAGTTCAACGTGAACTGGGCGGAGGAGCGAAACCCCGAGCTCAGGCTGTCCGAGTTTGGAAACGTCACGTTCTAGGGGCGCCCAGCACCCGCGTAGCCCACGTCCTTCTCGACCGCGTCGTCAGGAGCCGCCATGCCAAACCTGCTGGTCCTCGTACCGTTTTGCGACGAGCACGTCGCGGCGCTTCGGCGCGCGGCCGGCCCGGGCTGGACGGTGGAGCGCCGCGGCCCGGCGGACGCGTCCACGCCCACGGCGATCTGCTCCGGGCGCTACGACCTGCCGGACGACGAGCTCGTGCAGGCGCTCGTGCGCGCAGACGTCGTCATAGGCGAGCCCGCCCCCGCCTTGCTGCGGCGCGCGGCCGACGCGGGATCGCGCCTGCGCCTGGTGCAGATGACGTGGGCCGGAACGGACAAGTACACCAGAAGCGACGTGCCGTTTCCCGCCGGCGCCCGGCTGTGCTGCGCCGTCGGCGGGTTTGGGCAGCTCATATCCCAGTACGTCGTGGCGCAGGTGCTTGGCCTCATGCAGAACCTGCCGGCGTACCGCGACGAGCAGCAGCGGCACCGCTGGGGCGACCTTGGCCCCGTCGGCTCGCTCGACGGCGCGCGCGTCCTCGTGTTTGGCGCGGGAAACATCGGCGGCTGGGTCGCGCGGCGCCTGAGAGGCTTCGACTGCACGATCACCGGCGTGTGCCGCGACGCGTCGCGCCCGCGCCCGGGCTTCGACCGCCTGGCCACGCTCGATGCGGCCGCGGCGGAGCTTCCTGGGGCGGACGTCGTGGTGGGTGCGCTTCCCAACAACGATGCCACGGCCGGCTGGCTGGACGCCCGCCGCCTGCGCACGATGCGCCCGGGCGCCGTCCTCGTGAACGTGGGGCGCGGCAACTTCGTCGACTGCGACGCCCTCGCGGGCGTGCTCGCGGCAGGTGGCATCCGCGGTGCCGCGCTCGACGTCACGTCGCCGGAGCCCCTGCCCGCGGACCACCCGCTCTGGGCGGAGCCCCGCTGCGTCATCACGCCGCACGTGTCCGGCGGCTCGTTTGGCCGCCACCGCCAGACGGAGGACAACATCTGCGCCATCTGCTGCGACAACCTGCGCGCCCTGCGCACGGGCGCGGCGCTCAGGAACCTGGTGCCCGCGTCCGCGTTCGACGTGGCGCCCCGCTAGCGCCACGGCGGTGCGGCACATCGGCCGGACCGGCGCACCGACACAAATTCGCATATCGCGTTATGCGACAGGGGGTCGATTTGCGTTTGCCCAGGTAAGAGCGCTTTGCCTCTCATCGCATAACGCGTTCTGCGAATTGGTGTGCCGCGGCGCCACGGCAGCGCGCTGCCAGCGGCCGCGCCGCGCCACAACTCGAAACACCACAACAAGCTGCCCGAAACCTCGCGTGTCACCTTCCGCAACCACGTGCGCCTAGAATGGCCGCAAACGGCCGCGCCCGCGCCTTGCCCGCGCCGCGCGGCCACGCACGCGCGAGGAAGGACCCGACACCATGCCCCTAGACAGCTTCCGCCTCTATGCACCCACCCGCGTCCTGTTTGGCCCCGGCCAGCTCGCCCACCTGCACGAGCAGCCCATGCCGGGCAAGACAGCCATGCTCGTGATATCCAACGGCCGCTCCACGCGCGCGAACGGCTACCTCGACCGCACGGTGCACGAGCTCACGCAGGCCGGAGTGAAGACGGTGCTGTTTGACCGCGTCGGTGCGAACCCCACGAAGGAGGTGGTGGAGGAGGGCGCGTCGCTCGCCCACAGGTGCCAGGTGGACTTCGTGGTCGCGCTCGGCGGCGGATCGGTGATGGACGCGGCCAAGGTGATGGCGCTCCTTGCCCCGCAGCCGTCCGGCGACCTGTGGGACTATGCCACGGGAAGCACCGGCCGGCACCTGCCGCTCGAGCGGCCCGAGCTGCCGTGGGTCGCCATCACCACCACGGCGGGCACGGGGTCCGAGGTCGATGCCATCGGCGTGGTGTCCAAGCTCGACACGCACGAGAAGATCGGCATCGGCTCGCCCAACAACTTCGCCCGAATCGCGGTCGTTGACCCTGAGCTCATGCTGAGCGTGCCGCCAAAGTTCACGGCGTACCAGGGGTTCGACGCGCTGTTCCACAACATGGAGGGCTACATCAGCACCAAGACGAACCTGTTTGGGCAGATGGTGCAGCTGGAGGCGATCAAGAGCATCGGCGCGTGGCTGCCCGTGGCCGTGCGCGATGGCTCGAACCTCGAGGCGCGCACGCACGTGGCGTACGCCAATACCATGGGCGGCTACTCCATGGTCGTCTCGTCCAACTGCTCGCAGCACTCCATGGAGCACGCCATGAGTGCGTTTCACCCGGAGCTCCCGCACGGCGCCGGCCTCACCATGCTGAGCCTTGCGTACTTTGGCTTCTGGGCGGAGCGCCACGTGTGCGACGACCGCCTGGTGGCGATGGCGCGCGCCCTGGGCCGCACGGACGCCACGACCCCGGAGGAGCTGCCGCTCGCCCTGCACGACCTGCAGGTGGCGTGCGGCGTGGACGACCTGCGCATGAGCGACTACGGCTTTGCGGGCACACACGAAGAGGCGCTGCTGCTTGCGCGTACGGCCCGCGAGACCATGGCCAGGCTCTTCGCGGCGGACCCGGCGCCCACGACGGACGAGGACATCGCGTCCATATATATGAAGAGCTTCCGCTAGGCACGGCCCTCGGCAAGAAGCACCGTCCCCGCTGCCCGCCAACGTCCGTCTCGCGGGGCCCAAGGGCTATCATGGGACGCGACGGAATCGACGAAGAGGTGGCTTTTTGGAGCGAGAAGAGCTGAGGTCGCTGCTTGCGGCCGTGGCGGCGGGCGGCGTTGCCGTGGACGACGCGTGCGCGCGCCTGGGCGAGGCGCAGCTGGCGGGCCCCGGGTTCCGGGACCTGGGCTTTGCGAAGCCGGACGTGGGCCGCGGCGTGCGCCAGGGCGTGTCCGAGGTGATCTACGGCGCCGGCAAGACGGCGGGCCAGATCGCGGGCATCATGCGCGAGCTCGTGCGCTCCGGTCAGGAGCGCGTGATCGTGACCCGCCTCGACCCGCAGAAGAGCGACGATCTGCGCGCGCTCCTCATGGCGCAGGGCTTGCGGATGGTGACGGGCTACCGCTACCACGAGGTCGCGCGCATGGGTACGTGGGGCGATCCGCCCGCGCCCAGCGGCCACGGCTACGTGCTCGTGGCGTGCGCCGGCACCAGCGACCTCTACTGCGCGGAGGAGGCGGCCCTCACGGCAACGATGCTGGGCAGCGAGGTGCGCCGCGCCTACGACGTGGGCGTCGCGGGCATCCACCGCCTGCTCGCCCAAGCGGACCTCATCCAGCGGGCGTCCGTGATCGTGGCCGTCGCCGGCATGGAGGGCGCGCTCGCGAGCGTGGTGGGCGGCCTTGCGGCATGCCCCGTGATCGCGTGCCCCACGAGCGTGGGCTACGGCGCGTCGCTCGGCGGCGTCTCCGCCCTGCTCAGCATGCTCAACTCCTGCGCAAGCGGCGTGTCCGTCGTGAACATCGACAACGGCTTCGGGGCCGGCTACCAGGCCAGCCTCATCAACCACGTGGGGAGGTAGCGATGCCGGGGACTCCCATAGCGCCGCACGCCGCGGCGCTGGCCGCGTCGGCCGCGCAGACCCTGTACCTTGAGTGCGCAAGCGGCATAAGCGGCGACATGGTGGTCGCCGCCCTTCTTGACCTTGGCGCGGACGAGAAGGCCATGTGCTCCGCGCTCGCGAGTCTGCCTCTGGACGGCTACGACATTCGCGTGACGCGCGCGAAGGCGAACGGGATAGCCTGCTGCGACTTCGACGTGGTGCTGGACGCGGCCCACGAGAACCACGACCACGACATGGCGTACCTGTATGGCGACCTGGACGGCGCGCACGCGGACCACGCGCACCACCACGACCACGCGCACCATCACCACGAGCACCGCACGCTTGCGGACGTGCTGCGCGTGGTGGACGCCGGCAGCCTGACGCCGGGTGCCAGGGCCATGGCACATCGCGTGTTCCAGATCTTGGCCGCGGCCGAGGCGAAGGCGCACGGCGTGCCGGCAGACCAGGTCCACTTTCACGAGGTGGGCGCCGTCGACTCCATCGTGGACGTCGTGGCTGCGGCCGTGTGCCTGGACTCGCTGGGCGTGACGGACGTCGTGGTGAGCTCTCTGGCAGAGGGGCATGGCCGCGTGCGCACCCAGCATGGCGTGCTGCCCGTGCCGGTGCCCGCCGTCGTCAACATCGCGGCGGCATGCAATCTGACGCTCGAGCCGCGCGACGTGGAGGACGAACTCGTGACCCCCACGGGCGCTGCCATCGCGGCGGCCGTCCGCACGGCGGACGCGCTGCCGGCGGCGTATGCCGTGCGGTCCGTGGGGTACGGCTGTGGCAAGCGTGCGTACGAGCCCCGCAGCATGGTGCGGGCAATGCTCCTGGAGGCCCACGACGCCGCACCAGCAACGGGCGGCAGCGCGCCGGCGGGTGCGAGCGCGCTCGTGAAGCTCGAGACCGAGGTGGACGACTGCACGGGCGAGGCGCTGGGCAACGCACTTGCCATGCTCTTCTCGGCCGGCGCGCGCGAGGCCCACTACGTGCCCATATACATGAAGAAGAACCGCCCGGCGTACCAGGTGGAGGTGCTGTGCACGCAGGATTTGGTGCCCGCGATGGAGCGCATTCTGTTTGAGCAGACCACCACCATCGGCGTGCGCCGCCACCTGGTGGAGCGCACGGCGTTGCCGCGTCGCATGGCAGAGGTGCAGACGCCGCTGGGGCCCGCCCGCGTTAAGGTCGTGACGCTGCCCTCGGGCGCGGAGCGCGCCTACCCGGAGCATGACTCCGTCGTGGCGCTAGCGGCGGCTGCCGGCGTGCCGTACCAAGAGGCGTATCGCGCGGTGCTCTTGGCCGCGCAGGCGGGGGAGTAGCGATGTCGTGCGACCTTCCGGACGGCCTTGCGCTCGAGCGCGTGGACGGCGCGCTCACCCTGGTCGCGGACGATGGCCTTGCCATGTGCGGGGACTTCACGCGCGAGCTCAGGCGCCTGCGCCCGGCGAACGTCTCCCGCGAGCTTCTGGTGCGTGCCGCGCGCGTGCGCGGTTGCGAGCACCCGCGCGCCGTGGACGCGACGGCCGGCATGGGGGAGGACTCGCTGCTTCTGGCCGCGGCGGGCTTCGACGTGACGCTGTACGAGCACGATGCCGTGATTGCGGCGCTGCTTGCGGATGCGCTGGAGCGCGCGGCCGCCGTGCCGGAGCTTGCGCCCGTGGTGGCGCGTATGCGGCTGGTGCGCGGCGACAGCGTGGCGGCGCTGCGCGCGCTTGCGGAAGCCGACGCCTCCGCGCGCCCGGACGTGGTGCTGCTTGATCCCATGTTTCCCGAGCGACGCAAGAGCGCCTCCGTAAAGAAGAAGGCCCAGCTGCTGCAGCGGCTTCAGACGCCCGAGAAGGACGAGGCAGCCATGCTGGATGCGGCGATTGGGGCGCGACCGCGCAAGGTTGTCGTGAAGCGCCCGCTCAAGGGTCCGTTCTTGTCCGGGGTAAAGCCGGCGTACCAGATTGCGGGAAAGGCCGTGCGCTACGACGTTCTGGTGCCGGCTCAGCTGTAGGCCGCGCCAAAGAAGCCTAGTGGACTTCGCAACGATGAAAAGGGAAGGCCATCCCACGCGGATCGTAGCCGTGGGATGGCCTTTGAGGTTGGGGATCGTGAGGGCGGTGTGAATGCGCTTCTCGTCGTAGCGCTCCGCGCAGTGGGGCGTGACCGTGCCGTCCGGATGGCCCACCGCGATCATGCAGAACGGCGTGAGGTCCTGCGGCAGGTCGAGCGCGGCCGCCACCTTGTCCTCGCGCTCGCGCGTGGGGTGGACGGCCATCCACACGGCGCCCAGGCCGAGGTCGACGGCCTCGAGCAGCAGGTTCTGCACCGCGGCTGCCATGTCGAGCGGCGCGCACTCTGGGAAGCGCACGTGCTGCCTGAAGCACGGCACGATCACGAGGGGCGCGTTCGCGGCGGGGGCGGCGTAGGGCGAGGCCTGCGAAAGGGCTGCGCGTTCGTCCTCGCTCTAGAACTCCCACGGCTGCTGGTTGCCTGCCGAGGGGGCGGCCATCGCGGCGTGGAGAAGGGCCTCTGCCTCGAACGACGTGACCTTCTCGCCCGTGAAGCGCCTGACGCTCGCGCGCCGGTACATGGTGTCGAGGGCACCCACGTTACTCTCCGTCCTCGGGGTAGTCGTCGTTCTCAGGGACGTAGTCCGTCAGGCACGCGTCCAGCTTTGCGACGATGTCGTCCTTGTCCATGTGGCGGCCGATAATGCACAGCTTGTTCTCGCGGTCGCCCACCTCGGGGTCCCAGCTGTCCATGATCTCGGGGCTTTCCGCGACGATGCGCTTGAACTCGTCCTCCGGGGCCGTGGCGACCCAAAGTCCGCTCTCGTTCAGGCGCACCTGGTGGCCGGCCTGCTCGAACACGTAGCACATGTCCGGGTTCTGCTGCGCCCAGAACGTGCCCTTCGTGCGGATGATCTCGTCCGGGAAGTTCTGGAGCAGGTCGTTGAACCTGTCCACGTCAAACGGCTTGCGGCGGTGGTACACGAACGTCTCGATGTCGTACTCCAGGACCTCCGGGTCCTCGTGCTCCTCCGGGTGCTCAATCGCGTCGATCCACGCGGCGGAGGAGTAGGCGCGCTCGAAGCTGAAGCGGCCGGTGTTGAGGATCTGGTCCATGGGGACGTCGCCGTTTTCCGCCTCGACGATCACGGCGTCCTTCTGGAGGCTGCGGACGATGGCCTTCAGCTCGGCGATCTGGTCAGGGTTCACGAGGTCGGTCTTGTTGAGGACGAGCGTGGAGCAGAACTCGATCTGCTGGATGAGCAGCGACTCGATGTCGTCCTCGTCGATGTCGTCCTCGAGCAGGTCCTTGCCGCCGTTGAACTCGTCGTACATGCGCGCGCAGTCCACGACGGCCACGATGTTGTCCAGGTCGAGCGGGGCGTTGCCCTCGTACTTGGACTGGTCGCAGAACGCGCTGATGGTGTAGGCGATGGGGATGGGCTCGCAGATGCCGGAGGCCTCGATGATGATGTAGTCGAAGTCGCCGGAGGCGGCGATGCCGCCCAGCTGCTTCGCCAGGTCGTCGGAGAGCGTGCAGCAGATGCAGCCGTTCGTGAGCGGGATGAGGCTGTCGGTCTGGTTGAGGCCGCCCTCCTTGATGAGGCTTGCATCCACGTTGACCTCGCCGATGTCGTTTACGATCACGGCGGCGCGGATGCCCTGGTCGTTTGCCAGGATGTTGTTGAGGATGGTGGTCTTGCCGGCACCCAGGTAGCCGGTGAGCATCACAATCTTGACGGGTTTGGACTGGGGCATGTGCCCTCCTCGCTTGGGCCCGGCGACGCGGGCGGTTTGTTGTCGGTTGCAGTCTAGGGGTTCGTACCCAAAAAGGGCGGTCTCGCATGGTGCTTTCACGTTCAATACACGTAACCACCTGCGCCGCGCGCGTGGGCGCAGGCCTGCCTCGTATATAGTTTCCTCAACAACAGGGCGGTTTGGCCGGTCTTTTGGCGCCCGCCGTGACGTGTGGAGGGGTTTCTTGGAGCAGTTCGAGTTCATATTGGTGGTTCTTGCGTGCGTGGGGCTGTCCTCGGTGATGGACCACGTGGTGGAGAAGGTCTCGCTTCCCGTGTTGCAGGTGATCTTGGGCCTGGCCGCGTCCCTGCTGGTGCCCGGCGTGCGCGAGGCGCGGGTGGAGTCCGAGCTCTTCCTGGTGCTGTTTATAGCGCCGCTGCTGTTTAACGAGACCCGCGAGGTTGACCCGCGCCGCCTGTGGCAGAGCCGCGCAGACATACTCTCGCTCGCGGTGGGGCTCGTGGTGGCGAGCGTGCTCGCGGTGGGCTACGTGTTGCACTGGCTGGTGCCGAGCATACCCCTGGCCGCGGCGTTCGCCCTGGGCGGGGCCCTTGGCCCCACGGACGCCGCCGCGGTGACGGCGCTGAAGTCCTCCGTCAACCTGAGCGACCGGCAGACGACGCTCCTCTCGGGCGAGTCGCTCATAAACGACGCGTCGGGCGTCGTCGCGTTCCAGTTTGCGGTTGCGGCCGCGGTGACAGGGTCCTTCTCGCTCGCGAACGCGGCGGGCACGTTCCTGGTGCTGTTTGTGGGCGGCATCGCGGTGGGCGCGGCGCTGGGGGCCGTGGTGTCTGCCGTCATCAGGCTGCTGGAGGACCTTGGCCTGGAGGACGTGACGTCGCACGCGCTGTACGAGCTGATGGCGCCGTTTCTGGTGTACCTGGTGGCGGAGGCGCTGCACGTGAGCGGGATCCTGGCCGTGGTGGCCGCCGGCATCGTGATGGCGGCGTCGCGGCCGCGCTTTCACTCCACGTTCGAGGCGCGCAGGTCGCTCGTTTCCGGCTCGCTGTGGTCTGTCATTTCGTTCTTGATAAACGGCACCGTGTTTGTGCTGCTGGGCATGCAGCTGCCGCACGTGGCGGCGCCGGGCCTTGCGGACGGGCTCGTCCCCGCGCAGGTGCTGGGCGTGATCCTGGCCGTCGCGGCCACGAGCATGCTGTGCCGCCTGCTGTGGGTGTACGCGCTGGAGGTGGCGCACCGCCGGCGCGGCGGGAGCCTGTGCGGGCGCGGCGGGTCTGCGCTGCACGACGCGCTGGTGACGACCGTCGCGGGCGCGAGGGGCGCCGTGACGCTCTCCATCGTGCTGACGCTGCCGGCGACCGTGGCCGGCGGGGCGCCGTTTGCGGGCCGCGACCTTTTGGTGACGCTTGCGGCCGGCGTCATCCTCGTGACGCTTCTGGCCGCGGACGCCGCGCTGCCGCGCCTGGCCCCTCAGCCTGCGGACGACGGATCTTGCGAGCGGGAGCGCAGGCGCGCGACGACGGCCGTGCTGGAGGGGACCGCGGCCGAGCTGCAGCGCATGCTGGATGACGCGCCGGATGCGGACGTTGCGCCGGCCGTGCGCTTTGTGCTCGACCGCTACCAGATGCGCATGGCGGCGGAGCGCCTGGGCGACGCGGACGTGGCGGACGCGAACCGCTCCGTGGAGCGCGAGGAGTTCCGTCGGCAGGCGCGCACGCTGAACGAGCTGCATGCCCGCCACCTGCGGACGCGCTCCGAGCAGGACTGGAAGGAGCACGTGCGCTGGCTGCGCTTCGTGCGACACCTGGTGGGCTACCAGGGCCGGATGGAGGGCGTGGTGCCGCGCGGGCGCGCGCTGGGCGGGGCCGCGGCAACGCTCGTGCGGCACTCCGCGCACGTGGCGCGCCCGGACGGCCGGCCGGACGAAGAGGAGTTCGCCCGCGTGTTTGGCCAGGCCTGCATCTATGCGATAGAGCTGGAGTACGCGAGCCTGGACTACTTTGACGAGGTGATTGCCACGGGCGACGAGGCGCGGGCAAAGGCGGCGCGCATCCGCAGGGAAACTCACGAGCAGCTGCTGCGCTCGCTGTGGAGCTGGCTCAACTATGGCCGCGACGTGCCCGTGGACTCCAACGAGGCGTATGCGCTGCCGTACAATCTGCTTACGCACGAGTTTGCGCCGCGCTTTGGCGAGCACCTCGCAAAGGCCCGCGAGTACGCCCGCGACATGGATGCGACGGCGCTGAGGATAGAGCTGGACGTGATAGCGCGCCTGCAGGCGGAGGGGCAGGTGTCGCGGCGCGTGGCGGGCGAGCTTCGCGAGGACGTCTACCTGCTGCAGATGAGCGAGGAGTAGGGGAGAAGGGCATGGCGTTTGCAGATCTGGCGCGCGAGCGCTTTAGTGTGAGGAAGTTCTCGGAGCGTCCCGTGGAGCGGGGCAAGCTTGACCAGGTGCTCGAGGCGGCGCGCGCGGCGCCCAGCGCCAAGAACCTGCAGCCGTGGCGCGTCCACGTGCTCCGGGGCGCGGACGTGCTCGAGCGCTACGACGAGCTGACGCCCATGCGCTACGGGGCGCCCACGGTGCTCGTCTTTACCTACGACGTGGCACAGGACTGGAAGAACCCCCTGGAGGAGGGCGTCCACTCCGGCGAGCAGGACGCCTCCATCGCGGCGACGTATGCCATGCTGCAGGCGACCGACCTAGGCCTTGCCACGCTCTGGTGCAACTACCTGCCCAACGCCTGCGTCGCCGAGCTGCTGGGGCTGCCCGCGTCCGAGCGCGTGGTGCTGGCGCTCGACCTGGGCTACGCCGCGCCCGAGGCGCATCCCTCGCACCTGCATGCGCAACGCAAGCCCCTGGGCGACCTGGCGGACTTCCGCTAGCGCGCGGACCGGCAGACGGGGAGAAGAACATGGCGCCTCTGCTTCTGGCCATGCTCGCGACTGCGGGCGTCATCCTGCAGGCATGCTTCGTGCGTGCCGACCGCGTGGGCGCGTACAGGCGCGCGGCCGTCCTGAAGGGCCTTGCCGCGCTGGCGTTTGTGCTGGTGGGCGCCACGGGCGCGACGGGTGCCACGGGCACGGTGGAGGCTCCGCGTCCGGAGGCGGTCGCGATCTGCCTGGGCCTGGCGCTGGGTGCCGTGGGGGACGTCCTGCACGCGCTGCGCTTTGTGTGGCCGGCGCGCAAGCGGCTGCTCTTTAACGTTGGGGCCGCGTCGTTTTTGCTGGGGCACCTCGCCTACCTGACGGCCGTTGTCCCCGCGTGCGCAGTGCCCGCCTGGGGGCTTGCGGCGTCGTGTGCGCTCGCGACGGCGGTCGACGTTGCGGTGCTGCCGCGCCTGGTCGTGCAGAGCCGTGCGGAGCTCGTCGCGGGTGGCGCCTACCTTGCAGTTACCTCGGCGGTGGTGGGCTTTGCCGCGGCGGGTGCCGCAGCGGTGGCGCTCGCGCCCGCCGCGCCTGCGGCCTTTGCACGCCTTGCGTCCGGGGCCACGCTCGCGGTGGGGACGGCCGCGTTTCTTTCCTCGGACGTGATGCTTGCCGTCAACAACTTTGGGGGAGTCAACAGCCGGCGCCTGAGGGCGACAAGCCTGGGCACCTACTATGCCGGGCAGATGCTCATTGCGCTCAGCCTTGTCGTTTAGCGGCGGCGCGGGCCGCCGCGTGGTGGCGTGGGCCGCTGCATGGCGCCGTGGGGTGTGGTGGCGCCGTGGCGCGCCGCGCGCGTGGGGCGGAAGCGCTACAGTAGGCTGTGTTTCTCGCATGAGGCTGCGGAGGGAGCAACATGGACGTAAGGGTGCTGGAGCTTGTCGAGGGTGCGCGCGAGGCGCGTGGGCTCACGGTGGTGATCGACGTGTTCCGCGCGTTCACGCTCGAGTGCTACCTGTTTGCGCAGGGTGCGAAGGCGATCTATCCCATTGGGTCCGTGGAGGAGGCCCGGGCGCTCAAGGCGGCGCATCCTGACTGGGTCTGCTTTGGCGAGCGCGGAGGCTGGCAGGTCGAGGGCTTCGACTATGGCAACTCTCCCTCGCAGGTGGCTGGCGTGGACCTGACGGGCCGCACGTGCATCCACACCACGAGCGCCGGCACGCAGGGCATCGTGAACGCCACGGGTGCGGACGAGATCGTGACGGGGAGCCTTGCGAACGCGCGCGCCGTCGCCACGTACATCAGGCGTCGCGACCCGCGCGAGGTCTCCATCGTGGCGATGGGAACGTCCGGCACGCAGAGCGCGGGGGAGGACGTGCTGTGCGCCCGCTACATCGAGGCGCTGCTTAAGGGCACGGCCAAGGGCTTTGACGTGGCCGGCAAGGCTGCCGCCCTGCGCGACACCGCGGGTGCGAAGTTCTTCGACCCCAAACAGCCCCAGTACCCTGCGGCAGACTTTCCGTACTGCGTGGACTGCGACCGCTTCGACTTCGTGATCCGTGTGGGCAAGGACGCAAACGGCCGGCTGGTGAACACGCGGCTCGACCTGTAGAGGCGGAGAGGCGTCGTCAGCGTGCTGCTGTAATTGAGCAGAATGGGAAAGCTTTGCTAGTTGTCCGACAGCTTAAGGAAGTCGCTGGCCGTGAGGATTTTAGGGTGTTCGACTCCCGATTCGAGAAGATCCTTATCACCAGTAAGAAGAATGTCTGACTTCGCAAATTCTGCGGCTCTATAGACAGGACGATCTTTCGGATCTCGGACTCTGGACTCCTCTTCCATCTCCAGATTTGGGGTAACGACTATCTCGATACACGATGAAATTGCGGCGAGAAAGGTGTCTAGAGCGGGCAGCTTCTTTGGAAACTTGCGTGCGAATACGCGTCTAAGCTCATCGATTACATAGTCGCTTACTATGGGGTCATTGGGGGTCGATACCGCCCTCTCAAACGCATTGGCTGCTACTCCATTTGGAAATAGCGCGGCGGAGATAAGGACATTGGTATCTATGAAGATTCTCACGTCAGGCCTCCGAGCGGAGCTCGGTAACAAAATCGGCGACGTCCTCCTCGCTGAGTATTCCTTCCGATTCCGCCGTTCCCAGCATCTGACTCTGAAGTACCTGCATGGCATAGGATGCGGCGTTGACTACGCGGACAACGTTCCCCTCGACTATGAAAGTCACCTTGTCTCCCGGGTCGACGCCAAGAACCTTACGCACGTCTTTGGGAATGGTTATCTGACCCTTACTCATAACTTTTGCATTGTCCACAAACATTTTGGTAGACATGGTATGGCCTTCCGGAAAAGTAGGGATAGTAGGGTAAAAAGAGTATACACCAGCAGAAGTTTTCGTGCGGCATGTTGTTGTGGAGGTCCCTGTTTGCCATCATTTGCACAGCTCACGATCGAGCCGGACGGCGCTGCGGTCGGCAAGGCTCGGCCAGTCGTCGCCAAGCCAGACGCTCGACTCGCCCGGCCCCAGCACGAGCGGCATGCGGTTGTGCACGGGCGCGACGCTCGCGTTGGGCTCAGTCGTCACAACGGAGAAGCGCCCGTCCTGCCGCACACACGCGATGAGGAAGATGCGGTGTCCCGCTAGCCGGAACGCCACCTGCGGGCGGCGGCCGCGCCTGCCCGGGGCATCGTCCGCGCCGGTGCGCGGGGCGCTGGGCTGGGTCCACCACTCAAAGAACGCGCGCACGGGCACGATGCAGCGCCCGCGCGCGACGGGCCCCGCCCACATGCCGCGTCCGTCCGTCGCCTGGCGCAGCGCCGTCTCGATGCGGGTGTTGAACACCGTGCGCCCGCCCTGTGCGGGGGAGGGAAAGCCCCACGTCAGCTGCGTGGCGGAAAGCGAGCCGTCGTCCTCGGGGATGAACAGTGGGACCTGCGAGCCAGGGTACGCGTCCGGCACCACGATGGAGGGGTCGCGTCGCGGCACGTATGCACGGCCCGTGACCTGCATGTACTTGAGCCCTTCCTGCAGCTCGCGCAAAAGCAGCGGCGACATCCGGTGGCACATGGCGCACCTACCTGCCGTCGCGGGCGTCGGTGGCGTCCGTATCGCTCGCGCCATTTGTGCGGCCGTCTGCGTGCTTGCGGGCTCGGCGTTCGCTCTCGACGCGCGCGACGGCACGGCGCAGACGGGCGGCGCCCTCCTCGCGACGCTCGCTGGTGTAGCTGCGGATGCTCTTGAGCGCGCGACGCTGCACCAGCGACATTCCCTCCGCGGTTCGGTGCGCGGCGGCCTCCAGGTCCGTGCCCAGCGGCCGGCGTCCTGAGGCGAGGTCGTCCACGGCCGTCTCCATCACGGCGTCGAAGTCCGCGCGGCTGCGCTCCACGCGCTGCGTCACGTCCGTGAGGGCAGAAAGCGTCAGCGCGAGGTCGGCGCTCATAAGGCCCACGGTGAGAAGGGCGAGGACCTCCCAGGCCGCAAGCGGCAGCGAGACCGTGGCGCCTCCCAAGAGCGGACACACGAAGTAGTACAGCAACGTGCCCACCGCGCCAAAGCAGAGCGCGAACGGCAGGCAGATGCGGCCGTTGAGGTTGAGCGGAACGTTGGAGTAGTCCCACCAGCGCGCGTGGAAGCACTTCTCCAGCACGTAGGACGTGGTGTATTCAAGCACGGCGCTGCCGGCGCTGGCGCACAGGAGCACCTGCCACCACGCCGCGTTCGCGGACGTCGCGCCCGAGGACGCGAGCGCCTGTGCCACGATGAGAAGCGCCGACACGCCAAAGCCGTAGATGGGACAGACGGGGCCAAACAGGAAGCCTCGGTTGTCCCAGCGCTTGGTGCGGATGGCGCAGTAGGCGCACTCGTACACCCAGCCCAGGATGCTGAACAGTCCAAACCATGCCACGTAGCTGCAGATGTCCATGCGGCCTCCCGTGCGTGCGCTATGCGCCGGCCGCCGGCGGGGCGGCGAGCGGCGCGGGTGCGGGGGCGCCCTCGGCCTCGGCCGCAAGGGCCTGGTGCAGGCGCTCGTAGTGCAGGAAGACGCCGTCCGCGGCAAGGGCGTCGATCTGCTCGCGCGTGGCCAGGCGGCATCCTATGGCCTCGCGCTGCTGCAGGCGGACGTCCGCAATCCTCGCGCACCTCGCGCACGACGGCCGCGGCCGAGGTCTCGCCGGCCATCACGCCGCCGCCGGTGACCTCCCACCAGCCGGCCGCCCAGCGCTTGTCGCGCGCACGCTGCGTGATGAGGTAGCGACCGGACGCGTCCTCGATGATGGCGAGCACGTACAGCATGTACTCGCCCTCGTGCAGAAACGAGCCCTTGCGCGCCATGGTACGGCCGGTGGGCCTTCCGTCCTCGTCGTAGATGTCGATTCGCTCTTCCACGCTCTGCTCGCCTTCGCCGTGCGTTGCCTGCGGCCGGCCGCGCGGGCGGCCATGCCTGTCTGGCCAGACATTCTACACTGCGGGCGTGCGGCGCACGCAGGCATGCGGGTGATCGCGTTCAGGGCGAAACAGTCTGCGGTGGGGCCCATCTACGCCACATACAAGAATATCTACGCCAAATGATAGCAAAATGGCGTAGATAGACTGTGATATGGCGTATATGGGTTGCCGCGCGGGGCAGATGGGCCATTGCGTCCCAAAGGGCGCGCGGGCGAGAAGAACACGTCCTTCTCGCCCGCGGCGTTGCCTAGTGGTGGAACAGCCTCATGTGGGTGAAGCACATGGCCATGCCGTACTTGTCGGCCGTCTCGATCACGTTGTCGTCGCGGATGGAGCCGCCGGGCTCCGCGATGTAGCTGACGCCGGACTTGTGCGCGCGCTCCACGTTGTCGCCAAACGGGAAGAACGCGTCGGAGCCCAGGGTCACGCCGGTCTGCGTGGCGATCCAGGCGGCCTTC
>CACWMM010000009.1:0-43518 GCA_902761955.1 uncultured Olsenella sp. | reverse complement strand
TTAAACTGAAGGGACTGACCCCGGAGGAGTTCCGGAATCAGTCCCTGAATACGGCTTAGTCTCTATTTGGCCGTCCAAGTTTTGGGACGCAGTTCACAATGGGGGAGCGGGCCTTCTCGTAAAGCGTGCGTCCTTTTGGGCGCACGTGCACTTTGGTCATGCGATAGATTTCCCACAGCAAGCGTCTGACTACGGTATTCTTTTAAAATGTATAAGTCAACTTGCATCGGGTATCGTTCGCGGTGGGCACATGCTCATCCGTCGAAGTCGTCAGGGGTGTGCATATGCCAAAGTTTTCTGTGGTGGTCGCGGCGTACAACATCGAGGGGTACGCCGGCCGTTGCATCAGGAGTCTCAAGGATCAGAGCCTGGATGACTTCGAGGCCATCGTTGTGGACGACTGCAGCACGGACGGCACCCTCTCCGTCATCGAGGCTGAGACCAAGGACGATGACAGGTTCGTCGTGGTTCGCCATACCAAGAACAAGGGACTCCATCTCGTTCGCAAGCATGGCGTCTCCAAGGCTACGGGAGAGTACACGCTGCTTCTCGATGGTGACGACGAGCTGGCTCCCAACTTTCTCGAGAGCCTCTATAGGAGGTGCGCCTCGGCGGATGCGGACATCGTGCACTTCGGCATCACGGTCGTGTCGGAGGGCGTCTCCAAGGAGGAGCGTGACGCCTTCGAGGCCAACAACAACCGTCCCTCGGGCGTAATCCGCGGCGGCGAGGTGCTTGCGAGGATCTTCTCGGAGGACGAGGGCCAACGCATGGACTGGCGCGTCACGCAGCGCGCGTACCGCACTCCGTTCCTCCAGCGCGCGTTCTCCCAGATGGCAGAAGACCGTCTCAACCGTGCCGAGGACGGCTACGAGTGCTTCGTGATCGCCGCCCTCGCAAAGTCCTCGGTCGGCGCGGAGGACGTCCGCGGCTACGTGTACCACTATGGTCGCGGCATCACCGGAGAGTCCAAGATCAGCGCCGAGCGCTTCGGCGAGTTTGCCAGGTACTTCAGGGCGTGCGTCGATGCCGCGGGCGACTTTGCCCGCACCTCGGGGTCCCCACACGTGCTCGACGCCTTCGAGGGCTTCAGGCACAAGATGTACGAGCTCCTTGCTAATGACTGGAACGTACGGGTTTCTGAGGACGAGAAGGACGCGGCCACCGACCATCTGGTCGAGCACTGCGGCGCATCCGTTGCCGCCCGCGAGCTCTGGCGCTTCGTGAGGGACCGTGCCTACAAGTTCGTCAACGAGAAGGGCGTCCCCGCGGACGACGACGCAGTCTGGACCCTGGCCAAGCATGCCGAGCGGGTTCGCGTCACGGACGATGTGACCGACGAGGACGGCATGCGCTTCAGGGACATGCGCCGCACGGCGAGGTACTACCTCAGGGAGCTCTCCTGCAGGTGCCGCTTCCAAAAGTACGAGCAGCAGGACATCAGGATTTTCGTGACGGCCCACAAGCGCGTCTCCGTCCCAGACTCCCTCATCCTCCAGCCCGTCCAGGTCGGTCCCGGCAACAAGGGCGATAGGTTCGTGGACTACCTGCACGACGACGAGGGGGAGAACATCTCAGACCTCAACCCCATGTACTGCGAGCTCACGACGCAGTACTGGGCCTGGAAGAACGTGAGGTCGGACTACGTCGGCTTCTGTCACTACCGTCGCTACTTCAACTTCACCAAAACCTTCTACAAGGAGAATGACTACGGCGAGGTGATGGACGGCTCCATCGACGAGGCTGCCGTCAAGAAGTATGGTCTCGACGACGAGACGATCAAGAGCTGCGTCAACGGCTACGACGTCATCACCACGGGCTTCCACGACCTGCGCGAGTTCCCCGGCGACGCTGGAACCCCTCGCGAGCAGTACAAGGCCGCCGAGAGGCTGCACTTCCAGGACCTTGAGGCAGTGGCGCAGATCGTGAAGGACATGCATCCCGATTACGCCGTCGACGTGGACAACTTCCTGGACGGCCACCTCACTTGCTTCTGTAATATGTACATCATGCGCAGGCAGATCTTCTCGGCCTACTGCGAGTGGCTCTTCCCGATCCTCCAGAGGTTCTGCTCCCAGGTCGACATGTCCCACTACAGCAAGGAGGCGCTGAGGACCCCGGGGCACCTTGCCGAGAGGCTCTTCAACATTTATTACAAGCATGCCATGCGCACGAACGCGGGCTGGAAGACAAAGCAGCTCCAGTGCGTGCACTTCGAGAAGCCTGAGGAGAAGGGCGAGCTCGCCCCGCTCGTGGAGTGGGAACCCGACCTCGTGAGGGGCAAGCGGCTGATTCCCGTCGTCTTCGCCTCGGACGACGGCTACGTCCCCATGCTCACCACGACGATCGGCTCCATGCTGCAGAACGCCTCCGCGGACTACTTCTATGACATCGTGGTGCTCCAGCGCAACATCGCGTACGAGCACAGGCGTGCCATGGAGAGCTACCTCAGGCGCTATCCAAACTCCAAGCTCAGGTTCTACGACGTCACGGACCTCATCAGCGGATACGACCTCGCGACCAACAACGCCCACATCAGCATGGAGACCTACTACCGCTTCCTGGTGCAGAAGATTCTCGCGGGCTACGACCGGGTGCTCTACCTCGACTCCGACCTCATCATCAGGGGCGACGTGAGCGAGCTCTTCAACGTCGACATGGGCGACAACCTGCTGGCCGCCACGCGGGACGTCGACTATCTGGGCAACCTCAACATGCCGGATGGCGAGCGAATGGAGTACACGAAGACCAAGCTCGGCATGGCAGACCCATACGCCTACTTCCAGGCAGGCGTCCTGGTACTCAACACGCGCGAGATGCGCAAGCTCCACACCGTCCCGGAGTGGATGGAGATCGTCTCCAAGTCGGACTTCATCTACGATGACCAGGACATCCTCAACGCGGAGTGCCAGGGGAGGGTGCACTACCTTCCCGCGGACTGGAACGTCATGCACGACTGCGCCGGCCGTGTCGCAAAGGTGTTCACATGGGCGCCCAACGAGGTCTTCGACGCCTACAACGCTTCGCGCAACGATCCCAAGATCATTCACTACGCCGGCTTCGAGAAGCCGTGGGTGAATCCCGACTGCGACTTTGCCAGTATCTATTGGACCTATGCGCGCATGACTCCCTTCTATGAGATGCTGATTGACAGGCTGGCGCAGGGGAAGACGGACGAGGCGAAGCGCGAGGCAATCAGACATTCCGATGTCGCCCTCGACGAGCGCGTTCCACGTCATGAGAAGGCGGTCTCTGAGGACAGCCCAATCCGTTCGATTGTGGATCCTATCGCGCCCTTTGGCACGAGGCGGCGCGAGGCGCTTAAGGCCATCGGTCGCGCGGTGCGTGGAAAGAAGTAGATTGATGCAGCATCTCAGAGATTTGAAGCCCGCTCCGCGGCTTGCGATTCCCGTCATCCTAGGTGTGCTCTTCGCCTGCGGGGACCAGGTAGCGGAGGGTAATGGTTCTCTCTATGGCTCGATGCCGGCGCTGCTTGCAAAGATGGTTCTTTTTGCGGCTTTGTTCGTGGTTGCTTTCTGTGCTGGCGAGCGACTTATTAAGTTCCTTGCGAATCGCATGCGACGGTCGGATGTTTCCGAAGGTGAGAAGGACAGCACTTCTGCCTCGACGCTTATCAGGTATGATTCGAGTGTCAGGAACGTACTCGTAAACGGTTGTGTGATTGGCTTCTGCTGGCTGCCTTACGTCTTCTGCCTTTATCCAGGCGTCTACTGGTCTGATACGTCATTGCAGCTTCTCATGCGCTACGGCGTGAAGGCATTTACCGACCATCACCCGTTCTTTGATACGCTTCTGTTCGGCGCCATGGCGGATTTGGGCAAGGTGCTGTTCAACAACGCCATCCTTGGTCTCTATGTGCTGGTCGTTATTCAGCTCATTGCTGCTATTCTGCTATTCGCTTATATGACGATCTTCCTGTATGGACTTGGCTTGTCCAGGAAGTTCTGTCATTTGCTTCTTGCTTTCTTCGCGTTATTCCCCCTGTTTCCAGTAATGTTCTGCTCTTTGGCAAAAGATACGATTTCCGTTCTCTTCTTCATCCCGTTCTCGATGATGTACGTCAGGGCTTTCGCGACGAAAGGGGAGAGCCTCGAGAATGCGCGGAGCATTGTGCTTCTGTTCGCCCTAACCGTTTTATCTTGCCTCACGAAAAAGGCGATGGTCTACATACTCGTGCCTTCTCTTGTCGCACTCTTGTTTGCGCGCATGAGCAACAGGGCGAAGGTGGCCGGTATGACTGTTGGCTTGTTCGCCGGCGTGCTGATGATGGTCGTGATACCTAAGATTGTGCTTCCTGCTCTGCACATTAAGCCAGGCGGCAAACAGGAGAGCATTCCCTTTGCAATCCAAGAGGTTGCGCACGATGTCAAGTACAACGGAGATACGCTCAGCGAGAAGGACAAGAAGACGGTCTCCAACTTTTTGACCATCAAGTATGGAAACATCAGTAAGGCCTACGACTGGCAGATTGCTGACCCCGTGAAGGGTACGAGCCTGAGGGACTCCTCGCTTATGGGCGAATTCCTTAGGCTCTGGCTTCGTCAGTGGGTAAAGCATCCTATGGGACATTTCGAGTCCTGGATGGGGCTGACGCAGGGTTGGTTCAGCTTTACAAATGGCGACGGGTCGCCAAGCTACCTTGTGGTGTGCACCGAATCAGCGTGGTATTACGATCCAATATTGACCTACGTGCCACAGTGGCCCCTGAAAGCCGCTCATAGTGGAGCGGCCAGATCAATCTATGATGCGATTGAAAGCATCCCCGTCATCAACGTCCTGTTCTACAGGTCGACTTGGGCCTCAATACTTCCGTGCTTCCTGCTCTACCTTCTCTGCGCCGACGGATTCAAAGGAAAGAGGTTCCAGTCGTTCCTGGCTACGACACCAGTCGTGATGAGCTTCCTGTATCTCATGCTCGTTCCGGTTTCAGGCATGGGCGGAGAGCCCACGAGGTATGTGTTCCAAATCGTTTGTACGCTTCCCTTGTACTACACGCAGCTATTGTCGCCACATGGAGAAGGAGCCGTGAACTTCGGACGACGAGTCTATGTTTCCAAAGAGGTTGGTGAGCCCAGTCTGCCATGAAGAAAAGGATAATCGGGTTGGATCTTGTTAAGGGCATCGCGATGTTTCTTGTTGTGATGCTCCATTACTCCTTTTACACAATGTATTACTCGGATGGGATAGCGGGTACCCTCGTGACGGTGCTCTGCGTGCCCTGTGTCCCATTGTTCTTTATGGTGAACGGCGCCCTTCTCCTACCCAGGGAGAAAAGGGACGGACACTATGCAAAGGTCATCAGGATGATTGTCGTGATGTTGATTTGGAAGGTACTCGCGGCACTGTTCTTTGTGTCCGTGGGCAGTGACGGACAGGTTGTTACCCTCAAGAGCTTCGTGACCTATCTGCTAGGCGGGAACCTTGGAAGCTATCCCACTGGCTACTTTTGGTTCATGAACGCACTGATTGGCATCTATCTCCTATTCCCTCTAGTGAAGATGGCATTTGATGCAGAGGGTAGCCTGGCGTTGCGATGCCTCGTACTTGTACTCTTCACTTTCACGGTCGGGAAGGATACGCTCAAGCTCGTACTGCAAGTTGTCGGGATGGCGACTGGACATGACTTTGCATCCATCGTTGGCAGTTTAGGGGAATTCTATCTTTTTGGGCAATATGGGTACACGCTGCTGTATTTTATCGCAGGCGGACTGATTAAGCAGATTGTGTTCGACCAGGAAGGTCATGCTGATGCGCTACGGCTACGCCTCGCGCGTTGGAAGGACAGACGGGGCACGCTGATTGTGACTGCAATCGTCTGTTACGGTTGTACGTTTCTTGTACAGCGTTTCCAACATATCTCTCAAGGAATCAATCTTACGGTGACGGATGGATATTGGCTACTGCCGACCTTTGTTGGTTCCATCGCTGGATTTCTTTTATTGTGTCCCGTTAACATCAAAGATGGCATAGCAAAGAAGGTCGTGACGACTGTAGGAAATAACACGTATGGTGTATATATGCTGCACATATTCGCACTCGTTATATTTTCTTGGTTCCAACGCACGGAAGCGTTCTACTTCATGGGCGGATTGCCAGGCTATGCGGCAACATTGGTGAATGTGGCCTGTGCGTTAGTTCTGTTCTCGTGCTGCTGTGCCGTTTCCGCTCTCTTGAGAAGGGTGCCGCTTGTGGGTAGGCTTTTCGCGTTGTAGCTACGTGCCTGCGTGGTCAGTGCTATTTGCTTCGCTTGATGCAATGGTCCCGATGAGAACGAGATTGATAGCCGAATGACCCGAGACGAGGCACCGATATCGCTAGAATCATAAAAATCCAGTTCGGTTAATTTATGATTCTGTCCTGAGTATTGATTCACTGCGATGATTTGACATTTGCAACAATAATTTTGGGGATGGAAGCCGTGATTATAAGAGCGCCTCGCAAAGACGAGAGATTTCGCTTCTTATCAGCATTGGCTAAGCCAAAATTGTTCTCCATCTTGTTTGCAATCATCGTCTCATTTTGCTATTTCATGTCTTCTGTCAGCTACGCAGCCACCAACGAGTCGGATGCGGGCGTATCGCCTATAAGAGCAACCGTACTCATTGCGTCCATAGCCTATGCGTTCGTGGCATTCGTAGCTTCAAATCTAGCCTTTAGGATGTCGGATTGGGTGTTGGATGGACATGCGGGGAAAGCATATACCTCGCCATGCGTCTTAGTGGTGATTATCCTGCTCGCGTGGCTTCCCTGGGTTTTCGTACGGTTTCCTGGCAATTATGATCCGGATACGATTTGGGAGCTTCTCCAGACCTATGGCTACTTTCCTCTCAGCGACCAGCATCCTTGGTTTGATACCTTGATATTCGCGAGCTTCTGGAGGCTGGGAGATGTGCTGGGGTCGCATGTAATATCCCTGCTCATCTACACGATTATCCAGATGTTCGTGACAGCCGTTGTGCTTGGTTGTGCATTATCGTATTTTTCCCGATTCTGCCCCAGGTGGATGACCATTTTCGCGTTGGTATTCTATGCGCTGTACCCATTTGTTCCAATGGTTTCTCAGGTGATGATGAAGGACTCGCTGTTTGCGTGTGCCTTCACGATATTTGTCTTAATGTTCTTCGAGCTCATGAGGACTAGGGGTCTGGCGCTTGAGGATAGAACATTCACGGCGGGGCTGCTGCTCGTTTGTCTATTTGCATGTCTGACAAAGAAGACGGGTTTCTACATCGTGATTCTAAGCTTGCTGGTTTGCATCCCTACAATCGGGAAGGGCTTCCGCAAGAAGTGCATCGCCATCGCTCTCATGACGATCTTTCTATTCGCTGTGTTTTGGGAGGCGATAGTTCTTCCTGCAGCTGGAGTGCAAAGGGGGAGCGGTGGCGAAGCGTTTTCTGTACCGTTCCAGCAGGTTGGTCTCTTACTGAAGTCTCATGGCTCGGAGATTAGAGAGGATGACCTCGAGGTTCTTCGAGGGGTATTTGCCTCTCCCGAAACAATTGCATCTGACTACACCCCTTTGAAGGCCGATGCTGTAAAGAGCCATTGGAATGACAAGACATCAGTCGGTAACAAAATCAGGTTCATTGGGTGGAATGCAAGAGAACTTGCCTTGCATCCTGCCACCTACGCGAGGGCGTTCTTTGCCTTGAACTACCCCCTCTTCGTCGCAGATACGAGTTACAACCATCAGGATGCCGAGAGTGGGCTTTTCTTTATTGACTTCAAATACAACGAAGATGTTTCAAAGGTGCTGGCTTCCTGGTCTCCATCGGCTTCTGTGTCCGATATCTCCTCAAAGTTGGATACTGCCGCCCTGGGCTTCGAAGCCATATCCAAGTGTTGCGACGAGAAGTACCTGGCTGTCGTTCGATCATTGCCATCTCTATTTTCTAAGTCCCTGTTCGGATTCTGGATTCCGACGCTTGCTCTCATCTGTTGCATAAGGGAAAAGCGGCAGTGGAAATGCGTGTCGTTGGTGCCTATCGTTCTCACGATGCTAGCGTTGATGTTTGGACCAGTAATACTCCCACGGTATATGACCTCGTCTGTCTATCTGGCGCCGATTGCGTTTCTGATAGTCTTCTCAACGTGCGCCGAGAAGCCTACGAAACTGTATGGTGACAATAAAATACTGCATCATCTGGCATAATGCCGGACAATGCAGTATGGGGAAGAGCGTACTGCCGCTCGTTTATGCCTGGAGACTCTCTAGACCCTCGATCCAAACTCGAGGTAGAACATCATCTTAAGGTCGTTAATAGTCTTCTTATCGTCTCCCTTTGCGTCGGCATACTTGTGCCATGCGCCTGAAGTGTCTTGGTATCCAAGGGCGTTCATCTGCGAGATGTTGCTACCAGCAGCGAGCTGAGCCTTTTGATAGTTGGAAAGAGGCGCTCCAATCTGATACATGAGCTGCGCGCCTAGAGTTGACGTGTTAAGCGTCACATTCGTCGAAACCTGGTCATTGCCCGCCACGTCGTAGTTCGCCCACATCGCATAGACAGTCTGATAGGCGCGCTGGGAGTGAGTAAGGTCATCCTCGTTCTTGTAGTATGCGTCGTTATAGGCAACTGAGATGCCGGGCTGATGATCGCCGAAAAAGACTAGGACAATGGGGCGGTCGAGAGTCTTGAGCTCGGAGATGAAGTTCTCGAGGTCGCTGTCAGAGGCGTTGATGACGGAGAGGTACTCGTTGAGGCTCGAGTCGTCTCCTCCGTCCACGTGGTAGTTGGTGAGAAGGTCGGTGGGAGTGTTCCCCATGGTGTAGCCACCGTGGTTCTGCATCGTCACGTCCAGTATGAACTGCGGATTATCGTTTGATTTGAGCTGCGAGAGAATCTTCTCGTACGTGGCGGCATCCGTAATCCCGGCGTGAAGCGTAGGGGAGTCCTTGTCGAAGCTGTCGATGTCGAGGAACTGGTCGAAGCCGAGTTCCTTGTAGGCATTCGTACGGTTCCAATTGCTCCCAACGTTCGGGTGGATTGCCGTGGTTGCGTACCCAAGCGATTTGAACTGCTTGATGAGACCGCCGACGTTGTCCAGACGATATACGACGTAGGGCGCCGTCGAACCAACGAGTCCGAGTGAGTAGCCAGTGAGGAACTCGAATTCCGAGTTGCAAGTACCTCCCCCCTGAACGGAGACGTCCAGGGCGCCCTTCTGAAGGGCATCCGTAAGGCCGTTCTTTATGAACTGGGGGCCGTCGTATCCGGAGGCCTTGATGTTGTCGTAGATGGAAAGGTCAGAGAAGCTCTCGTTCATGATGGCGATGACCGTGGGCTTCGTGGAGTTGAACTGCTGTTCGGCAGCCTTGCGAGAGTCGGTCGAGCCGAGGGACTCGCTGTACTTCTTGTCGTATGCGGTCTCGATCTTCTTCGCCGAGGCGTCAGTGTATCCCTTTGGCTTGACGATCCTTGCCCTTTGCGCCGTCTGGACGAAAGAGGGCAGGAAGCCATAGGTCTTGACACCCACGACGGTGTTCCAGTCGCCGAAGGCCACGCCGAGGTCATATTGGTAGCTCGGGACGTTAACGAAGCAGGCGAGGGCGACGAGGCACGCTGCGGCAACGTACAGGCTGAGGGCGGGCTCGCTCCTGAAGAACGGGACATTGACCTTCTCGCCCGTGCGATTGGGGCCAACGGCCTTCCAAAGGAGGGAAGACAGCGTGATTGCCGCGAGGGCGTAGCAGGCTGCCTCGAGGACTCGGCGGTTTATCGAGTACACATACGCCGAGCCGACCTCGGCTGCAGTCCCAAGCACGAGCAGGTCAGAGGGCTGGATACTGACGCCCTTGAACTTGATGACAAAGTACTGCGCGACGCCGATGACCCAGCAGGCGGCGACGACGAGCGCGACGCCTCCGCCATGTCTGAGACAGAGGAAGTATGCAACGAGGATGGCGAGTCCGACGAGCGTGACCTCGATCGCAAAGTAGCTCACGCCGAAGAGGTTAAAGGTGTCGTTCCATGAGATTTCGAGGGCGCAGTCCGCGAGAACCGCGATTGCGAGGATGAGAGAAACGGCAAGGGCGCCGCGAAGGAAGTCGTGTCGGCTGGGTAGCCTGAAGTGCCGCGCCCTCGGCTCCTGCTCCACAGATGGGTTCGCGTGCTTCTGCTTGAGGCTGATGAGCCGGGATACGTTCGACAGGACGAATGACTTGAGGAGGGGCCACCACTCCGAGGAGCCCGCGGTGACTAGCGGGATGATGATACTTACGAGTGCCCAGTTACAACAGGTAGTGACTGGTCCGGCCTTTCCGGAATATAGTCCCATGTCGCACCATGTCCGTAGTGCGACGAGCGCGGCAAAGCCGGGGATGGTCCAGAAAAGCATGCTGGGGCGAAGCGAGAAGACGAGCCTCTTGACAAGTTCGGCCCTCGTGGGAGCCGCGCCGCTGGAGTCCTGCTTTGGAAGACGCTTGCACTTTAGAAACACGTCGAGCGCTATGGCGACAACGGTGAGGAGCAGTCCAACCTGGAGGTAGCCAGCCGGGATGTGGCTGTATTGAATAGAGTTGTACTTGCCGTGAAGCATTTGCACCCGCCTTCGGTTTTGCGGGCAAGGAGAGTCACAGGAAACCCTGGCACCATCCGGCGTGGGCGAATGGTCGCCTTCTACCCGCTATTTGCATTTGGGTTATATAAGAAAATGGTAACGCAACGTAAGGTTATCGAAAGCTCGTAACCTTACGAATGCCTTCAACTTGCATTTAGCAACTTCTAATTGAGCTTGGCATTAGGCTCTTGACATGAACTAAGATAGCCACCAACGAACGCGCTCATAGCTCGATGCGCTGGCTACATACGAGTCAGCCGTCGTGGACGGGAGGAAGTCCTCATGTCGTTGAAGATTGGGAACCTTAGCTCACACATCGCGATGGCGGCCGTTACAGCGGCGCTTTCCGTGACGCTTGCCCCGGCGGGGATAGCGCTGGCGAATGAGGCTACCGAGAATCAGGTTACGCTACAGGCAACTACTCAGGAGCAGGCTGCCCCACAGTCGGCTGAGACGGCTGGTACGACGCAGACCCAAACCACCGTGCAGAAACAAGTTGCGGGGGAGGCGACGCAAGAGCGACAGGCGACCGCCATGAGTACGGAAGGGGCGTCAACCTCGAGCGCGCAGGGTACGAGCTCGTCCGCGGTTGCGAGCGAGACTGGCGATTCCACCACGCAGCCGGCGGCGTCCGACGCCCAGACGCAGACGAGCGAGTCTTCGGCTGCACCGAGCGCAACACAAACGCCAACGGCCATGGGCGCGGCACAGACTACCGCCACTGGCTCCGATGCGAGTCAGGATGCTCCGAGGACCCTGGCCCAGATTGCGGCGGACAACAAGGACGGGAAGATCGTCTCCGCGGGAACGTACGTGATCAAGAACCGCGGCAAGGCGCTCGACGTGTACGGCGGCTCCACGAACGACGGTGCGAACGTGCAGCTCTGGGACGACAACAAGAGCGGTGCGCAGAAGTGGAACGTGACCGTTGACTCCGACGGCTACATCACGCTCGTGAACCTCGAGTCCGGCAAGGCGTTGGACGTGAGCAACGGCTCCAAGACGCCGGGTGCCAACGTGTGGCAGTACGCCGCAAACGGCTCCGACGCACAGCGCTGGGCGGTGGAGAAGGTCGATGGCGGCGTAAGGCTGCGCTCCGCCCTTGGGTACGACCTCGTGCTTGACGTGTGGGCTAGTTCCAACGCGAACGGCGCCAACGTCCAGACCTACACCGCCAACGGCACGGCCGCCCAGGTGTGGGAGTTTGTGAGGCAGGCTATTGGCGACCTCGCGGCCAAGAACGCGGGCGGTGCCGTCTTGGCGCCCGGCAGGTACGTGATCCAGAGCGGCAACTCCACGGCGGTTCTCGAGGTTGCCGGAGGCTCGAAAGCCGACGGTGCGAACGTGCGCGTCTGGCATGCAAACGGGACCGGTGCACAGACGTGGCGCGCAAGCGTGGACGAGCTCGGCTACGTCACGCTCACGAACGAACAATCCGGCAAGGCGCTCGACGTGACCTACGGCAAGGCGAGCAGGGGCCAGAACGTTGACCAGTACGCCTCCAACGGCACCTCCGCGCAGCGCTGGGTGGTCGAGAAGGTGGGGGACCACATAGTCCTGCACTCCGCCATCAACTACGACCGTGTGCTGGACCTGAGCGGCAACAACACGTCCAACGGCACCAACGTGGACCTGTGGGACGCCAACGGAACCACCGCGCAGCAGTGGTGCTTCTGGGAGGCGTACCCCAAGGTTGCTGCGACGGGCCGCTCCGCCGACGACGGCGTATACGTGGTGAAGTCCGTCAAGAGCGGTCGCATGCTGGACGTGAGTGGCGGCAGCATGTACGACTGCGCGAGCGTGGGCACCTATGCCGCCAACGGGACCGGTGCGCAGGCGTGGCGCATTACGCTCGGGTCAAACGGCTTCTACGCCGTCCGCAATGCCCAGAGCGGCAGGTGCCTGGACGTGGTGGACCGCGTGGTGATTCCCGGTGCCTCCATCCAGCAGTGGGGGCTCGACGGCCAGACGTGGAACGTGGTGGCAGACCCTGCGCACGCGGGATCCTACCGGCTGGTCTCCAGCGTGAGCGGGCTCGCGCTCGTGGTCTGCGACGACGGCAGTCTGACCACCGCCAGGCTCGACGCGAACGACGAGGGCCAGCTCTTCTCGCTCGACGTGGCGCCTGCGCCCAAGGTCTCGGACGGCTGGAAGACCGTCACGGCGCTGGGCACGGGGAAGGTCCTCGACGTCCCCGGCAACTCCACGGCCTCCGGCGCGGCGGTGCAGACCTACGCCTCCAACGGGACGCGCGCCCAGAGCTGGTGGACGCGCAGGCGGGCGGACGGCTCGTACACGGTGCAGGCGAGCAACTCGGGCCTCTACCTCACGGATTCCAACGGCATTCGCATGCAGAAGAATGCGGGCGACTCCAGCAAGTGGACGCTCGACTGGGGCGAGAAGGGCGGCTACGTCCTCAAGAACGTGGCGTCACAGGCCAAGATGGTCGTGGACGGCGCGGCATCGTGGCTCTTCTCGGCTGCGACGTCCGGCATCAAGGCGGGGTTCTATGAGATCGCGTCCGCGCTGAACGGGAACCTGCGCCTCGATGTGGCGGGCGGCAGCAAGGGCACCGGTGCCAACGTTCAGTCGTACGCGAGCAACGGATCGCTTGCGCAGCGGTACTGGATCAGGTCTGCCGGCGGTGACTCGTTTACGATCACCAACTGCAACTCCGACCTGAACCTCGATGTGACCGCCGCGAGCACCGCCAACGGGACGAACCTGCAGCAGTACTGCAGGAACTCCTCCGCGGCGCAACGGTTCCGCTTCACGATGGGGGAGTCCGGCCTTGAGATTCGCTCCGCACTGGGAGACGTGGTGATTGACGTGCACGGCGGTTCCACGTCCAATGGCGCCAACGTGGACGTGTGGAGCGCCAACGGGACGGCTGCGCAGGCATGGGTGCTGGTCGAGGCGGCGGCGCCCGCGAAGATGGGTTGGCAGAACCCCAGCTGGATGTACCAGGTGAGCAGGTACAACGTGCCCTCCTCGCCGTATGCGAGCGGCATCTTTAGGTACATGTCGCCCTCGCGCGTGGGAATCGAGTACACCCGTGACCAGGTGATAAACGCCTTCGTCTCGCGCGCGTACGACTACCTGGGCACCCCGTACCGCTGGAACTATGCGTGCGCTCCGGGCGTGGGCGTGGACTGCGTGGGCCTCGTGATGCAGTGTGCCTACGCGTGTGGCATGAACCTTGGCCTGGGGACCGGCGCCTATGACTTCAACCCGTACGCCCACTACGCCACGGGCAACTCCGGTTGGCACAGCCACGACGCCAACAACTTCTGGAACGGCGGCAAGGGCATCCACCTGGGCATAGGCGCGCGCCAGAAGGGCGACCTCATCTCCTGGAACGGGCACATCGCCGTCTACATTGGCGGGGACAAGATCATCGAGGCGCCCGGCGCGGGGCAGGGCGTGAGGATCTCGAGCGTCTGGCGCTATGGCACGCCCAGGGGCGTCATCAGGATCTTCTCGTAGGAGATTGGCGGCTTTCCTTCGGTAGCTTTGCAGGTTGAGGGGCGCGTTCCACGTGGGCATGCCCCGTCTGGCCTTTGGGGCGCAGGGTGCTAGACCGCATCCCATTGGGGTATCCTAGTTGGAAGCGGCCCGACGGCTGGCGGGGCCGTACGTACGGAAGGTGTCTTATGGGATTCTTCAAGCGGCTCTGCCTGTTCGTGTTTGGCCTGGGCGGGCTCCTGGCGCTGGCGGCGCTGGTCCTGCCGTGGTACGGCCCGTGGACCACGGAGGCCACGGCGCTTTTGGGCGTGGACGAGTACTACATGGCCGTCGAGGTCCTGGTGCTGATCACCGGGGTGGGCTGCCTGATCTGCCTGCTGCGCTCCATCTTCAAGCGCAACCGCAAGGTGGTCATCGTGTCCCAGCAGGACGGCGACCAGATCACCGTGGCGCGCGACGCAATATCCTCGCAGGCCACGCACGTGATCGAGGAGGACGGCGCCTTCAAGGCAAAGCGCGTGCGCGTGTGGGCCAAGAAGCGCGGCCACGTCCGCTTGTACGCGCGCGTGCAGCCGCAGATGACGGTGGACACCGTCCGCGCGGGCGAGGAGCTCCACGACAAGCTGGTCGCGGGCCTCACCACCGTGTGCGGCGACAACGTTGACAGCGTGGACCTGGAGTTCACGAACGCGGCGGAGTACACGCCGGCCTCGGACTCCTCGTACACGTACGACTACGACTACAGCATGCCCGCGACGACGGATGCCGCGGCAGGCGCGGCGAGCGAGCCTGCGGCTGCCGAGGCCATTACGGCTCCCGAGCCCGCGACTGCAACGAGCGAAGACGCGGGCGAGAAGAACGAGGACGATGCGGCCGTGACGGGCACTGGCGCTGCGGACGATGTCGCGGCCGAAGCCCCCGTAGCGGACGCCGACGCCGACACGAAGCCGGACGAGCCCACGGACGACGCACCCGCAAAGGAGGACGTGACCCCTGCAACGGAGGCCGAGCCTTCCGCCGCGGCAGGCGATGCCGAGGGCGAGCGTAAGGAGGGTTCCGAGATCACGGTTCCCATGGGCCGCTACGCCGGCAAGGGCAGCGAGCCGACGGGGGAGGAGTAGGCGATGCCGGACAACAAGCCAAAGCTCACGATAGAGTCGGACGCAGAGGAGCCCAGGGGTACGGCAGGCGGAAACGCCGCGGACCAGCACGAGGGCCCGGCCAAGGCGGGAAGCGCCTTCTCGCACGCCAGGAGCGCGACTACGCACTGGCTTTCCAGCAACTTCCCCGGCCACGAGAACGCCGTGTTCGGCGGGATCTGCGGCCTGGTGGTGGCACTTTTGATCTTCATCATCGGGTTCTGGAAGGCGCTCTTCGTGGTCATCTGCGTGCTGGTGGGCGTGGCCATCGGCCAGTACATGGACGGCAACCAAACCGTGGTGAAGGCGTTCCGCAGGTTCTTTGGCAACGGGGGAGACTAGCCCCGGCGCGCGCGGCCGCGACGCCGTGCGCATGACGTGATTTCCCGAAGATTCCCGAGAGGAGTTTGCGATGTCGAACAAGAGGAATGGCAGGAGGCCCTGGGCCCACACGGACAGCGACAACGCGGCAGCCACCGCGACTGACGCGACCGCCGAGGACGCCGCCCTGAACACGGTGGACGAGCCAGCGGCTGACGACGCCCAGTCCGTTGAGGAGATCGTGGCGAGTGTGGAAGCCACGGATGAGGCTGAGAAGGACGAGGCCCCTGCTGCCGAGGCCGAGGGCGAGGCTGCGGCCGATGCGGACGCCGCCGACGAGGCTCCCGACGCGCAGGCAGACGCCGACGCCGAGGAGGACCTGGACGGCGAGGACTCCCTCACCTTCAGCAACGGCGTGATCGAGAAGATCGTGGCCATCGCCATGCGCGACGTGCCAGGCGTGATTGGCATGAAGGGCGGCTGGCTCAACCGCGTGCAGGACGTGATCGGCGTGAGCGACTCGCGCAAGGGCGTGACCGTGGAGGTCACCCCGGACGCATCCGTGCGCGTGAACATCAGCGTGCTGATCGAATATGGTGCCTACGCTCCGCAGGTGTTCGAGGACGTGAAGAAGGCCGTCGTGAAGAACGTCACGGGCATGACGGGCCTTTCCGTCGCGGGCGTCAACCTGCGCATCGAGGACGTGCTCACGGCCGACGAGGTGGCCGCGCGCAACAAGGCCGAGAAGGTCGCGGAGGACAAGGCCCTGGCCGAGGCGGCTGCCGCGAGCGTCGACGCAGACGGGACGGCGGAGTAGCGTGGGCGTGAGGTCAGCCCTGGCCGTAGGTGCGGGAAGGCTCTCGCACTGGGGGCTGCACAGCGTGCTGCACCGCAGCGCCTCGCAGCTGCCGGGGCGCGTCGCCCTGGGCATCGACCCCAACCTGATGGGCGAGCTTGCGGGCAAGCTCCGCAAGGGCTCCATCGTGGTGTGCGGCACCAACGGCAAGACCACCACCAACAACGTGCTGGCCTCGGCTATCGAGGCCGCGGGCAACACCGTGCTCTGCAACCGCGCGGGCGCCAACATGGCCGCCGGCGTCACGAGCGCGCTTCTGCCCGGGAGGTCCGCGGACTGGGCCGTGATGGAGGCCGACGAGCTCTCCACGGTGCACATCCTTCCCAACCTCAAGCCGAGGTACCTCGTCCTTCTCAACCTCTTTAGGGACCAGCTGGACCGCGCCGGCGAGATTGACCACGTGCAGGACACCATCGTGCGGGCACTCGCAGGCTCGCCCCAGACCACGCTCCTGGTGTGCGGGGACGACCCGCTGAGCATGGGCGTGGCGCGCCGCGCGGCGCAGTCCGGCACCAAGGTGCTCGCGTTTGGCGTGGACGAGGACCTACGCCTGCCGGCGGACCGCGTGCCCGAGGCGCGCTTCTGCCAGGTGTGCGGCGCGGAGCTGGAGTATGACTGGCGCACGTACGCGCAGCTGGGCAAGTTCCGCTGCCCCAACGGCGACTTTGCGCGCCCGGGCCTGGACTTTGCCGCGACCGGCGTCAAGGTTGACCGCACGGGCGTGAGCTTTGACGTGCGTGGCAAGGGGATCGACGGCACGGTGCGCCTGCACGCGGGCTTTGGCGGCGTGTACATGGTGTACAACCTGCTGGCGGCCTTTGCGGCGGCGTCGCTCGCGGGCGTCACGGGCGAGCAGTTCCAGCGCACCCTCGACGGCTACCATCCCGAGAACGGTCGCCTGCAGCACTTCCGCGTGGGCGGGCGCGAGGTGGTGCTGAACCTCGCCAAGAACCCTACGGGCTTCAACCAGAACATATCGCTGCTGCTTGCGGACGAGCGTCCCAAGGCGGCGTACTTCGTGATAAACGACGACTTCAACGACGGCAAGGACATCAGCTGGATCTGGGACGTGGACTTTGAGCGGCTGGCCGCGGAGCACATGTGCGTGATCTGCGGCGGGCACCGCGCCAACGATGTGCAGGTGCGCCTCAAGTACGCCGGCATCAGGGCGGACATCGCGAGCAGCGTGGGCGAGGCCCTGGGCAAGCTGGGCACGACGGACCTGGCGGAGCCCTTGTACGTGCTCACGAACTACAGCGCGCTCTGGCCCGCGAAGGCCGAGCTCGAGAGGATGGGTGAGCGCCATGACTAACGCGTCCGCGGGCACGACCAGCACGGGTAGGAGCCTGCGCATCGCGCACCTGTACCCGGAGCTCCTCAACCTCTACGGCGACTCGGGCAACATCCTCGTGCTCAAGAGCCGCATGGCATGGCGCGGCATAGAGCCGCAGGTGCTGGAGGTCCACGTGGACGACCGCCCGTCCTTCTCCAACGTGGACATTGCCTTCATCGGCGGCGGGTCCGACCGCGAGCAGAAGATCGTGTACGACAAGCTGCTGGCCGAGCAGGCGGAGCTGCGCTCCTTTGTGGAGGACGGCGGCGTGCTTGCGGCCGTCTGCGGTGGCTACCAGCTGCTGGGCCACAGCTACCTCATGGGGGACGAGAAGGTCCCGGGCCTCGGGTTGGTGGACCTCTACACGGACCGAGGCGAGCCGCGCATCATAGGCAACATCGCGGTGGAGAGCCGCATCAGCCCGCAGCCCATCGTGGGCTACGAGAACCACGGCGGGCGCACTCACCTGGGCGAGGGCGTGGAGCCCATGGGCAAGGTGCTGTACGGCCACGGCAACGACGGCCAATCCGGCTACGAGGGCTGCCTGTACAAGAACGTGGTGGGCACCTACGTGCACGGGCCGCTCCTGCCCAAGAACCCGGGCGTGGCGGATTACCTGATAGCGCGCGCCCTGGAAAGGAAGTATGGTAGTGCTGACCTCGAGCCCCTGGACGATTCCGAGGAGCTCGCGGCCAACAAGGTCATGTTTGACCGCCTGATGGCGGGCGAGGTGGAGGAGTAGAGCATGGAGAAGGTCGTCGTCTTCGGTAGCTTGAGCATGGACATGTCCGTGAGGTGCCGCGCCATCCCGCACAGGGGAGAGACGGCGTTTGGCTCCGACTTCCTGACCACGCCCGGCGGCATGGGCGGCAACCAGGCCGTCATGTGCTCGCGCATGGGCGCGGACACCTTCATGGTTGGCAAGGTGGGTGACGACGCCTACGGCCGCGAGCTCATGGCGTCGCTCGCGCGCCACGGCGTGGTCTGCTCCAACGTGAGCGTCTCCGAGGACGAGCACACGGGCATCGGCCTGGTGCTGCGCGGCGAGGGCGACAACCGCGCCGTGTACGACCCGGGCGCCAACGCCACCATCACCTACCAGGAGGTCCGCGCGGCCATCCACGGCCTGGCGGGCCACGGCAACGTGTTCCTGTGCCAGCTGGGCTGCGACCTCGAGGCCACGATGGAGTCCATCCTGTGCGCCAAGCGCAACGGGCTCTTCACGATCCTCAACGCGACGCCGGCCCGCAGCATCCCCGAGGACGTCTACAAGGCGCTCGACGTGCTGTGCATCAATGAGGGCGAGTGCGAGTTCCTGAGCGGCATCAGCCCGCTGGACGACGCCTCGCGCGAGAAGGCGCTGCGCTACTTCGAGCGTCGCGGCGTCAAGAGCACCATCATCACGCTGGGGCGCCGTGGTTCCGTCACGCTGGTGGACGGCCAGCCGGTCAAGGTGCCGTGCTTCTCCGTGGAGACGGTGGACACCACCGGCGCGGGCGACGCCTACGTGGGCGAGCTCGCCGCGCACATCGCCTTTGGCGGCGACCTCCGCGAGAGCATGGTGTACGCCTCCGCCGCCGCGGCGCTCTGCGTCACCAAGGTGGGCGCGCAGGCCGCGATGCCCACGTTCGCGGACGTGGAGAAGTTCCTGGCCGCCCACAAGGCGGAGTAGCCGTCCTTCTCGCCCGCGAGGCACGTGACGCAACGGGGAATCGCTTGACGGAACGCAGGAAAATCGACTGGTTTGAGTGGGCGAGGGTGCTTGGCGCCCTCGCCATCGTCGCGCTGCACGCCATGCGCGTGACGGAGCTTGCCCCGGGGCTGGCCGCCGCGCACGCGCGGCTCTTTGGCGTGGAGGCCGTGCTGCAGATTCCGCTGGCGCGCTGGGCGGTGCCCGTGTTCCTCATGGTTTCCGGCGCGCTGCTGCTTGACCCAGGGCGAAAAATGCCGCCCCGCAAGATCGGCCGCCACGTGTGGCGCATGGCCTTTGTGCTCCTGACCGTGGGGCTAGCGTTCTGCCTGATGGAGCAGGTGGCGGACGTGCGCGCGCAGACGGGTGCGCTCACGCTCACGTGGGGCATGGCGGGACGCGCGCTGCTCAACCTGCTGGAGGGCAACTCCTGGGACCACCTGTGGTACGTGTACGCGCTGATCGGCCTCTACCTGCTGACGCCGTTCATCCGCGGCTTCTTGGCGCACGCCACGCGCCGGCAGTTTGGGCTGGCCGTGGCGCTGGCATGGGCGCTGCTCTGCCTGGTGCCGCTCGCGAACCTGCTGCTCAACACGAACCTGTACCAGTTTGTGGACCTGAGCGGCGCCGTGGCCTATTACATGCTGGGTCGCTACGCCTACGAGTACCTTGAGCTTGACTGGCGCGTCGTGACGGCGGGCGTGGTGTCGCTCGCGCTGTGCTGCCTGAGCGCGGGGCTGGGGCTGCGCTCGGTCACGGGCGCGGAGGTGGCCGGCGCCGTGGCACTGCCTCAGTACGGGCTGGTCATGCCCTTCTCGCTCATGGTGTTCCTGGCGTTCAGGCGGTTTGCGGACCGTCCGCAGCGCCCCCACGGCGTCGCGGCGGGCCTCGCGCGCGACAGCTTTGGCATCTACCTGTTCCATCCGCTGTTTGGGCATCTGGCCATCTGGTTCACCAACTACGCCGCCATCTCCGTGCCCGCGCTGCAGCTGGGCATCTTTGTGGTGGGGGTGCTGGGGTCCGTTGCCATAACGCGCGTGCTCAGGCTGCTGCCTGGCTTTAGAGACAAGATCTAGCGGTATGACAGCGCTGATGGAGAAGCCACCAGCGTGCACTGCGATGGGCGCTGGTTCGGAAGACGGTGCCACAACGAGTCAGGACGACGGCATCGCCACCACTGGTGTTCTTGCACTTCTCGCCGCGGCGTCTGGAGGTGTCGTAAGGTGTAGCGCAGGCTGCGTGAGAGAACGGGAATCGTAATAGTGTGAGCGCCTCTCCCCTGGGTGATGTGGGAGAGGCGCTCTTCAACAATCGCTGGCTTATGGCTTAGCCTATGCAACCCAGTTGCTCGAGTTGAGGTAGCTGTCCAACCAGCTCACTCGCTGGGCGACCCAATTATGTAGCACATCCACGTTCTCGTCGTACGTGCCGCATGGAGTAACCTGATAGCGGGTGTTTCGGAAGCTCGGCCAAACAATCTGGTTCATCTGCTGCGAGGCCCCAATCTCGCTGGCCATCGTACTGATCGATGCCAGTGAGCCTTGTCGGCCATCGCCCAGCAGGGTCTTCTGGACCAGTGGCTTCAGCTCCTCGTTGAAGATCTTTAGGACCTCCTTCCTAAAACTCACATTACCAAGGAAGAAGGCATACTCCTCCGAGGCAAAGCCGTTTGGCTTGTCACAGTCGTTCTCCGGGTCGTTCCCCAAGGCAAGGTCGAAATCCCACACGGGGCCCGAAATCAGAGCTGAGCTAGCTGCGTCCTTATACATGTAGGTAGAAGAGTGCCTGATGTAGTCGACGTTCTTGGAGAATTCCTCCACCAGGAACGTACGAGCAAGGCTGTCGAGGTCGAAGGAACCGAGGCTTGTCTCGTCGATGCCGTCAATGGCAGACTGAACGTATTCGCTGATGTAGCGGACCTGTTCCTCTGTTGCGTCTTCCGGGCTCTTGAGCACGATGTGGTAGGTGCGGCCCCCTACCTTGACTGCGAACCAGGAGCGTTCCCCATGGTAGTAGTCGTCCATCTCCAAGAGGTAACCGCCTGTACTGCTCTGCGTTGACTTCAGCCCGCTGACGAACTGGAACTCGTTGCCGTAGGAGTTGGTGGAACGGGCGACTGGAAGCGTCGAAGTGTCCGCACCGTCGTCGGACTCGTTTTCGATTTCCTCGATGTCGACGCGGCCTTTACCGACCTCAACCTTTTCTGCAAGGAGGTACGTGCCGCGATACTCTCCGTCATAGTAGAGGTCGACGCTACGGCACTGTGGGGTTGAAGAGAGCCCAAGCTCTAGGGCTGTGTTGAGTACGATGGAGTTCCTTAACAACGTTGGGTCTGCATAGTTGGCTAGAAGGACCCACTTCTTGGACGAGTTGTCCTTCTTGCCATCCACAAGGCTTGCCTTCTTGTCGAGCTTGATCTGATAGGGACGCTTGTCTAACAGCCAGGTGCTGTTTCCGCGTCCCTTGATCTGGGAGAGGCCGCCCGAGACCGAGTCGCCATCAGCATCGACGAGCGCGTAGGCCTTGCCCTTCGCCCCAACGGAATGATCGCCAGATGCCTCCACGTAGAAACGTCCCTGTCCGTATTTGTCTGCGCTTTCCAGGAACAGAGACGCGATGTTTGCGGAGCGCATGATGACGAGCTTGGTCGGTTCGGCAAACACGCTCTCCTTTACATATGCGGTCCAGCTCGTGCCGCCGCTCGTGACGTCTGACGATGAAAGGCTGAGGGAGAAGTTCGTGGAGACTTCCTTGTAAGCGCCGTCGTCTGAGGGTGAGACGTACACGACCTTTCCGCCGTCAGAACGATAGCAACGCAGGGAGAGTGAATCGCCAGCGTATGCTGGGAGGAAGACGTAGGTGACTCCATCGATTCTGGAACTCAGTGCTTGGTGCTCCGTTCCCTTTGTGTCTGGTATTTCTGCCACGAAGTCCGTCACGCCGAGCTTTGTGGTGCCGGTAGCGGACAGGTAGAACCGTTGCGCGGGGGTTCCGTTGCTCTCCCATCCCTGGACAATGGTGTTGTTCCTCGTGTTGTTGCCATAGACGTCGAGCACGAGGCCCGTCTTGGAGACGAACGTGATGCCACCGACGGTCATGGTTGGCTTCCAGAGCTGCCAGTCCGCGGGACCTTCGGGGGCAGAGAGGGCGACGGTGGCCCCGTTGCTCGCTGATGACGCTGCGTCGACGGTCAGGTACTTACCCGACTTGGCGTTGCGGATGACGTAGTAACCCGCCTCGGAAGAGGGCGAGATTTCATATACCTGCGCGTCGGTCCCGTTGCGGGAGTATATCTGCACGGGTGTGCCCTCGAAGGTCGAGCCACCGCGCGCGTCGATTGCGAAGGATCTGTTGGAGGAGGGGACAATGACATAGCGACCGCTGGCAATCGGGTCGACGAGAGCGAGCGTCCAGGATTGGGCGGCAGAGCCGTTCCTTGTCCACTGCCAGATGTTCGCACCATTGGCGAGGGACGCGGCGGCAACGTCGAGGGCAAGGCCCGAGCGGGCGTTAACGATTTCCCATGTGCCGTCCTGCCTCTTCACGAACGACCATCTTTGGGCATAAGTTCCATTGCTTTGGTATTGCTGCACGTTCGCCCCACGCGCGGTGGACGCGCCGCGCACGTCGAGGACGCGTCCCGTGCCGGTGTTCACTATGGTGTAGTAACCGCTGCCGCCGTCATAGAACACGCCAAAGCGTTGCGCCATGGTGCCGTTTTCCTCGTACGAGTCGATGTTGGCGCCAGAGGACTCGGAGTTGCCGGCGACGTCAATAACGTGCTTGGAGCCGATTCCCGAGGAAATCGTGTAGGTGCCATCATCCAAGACGTGCGTGTCGTTGAGCAGCCAGCTCTGGGCTGCACTGCCGTTTCTCTCCCAGATCCACAGGGGTGCGCCGTTGCGCGCGTTCGCATAAGGGATATCGAGCGCCAGCCTGAGCCCGTTGGCTCCCCTGAGCCAAGACAGTATGCCCCAGCTGCCATCATCGTTCCTGACGAGCTCCCACTTCTGAGCATCAGTACCATTTGCCTTGTACTGTTGGACGCGCGTTCCGTTCTTGGCGACTGCGCCAGCCACGTCCAGCACGAGGTTGGACGATACGTTCCGGATGGTATAGGACCCATCGCTCCCCTTGACGAATGAGAAGCGCTGGGCCGGAGTCTGGTTATTGGAGTAAATCTGGCTAGCGGCTCCAGGGGCAGATGATGCGCCTGGGATGTCCACGTCCTTTGACGCGTCTAGTTTCGTGCCGATTGTGTACACGCCGTCAGCTGGAAGCGCGTTGTTGTTGGTGACGGGATTGGAGGTAGCGGCGGCGTCTTTCTCCCCGGTGCCTGCGCTGGATTCCGCAGCAGCAGAGGGGCTCTCTGGACTAGGGGCCGATTCGTCGGATGAGATGGCATTGCTCGACTCGGCCGCTTTGCTTCCTGCGCTCTGCGTTTCCGAGGCGGTCGCAGTGGATGTCTGCGCATCCATTTGGTCGGATGTGCCGCCTGTACTCTCCTCAGACACCGTTGCGTCGGTCCTTGCATCCGAGGTGACTATCGAGTGTGTCTCGGGCGTGGTCGCATCGGAAGGCTGCTCCTCCGCACAGGCGATGCAAGGCATCGCCACGGAAAGCGCAGCGGCAAGGCATGCGGATAGCAACCTACTTGCTTTGTACATCAAACCTCCCATCTTATGAGCGCGATGCGGGGGTGCGTGTCCCAGGTCGCGTCCAACATCTCTGCCACGTTGTTTGCCGGGCATCCGCGCTGAGACGTAAGATACGAAAGCGGCAGATGCGCTTACCTGCAGATTACACTAAATACACATGGCAGAACAGGTTGTTTGCAGGTATGACAGGTGGAGGGTCCAGAGGACTCCGATGAGCTCCTTGGACGAACTTGACCTGGTGGACTGCCTCGGCTGCACATATAGAAATGCCGGGGCAGCCCCCGGCTTCTCGAGCTCCTGCTGGGAAGGCTGATGCTGTTGTGATCCTTGCGCTGGTGGGATGTCCTACCTGGGACGCATGATCAAGGCGAGGGCGGAAAGGCCGATCATGACGCCGGGCAGGGCGCCCTGCACGAAGCTGGCAAAGTCGCCGCCCACGGCAAGCGCGACGTAACCGATTGCGCCGCATGCCAGGCCCAGCATGCCGATGGCAACCCGTGCACCGCCGGGGTTGTCACTGCTCATGATGCACGCTCCCTGGGGAAGTTGTCGCGCCGCCTGGCCAGGATGATGGCACGGGCGCTGTTGGTGACGGAGAAGGAGACGACCTCGTAGCCGTCCCTCGCGACCTCGTTGGCCTTCTGCTCCACAAGCTCGGCCATGCGGTCTGCTGCCGGGCAGTATGCCACGACGAACGCCTTGTACATGGGTGCCTCCTCTGCCGAGGGAACCGTGCACGTGCCTTGGCCTGATGATATGGGGCGCGTGCGCGGAGGGGGTTCGCCGCGTGTAAGGGCTGCGTCAGGCGTCGGGTCACGCCGTTGCCGCTGCGTTGGGGCGTGGGGTCAGTGGTCTGCGTCCTTCTCGCCCACGTCAAGTTCCGACTTTGGACACATATGCGTGCCCGTTGCGACGTGGGTTGCGCCACAATATGCTTGACGATGGGAGGAACGATGGAGAAGGACACACCGCTCGACCTTGAAGGCATTACGTACATCACCACCCCGCCGGCCGTTCCGCGCGTGATTGACATGTCTGCCATGAGCGATGCCGAGCTTGCCTCGCTCCTGCGTGGGCGCATTGCCGAGGCGGAGTCTGGCGCGGGTGTTTCAATCCAGCAGGTGCGCGAGGAGCTACTGTAACGGCGGCATTCGCACGTATGAAAAATGCCAGGGGACAGCCCCTGGCTCCTGGAGGCCCTCCCACTGGGAAGACCATTTCCAATTTCTCAATTTCCTGGTGATATTGCAATCGCAAAAATAGGATTCAGGCAATTTGCCCGGACCTACCCGCGCTTGCGTCCCAGGCGCACCGTGACGGCGACCATCGCGGCCGCCGCGAGCGCGAGCACGGCGCCCACCAGGCCGACGGTGCGAATCCCCGGTCCGGACACGACGGCGCCGCCCACGAGGGTGCCAAATGCGATGCCGACGTTGAACGAGAGCGGCTCGAGCGAGCTTGCGAGCGTGAGCGCCTTGGGATGCCTCCTGCGCGCGACGCCCATGAAGTTAGAGACGCTGGGGATGGACGCCACGTACATCAGGAGCGCGACCACCATCACGAAGGCGAGCGCCAGCGGCATGGTGGGGCCCACCACGAACATGCCGGCGAGCGCCACCGCCTGCGCAAGGAACGTGACAAGGAGCGGGCGCAGGCCAAAGCGGGCGTCAAGCCAACCGCTCATGAGGTTGGACACGAAGGTGACCGCGCCATAGGCCAGCAGCGTCTCGCTCACGCGGACGGTGCCCATGCCCAGCACCTGCTCTAGGTAGGGGGTCACGTAGCCGTAGAACGTGTACACGGACCCGATGCCAAAGACAAACACGAGGATCCCGGTGAGGATGCTCGGCTCCTTGAGCAGGCGCGCCTGCTCCGCAAAGGTCGCGGGCTCGTCCGTCTGTCCCGTGCGGGGCATGAGCAGCGCGAGGAGGACGCTCGTGGCCAGCGCGAGCGCGAGCGTGCCGTACATGGCCACGTGCCATCCCACGGTGCTTGCGAGCACCTTGCCCACGCTGGTGCTCACGATGAGCGCGACGGAGTAGCTCGAGTACACCAGGGTGAGCGCGAGCGAAGACCTGCGCGGCCCCGCCAGCTCCGGGATGAACGTGACGCCCACGGCCAGGAGCGCGCCGGATATGGAACCCAGGACCATACGCGCCGCCAGCAGCACCCCAAAGCCCGTGGCGAAGGCGGATGCCACGTTTGCCAGGCAGAAGAGCGCAAGGTAGGCGAGCATGACCGTGTAGCGGCGGAACCTGCCGGTCAGGAGCGCCAGCAGCGGCGTCATCACGGCATACGGCAGCGCGAACAGGCTGATGAGCTGGCCCGTCTGGGCGATGCTCACGCCCAGGTCGTGCGCGAGGTTGGTCTGGATGCCGATGACGATGAACTCCGAGCAGCCGAGCGAGAAGCCCAGGAGCACCAGCAGCGCCAGGCGCACCCACGTGAGTGCCGCGACCTCGCTGCCGCGCGTTCTTCTCGCCACCGTCGTTTGCTCCTGGTCCATCGCGTGGCCACCTCCGCCGTCTGTCGCCGTCTGCCTTCCGCGTTTCCGACCGTGTAGGGTAGCACGCGCGGCGGGCTGCGTGTTCCGCAGGCGGGAAGCGGGCTCGGCGGGTGGGTCTTCTAGCCCGTCTGCCCTTCGCCTTTGCCGCTTGCCTTCTGCCTTTAGCCTACCTTTCGACCTCCACGGCGATCCAGGTGGTGCCGTTCTTGAGGTGGGCCTTCGCGCGCGAGAAGCCCGCCTCCACGAGCAGGCGCTCGTACTCGCCGGGCGCAAGCACCGTGAGGTCGTAGCGCTCGATGTTCTGGAGCACGTCTGGCGCGAGGCCGGGGCGGTGGTAGATGTCCGCCACAAGGAGGAAGCGGCCGCCACCCGGCCGCACGATGCGCGATGCCTCGCACGAGACCTCGGAAATGTCGACGCCGCTCACGTGTCCCATGCCGCCCGCGGCTTGGATGCGCCCGGCGATGCGCCCCATGGTGGCCCCGCCGCCGCAGCCAATGTCGAGCGCGCGGTCCCCAGCCTTGAATTTGAGCTGGTCAAGCGCCCAGTTTGTGACGTCGGCATGGCTCCGGTTCATGCGCTCGAGCATCTGCTCGCCAAACTGGCCGTGCGGGTTGCCGGGGTCGCCCGCCCGTGTGATCGCGCGCTCGTCCATGGTGCTGCCAGAGTCAGAGTCTGCCATGTGCCCTCCCTCGATTGGGCCAACGCGCCGCCGTCCTGCGCGTGCGCGGTACGGCGCTTGGATGTCAAGGTGATTCTGGGCCAAGGGCGGCGCCGCGGAGAGCGAAAGGGGCCCGCCGCGACGGTGCGACGGACCCCTTGGCTTCCGAGGGAGTTTCTGCAGATGCCTTTGGCTCTTCTCGCCCGGGGGACGCTACGCGGCCTGCTGGCGGAGCATCCAGAGCGTCTTGGAGAGGCTTGCGATCAGCTCGTCGGCCTTGGCGCTCACCAGGTGGTTGGACTCGGCGTCCGCGGCCTCCTTGATGCCGTTGACCTGGTCGAGGATGGTCTGGAAGTCCGTGCGGACGTTGAGGAAGGCCTCCTTGCTCAAGAGGTGCGCGTCCTCGCGCTCCCGGATGGTCGCCAGGTTGAGGACCTCGGCCAGCGACGCGATGGGCTTGCCGCCCAGCTGGAGGATGAGCTCCGCGACGTCGTCGATCACGGGGAGCAGGCCGTCGTACAGCTCTTCGAGCTGCGCGTGTGCCTGGAAGAAGTCGCCCCCGCTCACGTACCAGTGCTGGTTCTGGAGCTTGTGGTACTCGACGGTGACGTTGGCTAGAAGTGCGTTGAGCTTGGCGTTCATGGTTTGTTCCCTTTCGGTTGGTCCTAACGCGTTCTTGCGTTTCTTTTATTAGGACAATATCTTGTTAGTGGAACTATACCCCATGTATGCCGGACTCTTAACGAGAAAGTATCCTAATAGAGCCTCCACACGTCCTCCACAGGTCGACCTGCGCGCCGAGCTCCGCGTACCGGTTCCGCCCGCTATTTGGCCAGCTGGCCGCCCAGCTCGCGCAGCTGCTCCAGCGCCGCGTCATCTGGCTCGAGGTTCGCGATGACCGTCTTGACCACGTTGACCTGGGCATCCTTGGCACTCGTCTTTCAGCTTTCCATCCAGTCGCCGGTTTCCCAGTCGTAGGAGCCAAACAGCGCGACGGGCTTTTTGCCCAGCTGAGGGACGCACTCGTTCCACAGCTCCTCGAAGTCCGGGTCGAGCTCCTCGGCGCCCATCGCCGGGCAGCCAAACGCAAACGCGTCGTACTGCGGCGCCGTGGCGGCGAGCTGCCGACGCTGGTGCACCTCGTGCTCGACGAGTTCGCCAACATAGGGCGCCTGCCCGACTTCGAGCGCACCATCGCCGTCGTGCGCTCCCGCAACATCGGCGTCTCGGTCGTGCTTCAGTCGTTCGCCCAGTTCAAGAGCGCCTACGGCGACGACGCGGAGACCATCCTCGACTGCCGCGACACCACGCTCTTCCTGGGCGGAAAGTCCGGCTCCACGAACAAGGGGATCTCGCAGAAGTCGGCAAGGAGACCGTATCCACCCGCACCCACAACGAGACCCGGGGCGCGTCCCTGGGCTCCTCCTCCAGCTGCCAGACCGCCGAGCGCGACCTCATCCAGGCCTCCGAGGTGGGAAAGCTCGACCGACGCCGCGCCATCGTGTTTATCGCCGGCGCGGACCCCGTGTGCGACCTGAAGTACGCGCCCGAGCGCCACCCCCGGCACGGAGAGCTCGGATCCGGGCTAGACGTCCGGACGCTCGTCAAGGGGAGGCGGTCGCCATGAAATAGCCCGGGGCGGGCGCACTTGAGGGTCCGAGCGACACCCCCTCGGACGGCGCCTCGACCGTACTTCTTGAAGTCGTCGCGGGAGGGTCCCGCCATATGACATCCCTACCGGGAGCGGGCACGGGCTCGCGCCCCTCGCGCGAAAGGACAGCAAGTGCTCAGGCAGATCATCTCGCTGGTCTCGGGCAGCGTCTTGTTCCTCGGTGGCTTCCTGGTCGTCTGGGGCGCGGTGAGCCTGGGGCTGGCCATCCGCGAGCAGCAGGGATGCGCCCAGATTACGAGCGCCATCTCCACCATCGCGCGCGAGGCGGACTGGATGGAGGGATACCGCCGGTAGAGGCGTACATACCTGCCCGTCTCCAAATCCATTTCTAATAGGGGCGTGTAACTCAGCTGTCAGCTGAGGAAAGAACGATAAACGAAGGCCATACTGTGCATGGGCAGCAGTATGGCCTTCTTGCACAACAAAGTGATTGAGTGCCTAAGAAGACCCATTTGGGCAAGTGCCGTTAACGGCCAGAGGCATACCGAGATAGATATGCGTCCCATGCCTGATTTATCATTTGAGGTTGGACGAGCGCAAATTGCATCAGGCTGAAGCGGCCTGGCTTTGTCGAGTGGGGGGCAGGGTATGCCAAAGGTCAAGATCGTCAGCGACCCATATCGCTGTGTCACCAGGTTCTTCAACATGGGGACCGACTGGACGGAAGTCAGCGAGGAAAGCAGCCCGAACAGCTCGCTGCTTGCCAAGAAGTACACCGAGGGCTTCTTCCCGTTTAAGGCGCGTGAGATCGTCGATGAGCTTCTGGACGAGTACGGGGACGGGACGAGCGCGCTCGAGATTGTCTTTGAGGGTTCCGACGACGAATGGGACGAACTCCAGGACGTCTGCTCGTCGGAGGCACTCGCCCCGCTGGTGAAACTAGAGCGGAGCGAGAGAGCACTAGCAAATGCGCGCGACATCCTGCCCTACATCAGGGAGGTCTTCGACGAGCTGTATCCCATCATCGCAGGAACCGCGGACGGCAGCTCAGAGACGCTCGACCGGCTGCGCAAGTTCCGCGACGCCTCGAGCGACATGATTCCCATCTGCGTGGTCGGCAACTACAGCGCAGGCAAGTCGAGCTTCATCAACGCGCTCATCGGGACGGAACTCCTCCCCAGCGGCGACCGTCCAGTGACGGCAAGGATCTTCCAGATCGAGAGGTCCGACCAGCAGGACCGTGCCTCGATCGGCTTCAAGTACGCAGACGAGTCCATCAACGTGACCTACACCGACGACGGCATGAAGATCAGCCCCTCAGCTGCGAGGGGAAAGGCGCTCGACGAGATCGCTAAGGCGGCGACAGATGGCGGGGAAAGCCTCGCAGAGCGCGTCCGCGCGGCTCTCGGGGCCATCAACTCCTTCAGGGAGGGGAAGGACGAGCCGACTCTGTCCGACCTCGTCAAGGTGAGGGTTCCCTTCGGGAGGGGGACGGACTGGGGCAGCGGAAAGAAGATCGTGATATTCGACACCCCCGGCTCCAACACCAACTCAAACGCCGACCACGTGCGCGTCCTCCGCGAGGCGATGAGGGGCATGTCGGACGGCCTGCCCATCTACGTGACCACCTACGATGCCCTGGACAGCAACGACAACGCCGACCTCTACGAGCAGATCAGCCAGATGCCCGCCCTCGACGAGCGCTTCGCGATGATTGTGGTCAACAAGGCGGACGACGCCGACATACCGGAGGGCGGGTTCACTAAGGAGGACGAGGAGTGGGTGATGGACACCGTGGTCGTCCGCAACCTCTACGCCCAGGGAATCTACTTTGTCTCGTCCATCGCCGGCCTTGGAGCCAAGACGTCGGGCGACTTTGCTGACAGGCACTATGACCGCGTATTCCGCAGGCTCCAGGACCAATACGAGGACCCGGAAGACAAGTACTACACGCGGCTCTTCGACTACGACCTGATGCCCGAGCAGCTGAGGGCGAAGGCCGTGCGTGAGGCCGAGGCATGCGACAACCGGCTCCTGGCAAACAGCGGGCTCTTCAGCGTCGAGCGGGGCATCGACGAGTTCGCTTCTAAGTACTCCGCCTACAACAAGTGCTTCCAGTCGGAGACCCTCCTCCACGAGCTCATTGGGCAGACCGACGCGAGGCTCGAGGAGAGCGGCGCGGCGCTCGAAAGCAGCAGGGCGGTCCTCTCCGCCGACCTCGACGCAAGCAAGAACGAACTGCTCGACGAGCTTATTCAACTCTCCATCTCCACCTGCGAGGACGCGGTGGAGGGCTACCTCCCCAACATGAACGAGTGGGCAAAGCAGAGCGTCGCGGCCTCCGGGCTGACCTCCGAGCGGCTCTGCGAGTGGGAGAGCGACATCACCGCCGCGAAGCGCCGCGAGATGGGCGCCGAGGAGAAGCGGCGCGACGCGGAGGGGAAGAAGGCCGCCGTCACCGCCAACCTCAGGGCGAGGGTGCAGAACGCTTGGGACACCAGAGACGTGCTCGGCATCGCGGGAATCGCGAAGAGCCTCGCAAGCGACTGGAACACCGCTCGCGAGGCGGAAGCGGAGAGCGAGGCGATCTTCCGTGGCGCCGACAGGGAGGCCTCGGACGATCTGCTGAGGAGGGTTCGCGCCCAGTTCGACGACGACATCACGAGGCTCATGCGGGAGGCCGAGGCCTACTCCAAGGGCTATTGGGAGGAGCAAGCGGAGGCGAGTAGGAAGGCGTTGCTGGACCTCGCCTCCGACGGGGCAGGTATCGACGACGAGCGCCGTGAGGCCCTCCGCTCCATCATCGTGGACTTCCGTGATCTCTCGCTCGACGACGAGCTTCCCGAGATCTCCGAGATTCGGTACCCGTTCGACCCCAACAAGCTCTGGAAGGCGCCACTGAGGGTGCAATACAACATGGAGCTCTCGCAGAGGGTATCCAAGTGGCGCTCTGTCGTCGAGCCCGCCCACGAGGCGAGCTTCAGGGAGTGGCTGCACGAGCTCACCGATGCGTTGAGCCTTGGCGCTGTCGACCTCAACCCCGAGCTCCGCAAGAAGTTCGACTCCGTCGTGAACACCGAGCGCGAGATCGAGGCACAGAGGTCCAAGCGGATAAGGCTGCGTAGCGGCGAGAAGAGGGTGTCCGGCTACATGACGTGGCAGGAGGGATAGCGCATGGGCATCAAGAGCATCGCAAAGAGGGCGGCCGGCAAGGCGGGCAACGCGGTGGCCAAGCTCTCGGCTCTCAGCCCCGAGCAGCTTCGCGAGGTCGATGACAGGAGGCAGCGCTACCTGAGCGAGATGCCCTCATCCGACGACGCCAACGCAGTTGAGCTTACCAGCAGGCTCATCGCCGCCGCGGGTGTGGAGATATACAACGCCTACCTCCCGCAGATTGCTGGCATGTACGTGCCGGTCGTGGCAGACGCCGAGTACGACGGTACCGACTTTGACGCGCGATATAACGCACGATTCCTCAACGTGACCAAGTGGGTCTCCGACCCCGAGGAGAACAGCCTCGAGAAGCTCGTCAACGTCTATGAGGTCCTCTCTTCGGAGGAGTGCAACATCGCACTCGTCTTCCATCGGGGGCGCAGGAAGACGGACGTCTACCTTGCCGTCGTCGACACCACGAACTCGTCGAGCAACGTCAACGCGAAGGACTATGCGCGCCGGCTCGAAGGGGCACTCAGGGGCAACTTCCCCGGCGCGGAGTGGGGCGGCATCGAAAGCGGCGAGATACCTTGCCTCAAGGACACGCGCGACATGTCGGTCGCGACTGTCTCCAATGTTCCGACTGAGAAGTCGGAGAAGTTCGTCAGCCAGACGGTCGAGAAGCTGCTCGACGGCATCGTTCCAGAGAGCAGGAGCGAGGAGTACACGCTCGTCCTGCTCGCCACCCCGACACTCGACGCAGAGGAGAGGAAGCTCCGACTCGAGCAGCTGTACACAGGCCTCGTGCCGTATGCATCCTGGCAGACGGACTTCACCTACACGGAGACCGGGTCCACCTCGTCATCCGCGACCGTCGGGCTCAATGCCGGGGTGAGTGTGGGCAGGCAGGTGGGTACGAACGAGTCCCTCGCGAGCGGGGAATCTGCCACTGACTCCACCAGCCAAGGCGTGTCCGATACTACGGGGACCTCGCAGACGGACACAGTCTCCGATTCGACGTCAGACACCACTTCGCATACCGATGGAACGTCAGAGTCGGACACGACCACAGCTGGAGTAAACGTTTCGGCTTACGCGGGCGCGAATATCGAAGCGGGTGCCGGAATCGGGCCGTTCAAGATGGGAGCAGGAGGGCACACCGGCGCATCCGTCGGGGGGCATCTTGACACTGGACATACCCACGGCACCAACTCGAGCGACACCTTGTCCAAGACGGTCGGTCAAACGGTTGCCCGCGCCGTCGGTTCGTCGACCGCCCACGCAGTATCGAGTACCTTGGGACGCGCCGTCACCAAGTCACTCACCAGCACCGTGGGGTCCTTCGCGAGCCAGAGCCTCGGCGGGAACTTCGGCGTGAACTTCGCCAGGACCTCTACGGTCACCGCCACCATCGGCAAGAACGAGGGCATCCACCAGACCCACACCAACTACTCCATCAAGCACGCGCTCGAGCTCCTCGAGCAGCAGATGAAGCGCCTCGAGGAGGGCGCCGCGCTCGGCCTCTGGGAGTTCGCCGCGTACGTCCTGAGCGAGGACCCAGCGACGGCGAACAACGTTGCGCACTCCTACCTCGCGCTGACACAGGGGGAGGACTCGTTCATCTCGCAGGCCTCAGTCAACCTCTGGCGAGGAGACCTGCCCGGGGAGAATGCCGCGGACACCATCTGCTCCTATCTGAGGGACCTCAGGCACCCGATCTTCGCACTGAACCCCGACCTCGCCGAGCGCCAGCCCAACGTGCTGCCCTACCCGTCGACGGTCACGGCGACCACGACCCTCACGGGCAAGGAGCTCGCGAGGTCGCTCAACTTCCCGCGCAAGTCGGTGGCGGGTCTTCCGGTATTCGAGTGCGCCAGCTTCGGGCGCAACGTGGCCACCTTCGAGGAGCCGGAGACCGCCGGCTCAATCGAGCTCGGGCACGTCTTCCACATGCACCGCGAGGAGCCCACGACGGTGCCGCTCGACCTTGACTCTCTCGCTGGCCACACGTTCGTGACGGGCAGCACGGGCGCCGGCAAGAGCAACGCCGTTTACCGCATACTCGAGCAGGCCGACAGGCATGACGTGGGGTTCCTCGTCATCGAGCCCGCCAAGGGCGAGTACAAGGACGCGTTCGGCAACGACCCTGACGTCTCCGTGTTCGGCACCAACCCCGCCTACGCGCCGCTGCTGCGCCTCGACCCGTTCAGCTTCCCTGAGGGCGTGCACGTCCTCGAACACCTCGACCGCCTGATCGAGATCTTCAACGTCTGCTGGCCCATGTACGCCGCCATGCCAGCCGTCCTGAAGGACGCCGTCGAGAGGTCCTACGAGGACTGCGGCTGGGACCTTGCGACCTCGGCCAACCCCTACGGGCAGGGTCTCTACCCGAGCTTCGCCGACGTCGCGCGCAACGTCCGGGAGGTCATCGACTCGAGCGAGTACGACGCCGAAAACAAGGGCGCCTACAAGGGGTCGCTGCTCACGCGCATCAACTCTCTCTGCAACGGCATCAACGGGATGATCTTCGCCTCCGACGAGGTGCCCGCGCAGACGCTCTTCAACGGGAAGACGATTGTCGACCTGAGCCGTGTGGGGTCCAGCGAGACCAAGGCCCTGCTTATGGGCGTCCTCGTGCTCAAGCTCCAAGAGTGGCGCATGAGCCAGGGAATCCCCGCGAACGCCGGCCTGCAGCACCTCACAGTCCTCGAGGAAGCCCACAACCTCCTTCGCCGAACGTCCTTCGAGCAGGGTCAGGAGGGCGGCAACCTCGCGGGCAAGAGCGTCGAGATGCTCTCCAACGCGATCGCAGAGATGAGGACCTACGGCGAGGGGTTCGTCATCGCCGACCAGGCCCCCGGGCTCCTCGACCCGTCAGCCATCCGCAACACCAACACCAAGGTCGTGCTTCGCCTCCCCGAAGGAAGCGATCGAGAGCTCGTGGGAGGGGCTGAGGCCCTGAGCGATGCCCAGGTGAAGGAGCTCGCGCGTTTGCCGCGTGGCGTCGCGGCCGTCTACCAGAACAACTGGATTGAGGCGGTGCTGTGCAAGGTGAGCAAGGCTAGGCATGGCAGGGACGCCTACGAGTACAAGGCTGAGGCAGAGACGGTGTACCAGCGGGACACGAAGATCGCACTTGACATTATCAGCCTCCTGAGCAGCGGCGATGCCGTCACTGACGAGGCCAGACTCGCCGAGGTGAGGGATGGTATGAGGTCACTGGGCGTCAGTTCATCGACTCAGGTTGCCGCCTTGCGCATCCTCAAGGACCCTCCGCCAGAGCCGAGGATGACAAAGCTTGCGCCCGTGGTGTCCGAGCTGTTCCCCGAAGTTCGCTCCGCAATCGAGAGGGCGTATCACAGAACGTCCGAAAAGGCAGAGTGGACCACCTCAGCCGTATCGGTGCTCGTTGGACTCGTTGGTCTGGAGGTAGACGAGACGGTGAAGCGGGTCATCGTGCAGGGCGTGATTACGGACTACGTCTTAAACGAGCTTGGAGATGAGAAGGCGCTCTACGAATGGAGCAAAAGCGGGTTTCCATGCTAATTCAGTTGTGAGCTAAGTCATCGGTTGCTATCCATCCGGAGGTCGGAGTTGGAAGTCAAAAACGGTGTCACTGTCGAGTCGATGGATTCGCCACGGATTGCCCCAGAGGCGGTTCCGTCCTATTTCGATCCGGACAAGTTGGTGGAGCGTGGCGAGACGGCGCAGAAGTTGCCTGCTGACGATCGCTATGACCCTGATAAGCTCATTGAGGTCAATGGGGGCTCCGGCGAAGGGGAGGTAGGCGATTCCATCGACAAGATTGACGTGGGTGTTGAGGTAGAGCGGATTGAGGCTTCCGAAACCCATCCACCGCGACGTACCTATGTCGACGATAGGGGCGAGATCTATCGCGTCGATGACGAACTCATCCCTGACTCTAAGTACGAGATCAACGGCTACACATATCAGACTGATGGATTGGGCCGCATAGCGAGCGCAGAAGGCACGCTTCGCCTAAAGGAAGAGGGTAGGAAGAAGCTCAACATAAAGGACTCCATGGAGGCAATAGGCAAGGGCTCACAGAAAGAAACAGATGACAGGGGCCATCTTATTGCCGACCGGTTCGAAGGAGGGAACGGCTTAGAGAACATCGTCCCGATGGATGGTGAGCTGAACAAAGGCAATTTCAACAAGCTGGAGAATCGACTGGCCGATGCAGTAAAAGATGGCTGTACAGTCCAATACAAAGTCGAACCGAAATACGCTGACAGCACGCAGAGGCCTAGCGAGTTCGTTGTGACGGATGTCATCGACGGTGAGACGACGGTGACGGTGTTCAAGAACGAAAGGAGCTCAGACCGTGAGCGATAGCCGTATGTTCCAAGAAGTGTTCGATCGTCTTGATGCCGTGATTCCCGACGGATGGGACAAGCTGGTCTTTTATGCGGAGTACGATGGGCCCTCCTACTCCATGGAGTACTACGTCAAGACTGGAAAGACGTATATCAAGTGCTTTGATATCTCCGGCCTATCAAGGAGCGACCTCTTAGACGCGTTCTCAGCAATCGACAAGATTATCAGTGCAGAGAGAAAAGGCCTGTCTGGCAGTGATCTTTGGTCGAACATGACGATGGTCGTCCAAAGTAGCGGCAAGGTGAAAGTAGACTTCGGTTACGAAGATCTGACCGAGGCTGCCTATGCCCACAAGAAGGCATGGAAGAACAAGTATCTCGTGTAATAGCTAAAGCTAGTATCGCCCTCAGAGTCTTACGACCTACGACCCGTAGTGCCAGAACAGCAGGATGATCCTCGCCACGAACCTCATCCACGCAACGCAGAACTTGCCTATCGCACCCAGTACACGCTTGGCCACGCCCATCTCACACGCTCCTACTCAAAAGTATCGTCCGAGTAAACACTAGCAGTCACACCGGACACGAATTCGTAGCTGGCCTCAGTCATGCCAAGCATCGCGCAGGTGAGCCGCTCCTCGTCGGGTCCGCGGAGCTCGCTGGCTAGGGCGTCCTTCAGGTAGTCGTGCAGCCACACCGCACGGCCCGCCATGGATCTTGACGGCTCGTCGGCATCGTAGAAGAGGTCGCTTGCCTCGTCGAGCCTTGCAACGTCGCAGAGGTCGGGCCCGACGCGCACCCACTGGAGGCGGCCGTCGAGCTCGACGGAGCGCACCTGCCCCACCTCCTCCTCCGAGAGGACGTGGAGCCGGCATCCCGCCAACCTCTGCGCCAATGGCATGTCGGCGCCCTCCGATCCTACGACCCGGTACCAGCTCGCCTCGACCCAGAGCCCGTCGCCGAGGGTGACCCGCAGGTCCGTTAGGGCGTTCGCCCTGCCGAGGGCACTGTCGGTCGTCAGCGTGTTGGTGTCGAACTCCTCGATGGCGCCGTCCTGGAAGCGCACGGTGATCCTCATCGCTCGGGCCTCTCGTCTCTCCTCGTCTGCTGACGGGCGGGACGGCTGCCGCCGTGGTGCTCCTGCCCGCCTCCGTGGTTGTTGCGCATGCCCGTCGAGCCTGCCGCCCTACGACTGGGCTGTGCCGTCGGCCGCTCGGGGAGGATGCCGTGCTCGGCGCAGTACTGCCTGGCGCGCTCGAGCCTGGCAACCGCCGCCTCGCGGTTGGGCATGCCGCGCATTCTGCTGGCAGCTGAGTCCATGGCGGAGAGGCTCCTGAATCCGCCCTTGGAGACGACGCTCACAGCCTCCGATAGAGCGACGAGCTCTCGCAGGTCCTTGACCTCGATGGCTCCGGCGGCGACCTCGCGGACGTTGCGCACGGTGACGGGGCCCGGCGCCTTCCTCGTGGGGCTCCTGAGCCAGCCCGTCACCTCGCGCCTGGTGTATGAGGCGCCGAGCTTGGATCCCGTCACCTGGCGGGAGGGCGTCCCGGCCAGGGAGTAGACCCAGTCACCCTTCCTCGAGGCGGACTCGCGGACGTTGACGCCCATCTCGCGGAGCGCCTGCCGGAAGTCATCGGAGCTCTTGGCGATGCCCTTGGCCACGTCGACCCTCGCGCGGATGTCCGCCACCCAGGAGTACTCGCCGCGCCGGGCGAGCGAAGCCTCGGTGCGGTCGACCGCCTTCCTGCGGTAGTGCGTCTCGTCGCGCGCGGCCCCGTCGAGCCTGCCGACGAAGTGCGTCAGGCCGGCGTCGCGCGCGATCCTCTGGAGCGAGCCGTTGAGCGCCCCGGGGTCGGGGTCCTGGAGCCTGCGGCCCGTGTTGAGGTTGGTGTTGTTAACGACAACGTGGGCGTGGGGCACGTGGTGCTCGTTGTCGTCGTGGTAGACGATTGCCACCTCGTAGTCGCCGAAGTTCTCCTCCACCCATGACACGGTGACAGACCGGAGCCGTGAGAGGCTCACTGCGTCCCTCGGGTCGGGGGAGATGACATAGTGCTTGTAGGTGCGTGCCTTCCTGCCCTTAAACGGCCTGTCATTGCCCAGTTTTTCTCGGGTTCCGTCCATCTCGGATGCCCAGTCGAACTCCCGGTACTCGGGGTTGCCGTCGGCGTCGAGCCCCACCATCGGCGCGTCGAGGTTGAGGAAGTCCCGCGCGAGCGCGCGACCCTCCTTCTCGAGGTAGCGCTGCGCCGCGCCGAGCTTGGTGTGGCCGGATATTGCCTTCACGTACGCCATGGCTACTCCCCGAGGACAACCGGCATACCGATGAGCGCCGCTGCCTGCCGCCTGACGTCAGCCGCGTCGCGCCTCACCCCATCGAGCCCGTAGGACACGCCCTCCATGGCTTCGGTCAGGTCGAGGGCGTCCACGCCCGACTCGCGCACCGCCTTGGCGATCGCGTTGAGGGCGTGCGTCGACTGGTTGAGGAGGTGGCCGAGCGCGCGGACGTTCCTGATGTAGCGCGCAAGGGTCTGGCGGTCGAGCACGAGCGTGGCGCCCTCCACTAAAGAGGGGGAGGCGCTTCCCGCCTGGATGAGGATCCTGACCGTGTCCGAGGCGGTGGTCCCCAGAGATTCCGCGAGGGCCCGCAGCGCGGACATCTCGTCCTCGGAGAGCATGACGTGGAGCTGTCTGTATCTGGGCATGGGCCTCCCGTGGCGGGCTTCGTATGTACAGGCGGTGTGTCCAATCCTAGGGGCGCGGGGACTCCCCCGCACGCGACACCCATGACAAGCTGTCATGGGTGAGCGGGACGAGAGGACGAGGGAATGGAGGGGAGAGGGGAGCGGGGGAGGAGCCGGGCGACGGCTCCGGGCATCCCTCGGACGGACGTCCCCGAGGAGTCTCGGACGAGCTATTACATGGACTTGTACATGGAATAGGCTACTTGCTATTACGAGTTCTCAGGGCTGGTGACCAGCCCTTCGCATGACGGATTTGTCATCCAAAGCAAGTAGACGTGTGACGGTAGCGTCACGTAATTAGGCTCCATTGGCATGACGATCCTGTCATGCGATGCTGCCGGGATTCGGGGTTCCGGGGCGGTGAGGCAGGGCGTTCCTTGCCCGATCCGAGCCGGGGCGGAGCGTGCGTTTCGGCGCCCGCCGGGGCGGGCGCCTGTGGCCTCGCGTGGTGCTTTCGGCTATGCGGCCATGGCCGCCTGCAGGTCCTCCACCATCGCCTTTGCGGCGTCGCGCACCACCTGCAGGCACGCGCGCATCTCCTCGTCGGTCTTGCCCACGGCCCAGCTGGCGACGTAGCCGAAGGAGTAGCCCGAGGTGTCCAGTCCCAGCGCGGCGCTCACGGTGTAGGCCACGCTCTCGGCCTGCACCTCGCGCATGGCGCGGTCGGGCATGCCCTCGGGGTCGCCGTCGTGCAGGCGGCTGTGCGCCAGCTCGTGCAGGGCCGTCTTCACGGTCTGGCCCTCTCCCATGCCCTCGCGGATGGCGATGAGCTCGCCGCGGCGGAAGAGGCCCCTGGTGCCCTCGGGCAGGTCGGCCACGAGCTCGACGGGGTAGGCGGAGACGGCGCGCACTGCCTCCATCACGGCGGCGTAGCGCTTGACGCCCCCGGCGACCTCGTCCACGAGGGTGGGCAGGGGCTCGCCGTCGGTCTGGCTGACGTCGAAGACGTGGCCCACGCGGAAGCCCACGAGGCGGCGGCGCTCCTCGTCGGCGTCCTCGTCCTTGTCTTTGACCAGCATGGGCACGAGAATCTCGATGCCGCGCTCGCCCTTGCGCACGAAGCGGTTGAAGTCGCGCTTCCAGCTCCTGAAGCTGGCCACGCGGGTGGCCGTGGGCATCTGCATGGCTATCAGGATGGTGTTGCCGAGGCTGTAGTCGTGGAACTTGGACAGGCTCCGCAGCCACGACTCCCAGCGCTCGGACTGGTAGACCTCGCGGACGCCCTCGCCGAGGCGGTCGAGCGCCGCCTGCGCGCGCTCCTGCGCCCTCTCGCGCGCCTGCTGGCGCTCCGCCTTGCTCATGTGGCGCTTGGTGCCCTTGGTGGTCGTCATGTCCTTGTCTCCTCTCGGGTGGCGGTGCCGCACGGACCGTCCGTGCGCGCTTGCCACCCTTGGAGGCCAAGGGTTCCCGCCCCGTGGTAGGCGGTGGGCAATGGAGCTCCGCGGCAACCTCCACCAATCGCCCTTTGATTTGTGCGAGGTTCCGTGGGGCCCTTGACCTGCGCCGTGCGGGACGGCTGGGAGGGGTCCCGGGGCATGGCGTGGCCATGGGGCGGGAGGGTTTGCGTTGATATGAATGGTGTACCCAGGCCGTTTGGGGGCAACCATTGCGTTCCGCGATACTTCTACGGGATTTGTGTCCCAACGCAAAGGTATCCTTACACTGGGTCACAGTAATTCGATTCGGCTTATGCCTGTTGGGCATGAGCTGTGGCGGGGAAGGCTCCGGAAAACCGATGAACAAACAGCAACTGGCAGCCAAAATCTGGGCCTCGGCGAACGAGATGCGCTCGAAAATCGAGGCAAGCGAGTACAAGGACTACATTCTCGGCTTCATCTTCTACAAGTTCCTCTCCGAGAAGGAGGAGACGTGGCTGCGCGAGCAGGGCTTCGACGACGACTCGATGCCCATGGTCACAGAGGATGACCCCGAGGTCGTCGACTTCGTCCGCAAGAACATCGGCTACTTCATCGCGTACGAGGACCTCTACTCGACCTGGCTCGCCAAAGGCCCCGATTTTGACGTGGCGGACGTCACGGAGGCGCTCTCGGCATTCTCGCGCCTGGTGAACCCCGACCACCGGCACGTGTTCGACCGCATATTTGAGACTCTCGAGACCGGCCTATCCAAGCTGGGTGACACCTCGGGCGCGCGCACGAAGGCGATCAGCGGCCTGCTGCACCTCATCCGCGACATTCCCATGGACGGGCGGCAGGGCTACGACGTGCTTGGCTACATATACGAGTACCTCATCTCCAACTTCGCGGCAAACGCGGGCAAGAAGGCGGGCGAGTTCTACACACCGCACGAGGTGTCGGTGCTCATGAGCGAGATCATCGCGGGCCACCTCCAGGGCAGGACCGAGATCCAGATCTACGACCCCACGAGCGGCTCGGGCAGCCTCCTCATCAACATCGGCCAGGCTGTGGCGCGCCGCACGGGCAACGCCGGGCGCATCAGGTACTACGCCCAGGAGCTCAAGGAGAACACCTACAACCTCACGCGCATGAACCTGGTGATGCGGGGCATCCTGCCAGACAACATCACCACGCGCAACGGCGACACGCTCGAGGACGACTGGCCCTGGTTCGAGGAGGGCCATCCCGAGACCTACGAGCCGCTCTTCGTGGACGCGGTAGTGTCCAACCCGCCCTACTCCCAGCGGTGGGACCCCGAGGGGAAGGACGTCGACCCGCGCTTCTCCGGCTTCGGGGTGGCTCCCAAGTCCAAGGCCGACTACGCCTTCCTGCTACACGACCTCTACCACCTGCAGCCGGACGGAATCATGTGCATCGTCCTCCCGCACGGCGTGCTCTTCCGAGGCGGCGAGGAGGGGCAGATCCGGCGCAACCTCGTCGAGCGCGGGCACATCGACGCGATCATCGGACTTCCCGCAAACATCTTCTTCGGCACGGGCATCCCCACCATCGTCATGGTGCTGCGCAAGGTTCGAGATCGCGACGACATCCTCGTTATCGACGCCTCCAGGGGCTTCGTGAAGGAGGGCAAGAACAACAAGCTTCGTGCCTCTGACATCCGTCGCATCGTGGACGCATACGAGGCCAGGCGCGACGTCGAGCGCTTCTGCAGGGCCGTGCCCATAGAAGAGGTCCGCGCCAACGACTACAACCTCAACATCCCGCGGTACGTGGACTCCTCGGAGCGGTCGGAGGGCTGGGACATCTACGCCACCATGTTCGGCGGCATCCCCACCGCAGAGGTTGACGCGCTCGGCCGCTACTGGGATGCGCTCCCGGGATTGCGCGAAGAGCTGTTCGAGAAGGTGAACGGTGCGAGCTTGCGCCTCAAATGCCGTGACGTGGCCACCGCAGTGACGGAGTCCCAGTCCGTCGTGGCGTGGAGGGAGCTGTTCGCCTCGCGACTCGAGGACCTCGGTGTGTGGCTCTACGAGGAGCTCGTCGACGAGCTTTCGATTGTTCAGCGCGACTCGGAGGAGCCACGGCTGACGGCGGAGCTGTTCGGGCGGCTCGAGGGCATGCCGCTGGTGGACCGCTACGACGCCTATCAGGCACTCGACGACGAGTGGCAGCAGATCTCTCAGGACCTCGAGGTGCTGCAGACAGAGGGCTTCGACGCCGTCAGGCGTGTCGACCCGCGCATGGTCATGAAGAAGCAGCGCGGGCAGGACGTGGAGGTCCAGGACGGATGGGCGGGGCATGTCCTGCCACTCGACCTGGTCCAGCGCGAGCTGCTCGCAGACGAGACCGGCAGGGTCGCAGCGATGGAGGCCAGGCTGCCCCAGATCGCATCCGAGGTGGCAGATGTGCTCGAGGGGATGACGGACGAGGAGAAGTCCGATGCCGGTGAAGCGGTGAACGAGGCGGGGGACGCCTTCGTCCCCGCCAAGGTCAAGGCCGTGGCGAAGGCGCTGCGCAAGGAACTCGGGCCCGAGGCGCGCCAGGAGGGGTCGCTGCCGGAGAGGCTCGACAGCGTCGCCAGGCTCATCGACGAGGAGCGGACGCTGAAGAAGTCCCTCAAGGCTGCGCGCACCTCCCTCGACGAGAGGGCAAAGGAGGCCATCGAGGACCTGGACGACGATCAGGCGCGGCTCCTTCTGAGCACGAAGTGGATCGATCCGCTCGTGTCCCGGCTCTCATCCATGCCTGACACGACCGTCGGCACGCTCGTTGACACCCTGAACGCGCTCTCGGACAAGTACGCCACGACGTACGCCGACATCGACGCGCAGATACAGTCAGCCGAGGAGGAACTGGTGGGCATGCTCGGAGAGCTGGCGGGCGACGAGTTTGACATGGCTGGCATTCGTGAGCTCGCAAGCCTGCTTGGCGGTGAGGCACGATGAGTATGACTCCCGCCGTCAGATTCAAGGGCTTCACTGACCCTTGGGAACAGCGTAAGTTGGGAAATATCGCCACGCGTATCACTGCAATGAGCGGCGAGGCTGACCTACCAAGGGTTGAATATGAGGACATCAACTCCG
>CACWMM010000008.1:0-61085 GCA_902761955.1 uncultured Olsenella sp. | reverse complement strand
GCCAAGCGCGAGCGCCTTGTGGTACCTGCTCACGCTCTTCTCGATCTCCTCGCGCAGGAGGTCTATCTGCTCGTCCAGAATCGCGTCGACGTCCGAGTGGACCCTCTCGAACTCCCTCTTCACCTGGGGGAGGGTCTTGCCGCGCTCCCTCAGCAGGGACACCGCGTACAGCACCTTCAGGTCCTGCGCCGAGTACACGCGGTATCCCCACTTCGTCTCCTTTGGCGACAGAAGCCCAATGCCGCCTTCGCCTTGGTAGCAGACGCGCTGAATGTCCCTGCGGCTCAGCCCCGTCAACCTCTCGACCTCAGAGATCTTCCAGCCGGCCTGACCCAGCTTCTTGCGTTGGCGCCTTGACTTCATGCTGCTTTCCCCCTGAGACCAATAAATCTGTTCAAGGGTTGAACAGCAATGCCCGTTTGAATCGAATCTGCCCTTGGTGCCCTGTGCGTGGCTCATGCCAGCCTCCTCGCTCTTAGAAGCGACCCAACGCGCTTCTCCTATGAGGGGGCGTGTTTTTTTCGCGAGGTGGCGGACCGCATGGCGCCGTGGCAGACAGGGCAAAGGTGTCGGCTCAAATCACCAGGTAACGTTGCGGTTGCGCCGCCGCCCGAAAGACAGCTGAAAGAGAGCTCCGCTGCGCCGCCCTTCGCCTACCATGTGGAAAAGACTTCTGACACAGGGGGCGCGCATGCGAGAAACGCAGGCCACGGGCACGAGGGCGGGCCATGGGCCCGGGCGCTACCCAAGCGCGCTTCTGCAGGCGGCCTGCGCCATCGTGATCGTGGCGGCGCTTGGCGTCGCGTCGATGGCGCTGCATGCGCTGGGCGCGCCGCACAAGGTCTCCGTTGCGTCCGCGGCGGAGCTCGCGCCCGTGGGAACGGTGAGCGACAGGCCGTACGTGGCGCAGCCCGGCGTGGACGTGGACCTGGTGATGGTGGGGGACGTCCTCATGCACGAGGGCGTGTACCAAAGCGGCGCCACGTCGGACGGCAACTACGACTTCGACCACGTGTTTGCGCACGTCAAGGGCGAGCTTAGCGGGGCGGACCTCAAGATCTTGAACCAGGAGACGCCCCTCGGCGGGGACGTCGCGCCCTTCTCGGGCTATCCGCGGTTCAACGGGCCGCAGCAGATGGGCGACGCGGAGGCGAAGGCCGGCTTCAACGTGGTGCTGAAGGCGTCGAACCACGCGATGGACGCGGGGTATCCCGCCATTGGGAGCGAGCTCAGCTTCTGGCACCGGCGCCATCCCGGCGTCGCCGTCGTGGGCATGCGCGACCCGGACGCGCCCGCGACGGACGTGCCAAACGGCGTGTACATATACGAGAAGGACGGCTTCCGCGTGGCGGTGCTCAACTTCACGTTCAGCCTCAACGGGCTTGCGGACCCAAAGGGTGCCGTCTCGATGCTTGCGGAGGACCACGTGCGGAATGCCATGGCGTACGCCCGCGCGCATGCGGACATGCTGGTGGTGTGCCCGCACTGGGGCACGGAGTACGTGAGCGAGCCCACCGCGTCGCAGCGGCAGTGGGCGAGGCTCCTTGCGGACGGCGGGGCGGACGTGATCGTGGGCGGGCACCCGCACGTGATAGGCCCGGTGGAGACGTTCCAAACCGCCCGCGGCGGCACGGGCGTGTGCTTCTGGTCCGTGGGGAACTTCGTGTCCACGCAGCGCGACGACCCCACGATGGTGGGCGGCATGGCCAAGGTCACGCTGCACAAGGACCCGGACGGCGGCTGTCGCGTGGTGCGCTACGCGCTCGAGCCCGTCGTCACGCACAAGGGCCACGGGCACGACATGACCACGTATATGCTCCGCGACTACACGCCTGCCCTCGCGGCGACGTCGGGCAGCCCCGGCTGCACGCCACAGTGGGCTCAGGGCTACGTCGCCTGCGTGCTGGGGCAGGGCTACGACCCGCTCACGAGCCGCCTTGCCGCAGAGCTTGGCTAGGCGCGCCCCCGCCGGTTTGGACCAGGAGGCTACCTGCGGTAGCCAACCTCCTGCAGCGCATAGATCGACTTGTCCATGTTGAACAGGTACGCCACGGCGCACACCACAAAGAAGTGCGGAAGGTAGGCAAAGCCAAAGACTTCCGCGCCAATAAACGTGGGCGCAAGCAGCGTGTTCGTGGCAGAGCCAAACACGGCGGCGTATCCCAGCGCCGCAACCAGCGGCACGGGAAGGCCCATGAGGCCGCCCAGCACCACGCCGAGGCTCGCCCCGATGGAGAAGAGCGGCGTGACCTCGCCTCCCTGGAACCCCGCGGACAGCGTGAGCACCGTGAGCGCGAACTTGAGCGCCCAGTCCCACGGCCGGATGCCGGCGGCACCGTCCACGAAGCTCGCGGAGATGAGGTTGGTGCCAAGCCCGGAGTAGCGACCCTGCCACAGCAGCAGGAACACGACGGAGAGCGCCGCGCCCATGATGGCGATGCGCTTGACGGGATGCTCGATGCGCGCGGCGGCGATCTTCTTGCCCCATTTCAGGCACCAGGCAAACAGGCCTCCCACCACGCCAAAGCACACACCCAGCACGGCGAGAAGGGCGAGCGTCCTTGGATCCAAGGTTGTGCTCACGGCCAGGGGCACCTCGAACTTCTCGAGCCCAAGGGCGCCCGACGTGGCGCTTGCCGCGATGGACGCCGTGAGCGCGGGGAAGAGTGCCTGCAGCTCCAGCCTGCCGGCCACCAGCACCTCGAGAGCAAACAGCGTCGCGGCGAGCGGCGTGCGGAACAGCCCCGCGAAGCCGGCGGCCATGCCCACCAGAAGGAAGGTGTTGCCGGGGTGCCTGAACGGCAGCTTGGAGCCGATCCAGTGCGAGAGCGTCGCACCGATCTGCACGGCGACGCCCTCGCGGCCGGCGCTGCCGCCAAACAGGTGCGTGATCCAGGTGCCGCCCATGATGAGCGGGATGAGGCGCAGCGGTATCACGTTCTCATGCCCGAGGCCCACGTCGAACACCAGGCTCATGCCACGGCCGGTGTTCTTGCCAAAGCGCAGGTAGGACCAGGCAATGAGCGCGCCCGCCGCCGCGAGGAACGGTATGAACCAGAACGGGTGCGCGTCGCGGATAGCTCCGATCGCTATGAGCACGCGGCCGAACACGGCGTCTATGGCGCCTACCGCAATGCCGATGGGGATGCCCACGGCACCCAGCACGATAACGCCCCCATAGCTTTGCCAAACCCTGCGAAGTCTCTCTTCCATGCACGTTCGCTTTCCGTCACGGCCGTCCGGCTCGGGCGGCCTTGTCCTCGCGGCAAAAGAAAAGACCTCTGCCGCCATAACAGTGGCAGAGGTCATCATCCCGAAGGCGGTTTGGGGCTTCTGCCCCGCGGAGAACCTCATTCCGCGCGGAACATGGTAGAGCAAAACGCGCTGGCGTGCGAGTGAGACGCGACTATTCACGCAAAGCGGGCATCGTGGTTTGCGGGTGCCACACCTCCCGTTCCTAGAACTCCTTGGGGTTCAGGCGCACGCGCACGTACTGGAAGATCATGAGGCCCAGCAGCACGATCATGACCACCAGGTACGCCCACACGGCGCCATAGAAGCCCATCGTGCGCACGAGCACGATGGAGAGGATCGTGACCACGGCGAGCGCGATGCCGTAGGCGCTGGTGGCCTTCTCCTGCTGGCGCAGGACCGTCACGATCTGGTACAGGAAGTCGATGGCGGCGGTCATGCCGCCGGCCACGATCATCATGTACTGCGCCGTGCGGTACGGCTCGAAGTCGAGCCCATAGAGGAAGCTGGTTATGGGGATGCCGATCCACGCGGCGAAGCCCAGGTAGACCACGGTAACAAGCGCGGTGAGCGCCAGCACCGCCACGATGATGAGGTCGAAGCGCCTGCGGCGGCTGGGGTCCGACCAGATGTTTGCCAGGCGCACGAGCTGCGGCTTGTACACCAGGCCGATCACCATGAGGATGCTCTGCGCGGGGAAGTAGATGGCGTTGAAGTACAGCTGGCTCTGGTAGGCGAGCGTGCCCTCCATCACGAACTTGGGGATGGACTCCACCAGCGTGAAGATGAACTGGGCGAGAAACGCCGGGAAGCATTCCTGGAAGATCTCGCGGACCTCCTGCAGCTCCCAGCCGCGGGACTTGGGCGTCTCGAACAGGGCGAGCGGTATGGTGACGATCACGAGCGACGCCAGCGCGACGACGGCAAGCGCGATGGACGCCACGGGGATGGAGCGCGTGACGAAGAGCACCACGGTAAACGCCGCGACGCCGGCGACGCAGCGCACCGCCTGCGAGACGCCCGAAAGGTACAGCTTGTCCATCTGCTGCAGCCTGCCCTCGTACACGTCCGCAAACGCGTCTATCACCCTGAAGGCAAACGTTCCCCAGCAGATGGTGAGCATTTCTCCCGCATAGCCCCTGACCAGGCAGAACAGCCAGCCGGCAAGGATCATGAGCACGCATGCCAGGACGCGGTGGATCTGGTAGGCCAGAAACGACTCGGTCTCGTCGATGTCGGACACCTGGTAGGTGCGCACGCCGTAGTTGCCGATGAAGATGAGCAGGTTCGCGATCACAAACGCCATGGAGAACATGCCGGCCTGCTCCGCGCCGGCAAGGCGCGACGCCACGATGGTGAGGATGGGGAAGAGCGCGCCCCAGACGCCCATGCCGATGGAGTTCATCACGTAGTCGAGCCGCGAGTCGTGCGCGGCGTAGCGCGCGGTCTGGCTGGAGAGCGAGCCGGAATACACGGCGCCGATGAGGCGGTCCCACCAGTGGTCGACCACGCGGCGCAGGAACCCCGGCTCTTGGGACTTTGCCTTTGCCTGCGATGGGGCGGCGGCACGCGCGCGTGCATTGCGGAGACGTGTGGAGACGCCATCTGGCTGGCCTGTCGGCTGCGGGGTGGTGCGTCTGAGGTTGCGGAGGGGGTTGCTCATGGGTAGTGCGCCTTCGTGTGGTGGTGGGCTGCAGTTGGCGGCGGGCTCCGGCGCAAGGCGCGCGGTCTTCTCGCCCGCGCCCGCTCGCGTGGCGCAAGCTCGCGTGACACAAGCATAGCCGTTGTGGGGCGATGCCGCGCGTCATGCGATTGGGGCTTGGTTAGCGAGAAGGGCCACCCACGTTGCCCAGAATTCGGCCAGAGGTGCGGTTTCTTCCTTGGGCGCCGTGTTTTTCTCGCCCGATAGGTGAATATTGAGTTTCACGTGCGTGCCAAAGTGGTGGCGCCCACGTTGTCGCGGTAAGGTGTACTCGCAATATTCCTGCGAGCTAATGCGTTGGCGCCCATCGTCAGACGGCAGAGGAGGAACGCAGTGTCAGAAGTTACGGGTGCGGCCGGCCAGGCGGCCGGCTGCGCGGGGGAGAGGGGCATCGGCCTCAAGAGCGTGGCCGAGGACTTTGCCCAGAAGAACCCCAAGACGATCGAGGAGCTTCTTAACTTCAAGCGCGAGGATCGCCCCACCATCTACCCGACGGCGGAGGAGGCGGCCGAGCTCGCCCAGGCGGCAACGATGCTCACCGGCGTGGACGTCCCCGATTCCATCAGGGCGAACATGACGCTGTTCCTGCGTCTGGTGCGCAAGGTGCTGAAGGAGTACGACCCGCGCCTGCGCGACGAGTTCGACCACATCCTGCACGACTCGCTTGTCGCGACGCGCAGCGAGACCGCGGGCGACGACGACCAGGAGGGACGTGACGCGTTCGACGACTGCGTGAGCACCATCGACGAGATGTCCCTCGAGGACGAGACCCTCATCGTGCGCGCCCTGACCGCCTACTTCCACCTTGCAAACATCTGCGAGGAGAACTACCGCGTGCACGCGCTGCGCGCCCGCGAGGCGAGCGTCGACACGCAGTCGCGCGAGGATCCCGTGAACGAGATCACCGTGGCCTACGACAAGCTCGTGGACGAGTGCGGCCGCGCGAAGGCGCACGCGCTGCTCGAGCGCCTGGAGTTCCACCCCGTGTTCACCGCGCACCCCACCGAGGCACGCCGCAAGGCGACCGAGGGCAAGATCCGCCGCATCGCGGATCTGCTTGAGCAGCGCCCGTACCTGGGGCCGACGGAGCGCGCGGAGAACGAGCGCCGCATGCTGCAGGAGATAGAGGCGCTGCTGCGCACCAGCCCCATCGCCATCAAGAAGCCGACGCCGGTCCAGGAGGCCGACACGGTCATCTCGATCTTCGACAACACGCTGTTTGACACCGTGCCGGACGTGTACCGCCGCTTCGACGACTGGGAGCTGGGCGACAAGGCGGGCACCGTGCCGCCCGTCTGCCCCGCGTTCTTCCACCCCGGCAGCTGGATTGGCTCCGACCGCGACGGCAACCCCAACGTCACCGCGAAGGTCAGCCGCGAGGTGTCCGAGAAGTACCGCGTCCACGTGCTGGAGGCGCTGCGTGACCGCACCGCGTGGGTCGGCCGCAATCTCACACTTGACGCGCGCACGACGAAGCCGTCGAAGGAGCTCATGAACCTGTGGAGCCACCAGGTCGAGATGAGCGAGGCGCTTTCCGCCTCCGCGCTGCGCGTGTCCGCGTCCGAGCTGCACCGCGCCGCGATGATCGTGATCTCAAACCGCCTGGACGCCACCATCCAGCGCACGGCGGACATCATGTATCAGACGGCGGAGGACTACATCCGCGACCTGAAGGTCGTGCAGTCGTCCCTCGCGAAGGCCGGCGCCGTCCGCACGGCGTACGGTCCGGTCCAGAAGGTCATATGGCAGGCGGAGACCTTTGGCTTCCACCTGGTGGAGATGGAGTTCCGTCAGCACTCGCTCGTGCACAGCCGCGCGCTCGCAGACATCCGCGAGCACGGCCGCTGGGGCGAGAACGGCGAGCTTGCGCCCATGACGAAGGAGGTGCTGGACACCTTCCGCGCAATCGGCTCCATCCAGCGCCGCAACGGCGTGAAGGCCGCACGCCGCTACATCATCAGCTTCACGAAGAGCGCCCAGAACGTTGCCGACGTCTACGAGCTCGCGCGCCTCGCGTTCGCGCACCAGGAGGACGTGCCCGTGCTCGACGTCATTCCCCTGTTCGAGCAGGTGGAGGACCTCGAGAACGCCGTCGACACCCTAAACCAGATGCTGGAGCTGCCCGACGTCCAGCGCCGCCTGTCCCAGACCGGCCGCAAGATGGAGGTCATGCTCGGCTACTCCGACTCCTCGAAGGACGAGGGTCCGACCACGGCGACGTTCGTGCTGCACAAGGCCCAGGCGGCCATCGCTAAGTGGGCGAACGAGAATGACATCGACCTCACGCTGATGCACGGCCGTGGCGGCGCCGTCGGCCGTGGCGGCGGCCCCGCAAACCGCGCGGTGCTGGCGCAGCCGAAGGGCTCCGTGAACTGCCGCTTCAAGCTCACCGAGCAGGGCGAGGTCATATTCGCGCGCTACGGCAACAAGACGTTGGCCCGTCGCCACATCGAGGAGGTCGCCGGCGCGACGCTCATGCAGAGCGCGCCTTCGACCGAGCTCCTCAACACGGAGTCGACGAACGAGTACGAGGACGTCTCGGACGCGCTGAGCAAGGCGAGCCGCGACCGCTACCTCGACCTGCTGAACACGGACGGCTTCGCGGAGTGGTTCAGCACCGTCACGCCGCTCACCGAGGTTGGCCTCATGCCCATCGGCAGCCGCCCCGCCAAGCGCGGACTGGGCGCGAAGTCCCTGGACGACCTGCGTACGATCCCGTGGATCTTCTCGTGGTCGCAGGCGCGCATCAACCTGGCCGCGTGGTACGGCCTGGGCACGGCGTGCGAGAAGTTCAACGACCTGGAGCGACTGCAGAGTGCCTACCGCGAATGGCCGCTCTTCTCGACGTTCATCGACAACATCGAGATGTCGCTTTCCAAGACGGACGAGCGCATCGGCAAGCTGTACCTGTCGCTGGGCGATCGCGACGACCTGAGCCAGAAGGTCCTGGACGAGATGCGCCTGACGCGCAAGTGGGTGCTTGCCATCGTGGGCGACGACTGGCCGCTGCAGCACCGCCGCGTGCTTGGCCCCGTCATCCGCATGCGCCTGCCGTACGTGAACGCGCTGTCCATCGCGCAGGTCATGTCGCTTGCGCGCATGAGGCTACGTGGCGAGGTGCTTACGGCGGACGAGAAGGAGCGCCTGATCTACCTCATCCTCTGCACCGTGTCCGGAGTCTCCGCCGGCCTGCAGAACACGGGGTGATGCGCGCGCCCGCACTGCGGCGCACTACAGCTTGACATGCACGGGGCCCGTCGCGGAATCGACCGCGGCGGGCCTTTGCCGTGAAAGACTAACAGAGCGTCCTTGCGCAGAGACAATTCATCGGCGTGCGATGGGCTGGGTATACTTGACCTAACTCGGGATTGATGGCGAGCTGCTCGCCGGATCGTTACCAAAACGGCAACTGAAAATTGTGATTGGATGGCTTGCTCTGCATGAAGAGGAGGTTTATGCGGCATGGAATAAGGCAGTGAGGGGTGAGCACTTCTCAAAGATTGAGCCATTGAGATAGGGGGATTCATGTACGAGATAGACGGAATATGCTATGCAGGAAACCCCGGCGCACACGAGACTAGGATCATTGACGTTAAGCCACTCGTAGGACGAATGCTGTTGGTCACATTCGATAATGGGGAAAGGAAGCTGTTTGACACAACGACTCTGCAGGGGCCGGTGTTTGACGTTCTGGATGATCCAGGAGTGTTCCGCGGGGTCAAGCTGTTTCATGGGGTACCCACGTGGGACGATGGGAATGTCGATGTCGCCCCCGAGTATGTATATGAACATGGGGATACATATAACACCTACGATGTTCTTGCAGCGGCTAACTAGGTTTGACATGCACGAGGCCTGTCGCGGAATCGACCGCGGCGGGCCTTTCTTGCGCGTGCGCCTGCGGTGCGCGTGCGCCTGCGGCGCGCGCGGAATCGTTTGGGCGGAAGCTTGTGGAGGGGCGTGCGATGTTGCAATATCCTAGGGCATGTTGAAAGGAGTGGGCATGTCAGACGACATCGACGACAAGATTGAGACAGCGGTCTTCAAGCTGATGGAGACGACTGACATTCCCGACATCCGGGTGGCCGACGTGATCAAGCTCGCGAAGGTCTCGCGGTCGACGTTCTACAGGCACTTCGACTCGGTTGACGACGTCGTGAAGCGCTTCGAGAGCGAGCTTCTGCAGAACATGCGGCGCATCAACAACATGGCGCTCAAGGCACGGTTTGGAATCTCGGAGCTTGACCCCACGGTCTCCATGGTGAGCCGCATGGAGCTTCTGCAGGGACACCGCGACAAGATCGTCGTGCTGAACGGGCCCCATGGCGACCCCTCGTTCGTGCACAAGGCGACCATCTTCATGCACGACTACTTTCGCGACAGGCTTGCCTCGCTTGGTGGCGACCCCGTGACGCGCGACCTGTACCTGTCCTTCGTGATCGCGGGACACAACAACCTCGTCCAGTACTGGCTCGAAGTGCACCCCGAGATCGAGCCGCAGAAGATTGCGGCCGTTCTGAACAGGCTCTACTACGCGCCATTCTTCCTTTCCGAGGAGAGCGTCCGGCAGACTCCGAAGGCGCCGCAGGGGTGGGACTAGACCTGTATTCCGGCGGCGGTTGCGCGTGGCCAAGTCAAGGGTGAAACACAGTGGCTCGATGGGACACAGTCAGTCTCCGTCGTGTTGCGCCATACCGTTCGCCTTCGATATCCTACCGCTCGGAACTGCGTTAATTGATATTGAGCTTTGTGATTGCGTCGAAATAACGACGTGTTTACCTGCTGAAAGATACAAGATACCGCCAATTTGTCCCACAAGCTGAAACGCATGCTGCACCGTTGTTCTTAAGCCTTGGAGGGCGCGTCCGTACGATACGTGCTGTCAAGTGAAAGACAGCAAGCGCAAAGGACGTGGGCTAATGGTCAAGCTGGGCAAGCAGGCACGCAGCGTCTCCATCGTCGGTGTGGGCTGCACGCCGTTCAAGAACTTCGAGGATCACCCCGAGACGAAGGGCATGAGCGAGGGCGATGCCTTTGGCTACGCGGCGCTCGAGGCCATCAAGGACGCCGGCCTTCAGCCGCGCGACATCCAGTACTTCTACCACGGCGCGGCGAACCCGTTCATGATTGGCGACTCCCTTACGCCCAACATGCAGGTCGCCGATTGGTTTGGCGTCCGTGGCATCGGCTCCGTCCACCACTCCGAGGCGTGCTGTACCGGCTACGTCGCCCTGCAGGAGGCCGTCCAGGCGGTGGCCTGCGGCACGTACGACATCGTGCTGTCCGGTGCGGTTGACCTTGCGGCATCGCTGCCCGTCGTGGGAGCCCCCGGCTGCTACCGTCGCGACTTCCCGTTGGAGGAGATGCTCCCCTCCATCCCCATGGTGTACGACCGCGCCTATGGCCGTCCCCTGGACTCCGCCTTTGGCATCAGCTTCGACAACTGGATCAACAAGTACCGCTGGGAGTACGACCTCACGGCCGAGCAGATCGACGCCGCGCTCAACGGCATGTCCAAGAGCCTCCGCAGGAACGCCGTGCTCAACCCGCTTGCGTTCTACGAGTCCGACTTCGACGACGCCGCGAAGGCGAACGGCATGGAGAACGCGGACCAGTTCCTCTCCTCTATGTTCAACCCCAAGGTCACCCAGTACCTGCGCGTGACCGGCTTCGAGACCAAGTGCGACGGGGCCGCCGCGCTCGTCGTGATGCCCACGGACATGGCGGTCGCCCGCGGTCTTGACCACAAGATCATCGACGTCCTCGGCACCGGTGCCGCCGCTTACGAGGGTGCGACCCCTGACAACGAGTACAACGGCACGAAGGACGGCGCCAAGCAGGTGTACGAGTACACCGGCGTGAAGCCCGACGAGCTCGACCTGCTGTTCGTGAACGACTTCTTCCTGGCTGGTGACATCGTCAGCGCCGAGGAGGTCGGCTACATCCCGCGCGGCGAGGCCTGGCAGTACGCGATCGACGGACGCTGCGGTTTCGACGGCGACAAGCCCATCAACACCCACGGCGGCCGCTGCAACTTTGGCCACGCCCACGGCGCGTCGGGCGTCGCGGACATCTACGAGGCCGTCAAGCAGATGCGCGGCGAGGCGGGCGCGACCCAGATGCCCAAGCTCCCCAGGACCACGTTCCTCCGTGGCTTTGGCGGCGGCCAGAACATCCGCTGCCAGATCCTGCGCACGCACGAGTAACCGTCACGAAGACTTCCACGAGGAGGAACCAGACAATGCTTCTTGAAGACATGGAGCCGATTGTAAAGAAGTTCTACGACGGCGTCGCCCAGGGCAAGTATTACGGTCGCAAGTGCGTCGAGTGCGGCGCGATAGAGTTCCCGCCCCACCTGGGCTGCAACACGTGTGGCTGCGCCGACACCGAGTGGGTCGAGCTCAGCGGCAAGGGTACCCTCGAGTCCTTCACCGTCCCCGGCATCCAGAACGACAAGCCCTACCTCAAGGCCGTCGAGCCCTATGGCTACGGCAAGGTGAAGCTGGACGAGGGCCCGGAGTACACGTTCGTGATCTTCTGCGGCAAGAAGAAGGTCGTGAAGGGCCTGCAGGAGCGCCTGTACAAGAACCACGAGAAGATTCGCGTCCACGCGAAGCCCATCGAGCGCGTGACCCCGCTCAAGCCCGGCTCGGACGAGACCGTCACCTGGAGCGAGCTCTGCTTCGAGCTCGACGAGGTCGAGGCATAGCTCGGCCCACCAAAATCGCTTAGATAAACATTTGGTAGAAAGGAACCACGATGGACAACAAGGAGCTCTTCGACAAGCTGGTAGGGTTCGCCAAGACCGCCTATCAGTACAAGGGCGACATCACCGCTGACACCCCCTTCGACGAGCTGGGCAAGGAGTCGATGAAGATGATCGCCCTCACCTCCCTCATCGAGGACGAGCTCGACGTCGAGGTCACCATCCACGAGGTCATGAAGATGAAGACCTTCGGCGAGCTCGTCGACCGCGTCGCGGAGGAGTACGAGGAGTAAGAAGCCGAGAAGAGCGGCCATACGTCGCCCATGCACGGGCGGATGGCGGGACTGCTCGGGCTGTCGCGCGAGGGGGCTTGGACCCGCAAGCGCGAGCGAAAACCGGAAGACCAGACCCAGGGACGGGGCGACCCGCGCGGTCGCCCCGTCCCTTACCTAAGCGAAGGGAAGACCAAGCATGAGTCTTATGGACGACGTGCGCCGCAGGGCGGCGCAGGACCCGCAGCGCGTCGCGTTCTACGAGGGCGAGAACCCCAAGATCCTCGAGGTCGCGGCGGAGCTCACGAAGGGTGGCCTCGCAAGGTGCGCCATCGTGGGCGATGCGGAGGCCATTCGCGCCAAGGCGCGGGAGGAGGGCGTCGACCTTGCCGGGGTCGAGCTCGTGGACGTGACCGACGAGGAGGGAAACGAGTCCTTCTCCAAGCGCTTCGAGGTCATCCCCGCCTGCCCGTACAAGTCCAAGGGCGTCCGTCGTCACGCCGCGCGCGCCATGGACCGCGCGTTCATGATGCAGCGCATCGGGGACGTGGACGTGAGCTTCGGTGGCATCGACTGCTCCACGGGTGATGTCATCCTCGCGGGCGAGAAGATCATCGGCCTGGCGGACGGCGTCACCACCGTGAGCTCCGCGGGAATATTCGACGTTCCGGGCTGGGAGGGGAGCGAGGGCAACCTGCTGGGCTTCGCGGACTCCGCCGTGTGCGTGAACCCCGACTCCCAGAAGCTCGCCCAGATTGCCGTCACCTCCGCGCGCACCGTGGCCGCGCTCACCGGCTGGGAGCCGCGCGTCGCGATGCTCAGCTACTCCACGGATGGCTCCAGCGAGGGCGAGCTGGTGCAGAAGGTACGCGACGCCGTCGCGGCTGCCCACGAGCTCGCGCCCGAGCTCAAGATCGACGGCGAGTTCCAGCTCGACGCCGCCATCCGCCCGGACGTGGCCGCCAAGAAGGTGCACCGCCCCTCGGAGGTCGCCGGTCGCGCCAACGTGATCGTCTGGCCCGACATCAACGTGGGCAACATCGGCGTCAAGCTCGTGCAGAACTTTGCGCACGCAAACGCGTACGGGCCCTTCCTCCAGGGCTTCAGGAAGGTCGTGTGCGACTGCTCGCGCTCGTCCCCCGTTCCCGAGCTCGTTGGCAACGTCGTTATGAGCTGCGTCCGCGCCCAGGCGCTGAAGGAGGACTAGACATGGCAGACGTCAAAAAGAAGGACTTTCGCATCCTCGTGATCAACCCCGGATCCACCTCGACCAAGGTGGGCGTGTTCGAGGGCGAGCGAGCCCTCATGGAGAAGACCGTGGACCACGACGCCGCGACCCTCTCTACCTTTGCGGGCGTGTCAGAGCAGATGCCCTACCGCATGGAGACCATCATGTCCGCGCTGGCGGAGGCCGGGATCGACCCCAGCACGATGGACGCCTTTGTGGGCCGCGGCGGCGGCCTCATGCCCGTGGAGGGCGGCACGTACGAGGTGAACGACACCCTGCTGGACCACGCGCGCCGCGGCGCCAACGGCGTGCAGCACCCGGCGCAGCTCGGCCCGCAGATCGCGCACGAGCTGGCGCAGGCGGCCGGCAGGCCGGCCTTCGTCGTGAACCCGCCCGACACGGACGAGCTGTGCGACCTTGCCCGCGTGACCGGCGTCAGGGGCGTCTACCGCCACGTGCACCTGCACGCGCTCAACCTCAAGGAGACCGCCATCCGCCACGCGGCGTCGATGGGCCGCCGCTACGAGGAGCTTGACCTCGTGGTCTGCCATGTGGGCGGAGGCATCTCCGTGAGCGCGCACCACCTGGGACGCATGGTCGACGGCTACGACATCGTGGGCGGCGAGGGCATGATGGCCCCCACGCGCTGTGGAGGGCTTCCCGTGGCGGAGGTGCTGAACCTGATCGACGCGGGGCGCACCACGGCGGAGCTCCGTCGCATGTGCATGAAGACGGGCGGCTTTGTGGACCTGCTGGGCACCTCGGATGCCCGCGAGGTCCTAAGCCGTGCGGCGGCCGGGGACGCGGCCGCCAAGCGCGCGTGGGACGCCCTCCTGTACCAGCTCACCAAGGCGATCTGCGCCATGGCCGGGGTCCTCGGCGGCCACGTGGACGGCATCCTGCTCGGCGGCGGCATGGCCCACAGCGCCGAGCTCGTCGACCACGTGAGAAAGACGTGCGGCTGGGTCGCGCCCGTCACGGCCTACCCCGGCGAGTTCGAGCTCGAGGCCATGGCCGCAGGCGCCAGGCGCGTCCTTTCGGGACAGGAGGAGGCCAAGGTCTACACGGGCGTCCCCGTGTTCCAGGGCTTCGACGACTAGGCGATTGGCGCCAAAGGCATCCGGACGAGGGCGAGTTCCATCGCTTCTTGTCCACTCGATTTGCAGAAAGGTGTGAATCATGAACAAGACGCAGGTCAAGTACATCGTCGGCATCTATTCTGCCGCGATGTGCATAATGGGGATGCTCGTTCCCGTTCCCATCTTGTCTTCGATCGCGAAGAGCTTTCCGGACGCGAACATCGCGGCGGTCCAGATGTGCATCGGCATCATCCCGCTGTGTATGGCGCTCTCGGCCATGTTCGTCTCGTCCGTGCTCGCGACGCGCGTGCAGAAGCGCCACACCGCGCTTGCGTGCCACGTGCTGATCATGGTCGCGGGCCTCTCCGTCGTGGCGTTCCATGCGGAGCTCTGGCAGGTGCTCACGGCCTCCGTGTTCATCGGAATCGGCATCGGCGGCATCCAGAACGGGACCGACGCCCTGATCGCGGACTACTTCGAGGGACAGCAGCGCGGTAGCATCATGGGCGTGTACTCCACGTTCGTCGCGCTGGGCGGCATCCTCTGGACCACGCTCTCCGGCATCCTCGGCGCACGCGAGTGGTACATGGCCTACGCCGCATACGCCGCCGAGCTGCCGTTCATCATCATCGAGGCGATCTGTCTCCCCATGGGTCACCTCGAGCCCAAGCGCAAGAGCAACGTCTTCAAGAACATGCCCAAGGAAGTCGCGCTCATCACGCTGATCAGCTTCGTATTCGTGCTGTGCTTCCAGCTCTTCTCGACAAACGTGTCCCTGATTGTGGCCGAGCGCGGCTTTGGCGGAACGGGCGAGAGCGCCATGGCGTCCACCATCATGACGGTGGCGGGCATCTTCGCGGGACTCCTAGTGGGACCGCTGTTCAAGCGTTTCAAGAACCGCGCGATGCCGCTTGCTTGGTGCGTGACGATCGTGGGCCTCGCACTCACGCTCGTGGCGCCGTCGCTTGTCGTTCTGTGCGCCGCCGGCTTCGTCACCTCGCTCGGCAAGGAGACGTACGTGCCTCTGCAGGGCAACTTTGCAGCCGGCAATAGCACGAACGAGGGTCGCGCCTTCAACCTTGCCATCGGCATGGCCGGAACCAACCTTGGCATGGCGCTGTCGCCGCTGTTCTTCGAGGCGGCCACCGCACCGTTCGGTGCGCAGATTGGCCAGAAGTTCGTCCTGGGCATCGCGATCATCGTGGTGCTGGTGGTGTTTGGCATGATTCATTATGCGAAGCTGACGCCCGCCCAGGAGGCGGAGGAGGCCGTGCAGGCAGTCGCGCGCGAGGCTGCCGCAAAGTAGCGAGTCGCTCGATGTGGCACGGCGCGCCCATCGCGCATGATAGATTGTTGTAATTCACGCTAGACGGGAGGGTGCGGGCATGTCCCGACCCTCCCGCCGGCGCACGTTCGCGAACGGAGGCAACGGATGGAGGAGCGCATGCCGGCATGCGACAACGCGGGCGAGAAGCGAAAGGCCCCTCGACCGGGAGACGAGTGCTGGCAGGAGGATGCCGGCAAGCAGATGATCAACGCGCTCTTCTCGGACATGGGACTTCAGCACATCGTGGACGTGGCTGCGCGGGTGCTGGGAAACCCCGTTGCCGTGATCGACGCGAACTATCGCTACGTGGCGCGCAAGATGGACGTGGCGCCGGACGACGACTCCGAGTTCGCCCGCGTGATGCGCGACGAGTTGCGCAGCGGCTTCGTGAGCGAGGAGGGCATCGCCTACATCCACGAGCGCGGGTTGGACGAGCACCTTGCGAAGAGCGTGTGCCCATGCGTGCACTTCAACGACCGGATGCAGGCAAACACCCTGGTGGGCGCGGCCATGGTGCATGGCATCTGCATAGCGCACGTGCTGCTGGTGGAGCGCGGGCGCACCGTCATGCCCGAGGACGAGCGCGGCTTTGACCTGCTGGTTGGCATCGTGGCGCAGGAGCTGCAGAAGAACCCCGTGTACCTGAGCACGCGCGGCCAGATGGGGTCGTACTTCCTGGCGTCGCTTCTTGAGAACGACCACCCGGACGCCACCTCGCTCGAGCGCCGCGCCGCCGCCATCAGTTTCAGGCGGTCCGATCGCATGCGCGTGGTGGTGGCCGTGCCCAGGAACCCCTTCGCGCAGGTGGGAAACATGCAGAACGTCGCGGGACAGCTGCAGCCGCTCCTGACGCACGGACTGTACGCCCTGCACAAGAACCAGCTGGTCATGCTGGTGTGCAAGGACGAGGGGCAGGACCTGACGGAGTTCGAGCTCGGCCGCATGCGCGACGTGGGCGACCTGAACGACCTCCTGTTTGGCATATCGAACCGGTTCGAGTCGCTCACGGGCGTGCACAGCGGCTACGAGCAGGCGCACGACGCCATCCGCTTTGGGCAGACGGTCTCGAACGCGCTCGAGGTGGGACGCATCATGCGCTACGACTACCTGAGCTACGTGAAGCTGCTTGAGCGCACGAACCAGACGGACGACCTGCTGGACATCTGCCCGCCGACGCTGGTGGCCCTCATGGAGCACGACCGCATCCACGACTCCGACCTCATGAACACGCTCTTTGGCTACCTGCAGAACGGCCAGTCGACCGCTCGCGCCTCCGCGCAGCTGAGCCTGCACAAGAACACGCTGCTGTACCGCCTGGGCACCATCCGCAAGATCCTGGGCTGCGACCTGTCGAGCGGGGAGGACGTGTTCCAGATGCAGGTGGGATTTCGCGTCCTCATGTACCTGGGGCTGTTCTGCCCGCGCTTTCGCCACACCCGCGAGCAGCTGCGCGAGCACCCGCGCGATTAGGTGCCGCGCGGGTAGTCGCCGCACGAGCGCCGGGGGTGCTGACGACCCCGCTTGTGCGGGCCCCAGCGCGCCCCCGACAAACCCTGTTCGTTCGCACAAAGCTGCAGGCGAAGCCCGCAAGAGCGTTGTGCGCGCACGCATGGCGCCGCCGCGGGCGAAGGCGCATGCTCTTCTCAGCAAACGGCGCAAGGGGCGCCTGTCGAGAGGAGCAAGCTATGGCAGAAGAGGCTGCACGCAAGCACAAGGTCATGGGCATCTGTGCAGGCATGCACAACGGCAACGGCGAGATCGCGCTGAAGGCGGCGCTCGCCCGCCTGCAGGAGAAGGGCGCGGAGGTCGAGCTCGTCAACCTGTTTGACTACAACATCCTGCCGTGCACGGGCTGCGAGGGCTGCACCATGCAGATGGGCGCCATCGCGCAGGACCCGACGAAGGAGTACAAGGGCTGCGTCCTGAAGGAGAAGGACGACGTGGACAGGCTCGTGGCCGAGATGCACACCTGCAACGGCGTGCTCATTGCGGTGCCGAGCGCGCAGCGCTTCCTGGCGTACGAGCTCAGCTTCCTGCTGTCCATCGGCGTGGTGAAGGAGAACCCGCACACGGTCGCGGGCCTCATCGCGGTGGGCGGCTCCAAACACGACTGGCAGACACTGACGCTCGAGAGCCTGCAGGCCACGATGTTCACCATGTCGCTTACGGTCGTGGACCGCTTCATGATACAGCGCTCCGCACGTCCGGGCTCCGTGCTCACCTACCCGGAGCAGATGGAGCGCGTGGTGAAGATGGCCGACAACGTGTGGCAGGCCATGGAGACGCCGGTCGAGGAGCGCACGTGGCTGGGCGATAAGGACGACGGCGTGTGCCCCAACTGCCACTCCAGCCTGGTGTACCCCGGCGACCCGCACTGGGACGGCGTCGAGTTCCCGTGGGAGTGCGCGGTGTGCGGCGCCGGCGGCGACCTGGTGACCGACGAGAACGGCAAGCCCCGCCTGAAGATTGCCGCAAACGGCCTCATCCGCGACCGCAACGACGACAAGGCGCGCGCAGAGCACCTGAACGAGATCATCAAGACCCGCATCGAGTTCATGCAGAAGCGCGACACCATCCAGGACGAGTACAAGCGCTACTGCAAGATGGAGTTCCCCACGGTGTAGCCAAGGCGCCGCGGCACGCGACGCGGCGTGCCGAGAAGGGCGGCGGTACTTCTCGGCACTTGCACTGGTGCACAAACGGGCGCGCGCCCGCGGCCCCAGTTTTGAACCCGATGCCATGTTGCGCGGGGGCGGATTTGGCGAGACTCGTTCATGACGGAAACACGTTTGAAAGGGGTTCGTCATGGACGAGGATCGTCAGGAAGTGTGGAACGCGCTCACCACGCGTGCAAGCCAGCTGTTTGGCAAGGACGCCTCCGAGTTTGAGGAGGGCACGAAGTTCGCGGACCTGGGCATCAAGAGCGTCCAGGTGTCGCAGCTGACCACCTACCTCGAGGACGAGCTTGACATCGAGGTGCCGTTCATGAAGTTCCGTCGCTGCGAGACGTTTGGCGAGGCGACGGACTTCGTGTGCGAGCTGTTGGACGAGTAGGGGGTGCGAGGATGTTCCTGGAGCCCAAGATTCCGGCCGAATGGGTGCCGGTAAAGGACAAGAAGCTGCACGACCTGATCCAGATGAGCGGCGAGTGCGCGAGCTTTGACGAGGACGCGTGCCCCATCTATTGGGACCCTGATACCGAGGGCTACATCTTCCTGCACCGCGAGCAGTTTGGCGAGGACGAGGTGATGGCCGCGTACCGCGTGGCGAGGCAGCCGAACGACAACCAGGCCGAGGTTGACCTGAGCGCGTCCGACGACCCGATGGCGCGCATGGGTCAGGGCTTCTGCCCGCCGTTCAACCCGCACACGTACGAGGCGGCGGACGGCGTCATCTGCATGCAGGACCAGGAGGTCGTCCTGCGCGACGGCACGAAGATCTACTGCGACATCTACCGTCCGAAGGACGTCGAGAAGGTCCCGACCATCGTGTCGTGGTCTTGGTTTGGCAAGCGCCCGGGCGACGGCATGAGCGAGTGGCAGATCATGGGCGTGCCGCCGATGACGGTGTCCAAGTGCGCCAAGTTCGAGAGCCCTGACCCGCTGTACTGGTGCTACCAGGGCTACGCCGTCGCGAACGTGGACGTGCGTGGCGCGGGCCACTCCGAGGGCTCCGTGCACATGTTCACGCACCAGGACCGCGAGGACGGCTACGACTTCGTGGAGTGGGTCGCGGCGCAGCCGTGGTCTAACGGCAAGGTCGGCATGAGCGGAAACTCCGGCGTCGCCATGCACCAGTGGGGCATCGCCGCGGAGCAGCCGCCCCACCTGGCGTGCATCGCGCCGTGGGAGTGCACGACCGATCTGTACCGCGAGAGCTTCTTCGAGGGCGGCGTGCCCGCGCTTTCGTTCAACAAGTTCATCGCCGCGCAGGTGACGGGCCCGAACGGCGTGGACGACCAGGTCGCCATGGCGAAGATGTACCCGGACATGAACGCGTACTGGAACGACAAGCGCGCCGACTTCCGCAAGGTGAAGGTCCCCGTGTACCAGACGGGCGGATGGTCGCACTTCCACCTGCCGGGATCGATCAACGCGTGGCGCCGCTGCCGCAGCCACCAGAAGTGGCTGCGCATCCATCGCGACTTCGAGTGGCCCGACACGTACAACCCGTACAACCTGGACGAGCTGCGCCGCTACTACGACCGCTACCTGAAGGGCATCCACAACGGCTGGGAGATGATGCCGCGCGTACGCCTGGACGTGATGGACGGATACGACATCGACTACCAGGAGAAGCGCCCCGAGAAGGCGTGGCCCATCAAGCGCACCGTGTACAAGAAGCTGTACCTGGACGCGTCGGCACCCAAGGACTGCGTCGAGCTTGACCATCCCGCCAAGTGCTACGAGCTTGCGACCGAGGCTCCCGCGACCGAGGGCAAGGCTTCCTACGATCCCGCGACCGAGGAGGTCGACTTCGACCTCACCGTCCCGGAGGACGTCGAGATCACGGGCTACATGAGCCTGCACCTGTTTGTGAGCTGCGACGGCTACGACGACATGGACCTCTTCGTGAACATCCAGAAGGCGTCCGAGGACGGCACGTGGGTGCCGTGGCTCACGCTCGACGAGCCGCACCCCGGCGCATGGGGCAAGTGCCGCGTCTCTCGCTCGACCGTCGATGCCGGCCTGACGAAGAAGCACACGCCCGTCTACACCATGACGGACACGCACAAGCTGGAGGACGGCGAGGTGCGCGCCGTGGACATCGCGATCGTTCCCACGTCGCGCGTGTACCACAAGGGCGAGCGCTTCCGCGTCCAGATCTCCGGCCGCTACATCCGCGACGGCTGGTTCGAGCCGCTGTCGTGGGACACGGACAACCGTGGCACCCACAACGTCCACACGGGAGGCGAGCACGCCTCCTGGATCGAGGTGCCTGTGGTTCCCCCGCGCTACCAGGCGGGGAGCTACATCCACCGATAGCACGAGGCGGGGTCTCCCGCCGGCCCCTTGGGGCGGCGAGGTGCGCGAAAGCTCGCTTGCGCACCTCGCACTTTCTGGCCATTAAGCCGTGTAACAGGCAATATGCACGAGCCTTGCGCTTGTGCAGGTGAGCGGGAAGCTTAGCATCTAGAGAGAGGAAACATCATGCCCATGAAGACATCCACGAGGTTCGTCAAGGCCGCGGTCCTGAACCTCTTTACCGCACTGGTGCAGTGCGTCATGTGCGAGTGGCTGGCGCTCTACGTGTTCCACACGGCGACGCTGCCTGCCGGACAGTCCTGGATCTGGCCCATGTTCTTCATCAACTTCGTGTTCGCCTGGTGCATCGCGACGGTCATCGGCATGATTCCCTCCCTCCCCGAGAAGAGCGTGAAGTGGGCCATGAAGCACGCGAAGCCGTCCGACGGCCTGAAGTTTGGCCTGCTGGTGAACCTGCCCATCAACACCGTCTACGCGGTGGTCCTGTGCTACCTGGTGGGAACGCTGGACGCGTGCGTGCTGGGCGGCGCGCCGCTTATCGCGTCCGTGTTTGGCTTCCTGCAGAACATCATCCCCGTGTGGGTGGTCTGCTACATCGTGACGTTCTTCCTGCAGGGCCCGATCGAGAACCTTGCGCGCAAGGCGACGAACGACCCCGCGCCGCAGATGGCGTAGGCGGCGGGACTGGCTGCAGGTAGTGCTGGCCGCAAACATTTGAAAGAGAGCGCGCACCGCATAGCGTTGCGGGTGCGCGGCAGGGGGCGGTCGCGCGTACGTGCGACCGCCCCCTGCGCGAGTGGCGCCCGGAGGCGCCGACGAGGAGGGACATGGAAGCGAGGATCGAGTCTGTCCAGGTGAGGCCGCATGTATGGAGGCTTGCCGACATCGCGGGAAACCGCTGCTACCTGATTGTGGGAGATGAGCGCGCGGCGCTGGTGGACACGATGGAGGGCGTGGGCGACCTGCGGGCCGAGGTGGAGCGCATCACGAGCCTGCCCGTCACCGTACTGCTGACGCACCATCACCATGACCACGTGGGTGGCGCGTACTCGTTCGAGAAGGTCGGCATCAGCGCCGTCGACGACGGCTTCTGGGAGACCGAGGAGGACGCGGAGGCGCGCATTCGCGAGCAGCTGAGGGAGAGGTTCGAGCTTCCCGAGGGCACGTTCTTCTCGACCGCGGAAGGGGCGAGGCCGCGGACGTGGCACGTCGCGGAGGGCTACGAGCTGGACCTGGGCGGAGAGGCGGTGCGCGCGGTGGCGCTGCCGGGGCATACGCGCGGGTCGATGGGCTACGTGGTCGAAGGCGAGCGCGTGTTGCTTTCCGGGGACGCCGTCACGCCGTGCATGACGCTGTTCTACGACGACTCGACGAGCGTGGACGAGTGGGTGCAAACGCTGGGCAAGATGGAGGGGCTTGACGTGGACTCCATCATGACCGGCCACTACGACCACGAGTTCGTGCCGGCCGACCTTGCCGGGTGGCGCGAGCTGGCGCTGTGGGCGAAGGACGACCGCGGCATGCGCTGGCAGAACATCAGCCTGCCCGAGCTGCGCGGGTGCCTGCACGTGATGAGCGAGGACGGGGTGGACCCGGACTCGCCGGAGTTCAGGGCGCTGATCGAGAGGCCGAAGCCGCGCGTGAGGTCTGGTCGCAGGCGTCGCGGGAGCGCGAAGGCCGATGGCGCGGCGGAAGGTCGCGCGTAGGAGCAGGATCGGGCGGAGGGGCGTGCGTCCCGGTCATCCAACGGGGCCGTGCGATTCCTATGCGCAGGCAGCGTGCACAAGAAGGCGGCGGGCCCAAAGGGACTCGCCGCCTTTTGCGATGCTTATGTGGCCGGGCACGAACCTGCGCTATGCCTCCGCCTTGTGCGCGATGGCAAACAGCGCGGATGCCAGGCAGATCGCCATGCAGACGATGCCGAGCACGAACATGAGGGGGAACCCGCCCGCGGAGTCGATCACCAGGCTCCAGAACACCGCGGCCACGGCGCTCATGAGCGAGCCTGCCATCGAAACGCGCGAGTAGATCGCGGGGTAGTCCGCCGAGCCAAACGCGTAGCGCACCAGAAGCGGGGTCTGCACCACGGTCTGGGCGTACACGATGCCAAACAGGAACGCGCCCGCAAGCAGCAGCGCAAGCGTGGGCGGCAGCAGCCACATCACGAGGACGCCCGCAACGCCGCAGCCCATGCCCACGAAGACGCCGGCGCGCAGCGACCGGTCGTTCACGATGCCCAGAAGGACCTTGCCGATCGCCTGGCCGGCCATCGCGGCGGACGCGACGACGCCGGACGCGGCCGCGACCTGGGGAAGGCTGGACGAGAAGGACAGGGCGTAGCTGGGCAGGAACTGGTAGATGGTCTGGTTCAGGGTGATGATGCCGCAGAACACCACGAGCGCCCAGAACGCCGGCATGTGCATGGCCTTCGCGGCGATCACGCCACCGGACTCCGCCGCGGGCCTAGACGCGTCGATCGCCTCGCCCGCGCCCAGGGGCAGCAGACCCTTGTCCTTGGGCTTGGAGCGCACCACGAACAGGGTGAACGGCAGCGTTCCCACGAGCGTGATGATGCCGAAGACGGTGTACGCCAGGCGCCAGCCCTCGCCTCCGGACTGGATGAGGGCGGTGCCCACCGGGTTGAAGATGACGCCGCCGATACCGGTGAACGCCATGCAGAGCCCCACGAAGAAGCCGACGCGCTTTGCGCACCACGCGTTGATGAGCGTGGGCACGGCCAGGTAGATGAGCGGTGCCACGCCGACGCCCATGACGGCGCCGCACAGGTAGAACTGCCACAGGGCGCTGCAGCGCCCCATCAGCAGAAGGCCTGCGCCCGTGAGGGCTACGCTCGCGGAAAGAACGACCCGCAGGTCGGACTTGCCCATGAGCCTGCCGGCGACGGGCAGCGTGAGCATCATCGCGATGTTGAGTATCGAGAAGTACAGGGTGAACTGGGCGCGAGCCACTCCCAGGTACTCGCTCACCGGGGTGAAGAAGATGCCGGCGCAGCTGAGCGCGAGCGCGCACGGCAGGCACGTGATCATGATGCACGACAGCACGATAAGGTAGGCGTAGTGGAAGCCCCCGGACTTGCCACCTTGTGCGTTGGCGGTTTCCGTCATCTACTCCTCCACATCCCTCGGTGCCCCGGAGAGCTTGAAGCCGTCCCACGACGGCTCGCCGGTGTAGGTCATGACGGACTCGGTGCCGTCGAGCGCGCGCACGGCACCCGCGGCGGCACCCTCCATCTCGAAGTCTCCGGCGTACACGGCGACGGGCGCAATCCACTGCACGCGGCGGCGCACGGCGTTCACGAAGATCGGGTCGTGCGACACGCCGCCCGTGAGCACGATGCCGTCCACCGCGCCCTCCAGCGCGGCCGCGAACCCGCCAATGGCCTTCGCGGTCTGGTAGGCCATGGCGTCGTACACCACGGTCGCCCATGGGTCGCCGCCCGCGATCATCTGGTCGATCGCGCGGGCGTCGTCCGTGCCAAGAAGCCCCTTCAGTCCGCCGGTCTTGCCAATGCGCGCCATGGCCTCGGCCTTGGACTCGGCGCCGTCCGCCACGAGCGCCACGACGGGCTTCAGCGGCACGTCGCCGGAGCGGTTCGGCGCAAACGGTCCGGAGCCCTCCAGCACGTCGTTCGTGTCGACCATCCAGCCGTGGCGGTGCGCCGCGACGGAAAGCCCGCCGCCCACGTGGGCCACGATCACGTTCACCTCGTCGTATGCCTTGCCTATGCTCTGGGCAAAGCGGATGGCGCACTCCTTCTGGTTCAGGCAGTGCACGTGGCTCTTGCGATACACGCCGGGATATCCCGTGATGCGCGCGACGTCGTCCAGCTCGTCGGTGTCCGGCTGGTTCACGGCAAACGCCGGCTTGCCCGTGTCCTGCGCAAACCTGTACAGGATGGGCGCGCCCAGGATGGCGGGGTGGTTCATGCCGCAGTTCAGAACGTGGTCGCACACGGTCTGGTCGATCGCGAAGATGCCGCCGCGCGTGGGGCCCATGCCGCCGCAGTAGCCGCTGAACGCGTCCATGTCGCTGGGCGAGAAGTGCGCCTTCGCAAGCTCGTCGAGCACGGTCTGGACGCGGTAGTCAAGCTGGTCGACGGCCCTCTCGAAGCGGGCGAGCTCCTCTGCCGGATGCGTCACGTTCGCCCTCATGAGGCACTTCTCGCCCTCGAAGACCGCCACCTTCGTGGAGGTCGAGCCGGGGGAGAGCGTAAGGATGCGATATGCCATGGTGTTTCCTCCCTTTGCTACTCTGCCGCCGCAAGCACGAGCATCGCTATGTCGCCCACCATCTCCTCGACGGAGGCGCCGCGCGAGCTGTCCGCCACGGGACGGCGGAAGCCGCTGAGCGTGTGGCCGTAGCCCTTGCCGCCCGCGAAGAGCTGGATGGTCTTGATCATGGTGTTCGCGCAGTTGAGGTCGGGCAGCACCAGCACGTTCGCGCGGCCGGCGACGGCGCTCTCGCGCCTCACCTTCTTCGCGGCCACGGCCGGCACGATGGCGGCGTCCAGCTGGAACTCGCCGTCCATGCACAGGTCGGCGCGGCGCGCGCGGGCTACGTCGACTGCCTTGCGCACGCGCTCGATGGACGGGCTCTCCCCGGAGCCGTCCGTGGAGTACGACACGAAGGCGCAGCGCGGCTCCCAGCCCATGATCGACCTCACGTTGTCGCATGCGGCGATCGCGATGGAGGCAAGCTCCTCGGCCGTGGGCTCCGGGTTCAGGCCGCAGTCCGTGAGGGCGATGACGTCGCCCTCCGGGCCGGCAAAGCCCGGCACCTGCGCCAGCGCGAGGATGGACGGCACGTCGACGCCGTCCGCGAGGCCGATCATCATCTGCGCGGCCATCAGCACGTCGCCCGTGGTGTTCACGTGGCCGCAGAACGTGCAGTCCACGTCGCCCAGGTCCTCGAGCACCATGGCGTAGTACAGCGGCTTCTTCACCTTGCGGCGCGCGCCCTTCGAAGACACGAGCCTCTCGCGACCGGCGGCCATGTAGCGCTTTGCGAGCGCGTCCGCCGCCGCCTCGTCGGAGGTGTCCACAAGCTCCATGCCCCCAAGGTCGACGCCGGCCTGCGCGGCCGCGGCGCGCACCTCTTCCGCCGGGCCTACGAGCACGGGGTGGGCGATGCCCTCGTCCAGGACGGTGCGGGCGGTGCGGAGCGTGTCCGCGTCCGTCGCCTCGGGCAGCGCCACGCGGCGCGGCGCCCCCTTCGCCTTTGCGATGAGCTCGTCAATCAGTCGTGCCATGCGCTTCTCCAATCCCTCGCGGGGCGCGATGCAGGAGCGCCCCATTAAATCCGTAGCAAAGCGTATGTTGCGGCTATGGCAAAACCCATGGCAGCAGCCCCAAAATGTGCGGAGCGGGCGCGTGTTAGACTTGTGCACGCGTACAACGGCGAGAAGGACGGGGCGCATGAAGCTGAGAACGGTGCTGAGCGAGCTGCCCATACGGGGCTTTGACGTGGCGGACGACGCTCAACTGGGATGGGACATGGTCGTTTCCCCCGAGTGGGGCGCAGGCGAGCGCGCGGAGGGCGTCATCCGCCTGGGGTCCCGCGCGGACCTGGCCCAGGAGGGCGCGCCGGGCCATGACGAGGGCCTTCTCCTTGTGTACGCGCAGGGCGGGGAAGGGGACGCCGTGGGCGAGGATGCGGCCGCGGCGCGCGAGCCGGGCGTCGTGTACTGCTGGGGCGACCTTGCGCCGATTGAGTTCCGCGGCGCGTTTCTGGGCCTCGTGCAGCGCAGCGGCGAGCTGGGCGCGCGGCGCAACCAGCTGTTCGACTGCTTCCTGGAGTCCTACGACATGCGGCAGTTTGCCCAGAGGGCGGCCGCGGTGCTCGAGAACCCGGTCATCATATCGAACACGGAGCACAAGATCCTGGCGACGGCAGGCACGCTGCCCACCTCGGACGACGTGCGCTCCGTGCTGGAGGCGGGCTACATCACGCCCGAGGTGGAGCGCCGTCTGCGCGACGACGGCATCATCAGCTCCGCGCGCAGCGCGCGCCACTCCGTGCTGTCCGAGCGCGCGGGCGAGAAGGACCGCGCCGTGACGTCCATCATCTACCACCACCGGCTCGAGATGGGCCGCTTCGACGTGTTCGAGGTGACGCACGCCATGACGGGGCTCGACCTGGAGCTCGTCGACTTCGCGAGCGACCTCGCGGGCATCATGATAGAGCGCCTGGGCGCCGCGGGCGGACGCCTTGGCAAGGGCTCGTCCATCCTGAAGGACGTGCTGGAGGGCGCGTTCGTGAGCGAGGATGCGCTTCAGGCGCACCTGGACCTTTTGGGGCTTGCCGCGGACGACACGTACGTGCTCTTGAACGTGTGTGGCCCCGCGGACGCGAACGAGGAGTACTACGCGCGCGCCGGCGCCATCGTGCAGAGGAGCATGCCGGGCGTCGTGTGGTGCGTCACGGGCGGCGCGCTCGTGCTGCTGGTGGCGGTGGGACCGGCCAAAGACGTGGGCTTCGACGCGTACGAGCGCTGCGAGCGCAGGGTATCGCGCGACCGCGGACTGACGCAGATGCTCGCGAACAACGACATGCGCGCGTACTCGAGCGAGCCGTTTGGCGACCTGCTTGCCATGCGGCGCGCGCTGCGCGAGAGCCGCGAGCTGCGTGCCGCCGTCCGGCCGCACGCCGGCACCAGGGTCGTGTACCTGTGGCGGCACCGCTTCGAGGTCATCGCGCACAACGCGGAGCTCGCGGGCGCCCAGGGCATGCTGCTGGACAAGCGCGTCGTGGCAATGAACGCCTACGACCGCGTCCACGGCACCGCGTACCTGCAGACGGCCGTGGCATCCGTCCGGTTCCCGGGGAGCCCCGCAGACGCGGCGGAGGCGCTGTCGGTGCATCGCAACACGTACTTCTACCGCGTGAACAAGATCGACGAGCTGTTCCACCTCGACCTGAAGGACGGGGACGACCGCCTTGCCGTGAGCTTTGCCGCGGCGATCATGGAGGGGCTCTCCGACATGCCGTAGCGCCGTCCGTCCGCTCTGGTACGTAGCACCAAAGCTGGGTGGTTGCCACTTTAATCTTTGGTGCCATAGCACAACGCCTGCCAACCTACGCTATCCGCATAGGGTAGGGGCCGCCGGGGGCGGCCCCGCGTCGTGGGAAGGACCGGCATGGCAAAGGTACTTGGCATCTCGTTTGGCACCAAGAACGGCAACAACGACTCCATCTGCAAGGAGGCGCTCATGGGCGCGGTGGAGGAGGGCTGCGACGTGGAGTTCATCCGCGCGCAGGACCTGGACATCCGCCACTGCACCGGCTGCATCGCGTGCGTGAAGTCGCTCATGGGCGGCCGCGGCAACCGCTGTATCCACAAGGACGACTTCGACTGGCTGTTCTTCAAGATGGCCGAGGCCGACGGCATCGTCATGTGCGACCCCATCTTCGAGACGGGCGCGTCCGGACTCTTCCACACGATCATGGACCGCTTCGGGCCCCGCATGGACACGGGCAACAACGTGCTGTCCACCCGGATCGCGCAGGGGCTCGCCGCCGAGGGCAAGCCGTCCAAGGAGCCGGACCCGCGTGTGATCTGCCCGGGCAAGCCCGTGAGCTACATCGCGATCGGCGGCTCCGACTGGGGCACGCACGCCCAGTCCGACCACGCGATCCAGTCCATGACGCCCACGTGGAAGGTCATCGACAACGAGTGGGTGCCCTGGAGCAAGCGCGCCCTGATGGACGACGCCGTCGTGTCCCGCGCCCACCAGATCGGCATTAACCTCGCCCGTGCGGCCAAGGACCCCGAGCACGCCCAGTACCAGGGCGAGAAGGGCGTCTGCCCCCACTGCAACGCCAACGACTTCTATCTGGTCCCCGGCACCGACAAGGCCATCTGCTCCGTGTGCGGCCTCGAGGGTCATGTGCATGTGAACGAAGGCAAGGTCGAGGTCGAGTACCGCGACGAGGAGTGCTACGACGAGCGCGGCCTGTTCCGCGCGCACGACACCGCCGAGGGCAAGCAGATCCACGGCGAGGACATCGCGCGCATGGAGGGCGAGCTCGCAAAGCTGCAGCGTGGCGACGAGTACAAGCAGCGCGTTGCTCGCTACAAGGAGTTCATCCAGCCGACGATGCCCGAGCGCTAGGAGGGCGAAGGCCCCCGACGCAAGGCGTCCTGCGCGGGCGAGAAGGACGCGTCCTTCTCGCCCGCAGGCGTGTTCTGACTCCACGCACGCACAGTGCGGGACGCCGCGGTGGGCCAAAAGTTGTTCAGCTGCACATATGCGAGGCGGGGCCTTGCGAACAGAATAAACATGAGAGTTGCCGCGCCAGAGCGCGGGAAGAGCAGGGTTTATCCGAGGAGGAATCCCATGGCACAAGAGCTCGAGACAGACGTCGTCGTAGTGGCCGCCGGCCTTTCTGGCCTGGCAGCATCCATTGCCGCAGCGGAGGGAGGCGCGCGCGTCATCACGCTCGAGAAGGCGTCCAACACCGGCGGCGCCGCCAATATGGGCATGGGCCCCTGCGCGGCAGGCTCCCCCGTGCAGCGCGCCTCGATGATCGAGGTCACGCCCGGCGAGCTGTTCCGTCGCCACATGTTCTACACCCACTACCAGGTCGACCCGCGCCTGGTACGTGCGTACTACTTCAAGAGCGGCGACACCATCAAGTGGCTGCAGGACATGGGCGTCGTGTTCAACTCCGTGCGCCCGGCGTTCCGCGCCCGCGAGCGCACCCGCGCCTATGCCGACGGCGAGTACACCTGGCACGTGGTGCAGCCCGAGGACGGCTCCGAGCCGGGTCCCCGCGCCGCTACCACGATGATCAAACGCATGACCGAGCGCGCGACCGACCTGGGCGTCGAGTTCATGTTCGAGTGCCCGGGCAAGAAGCTGCTCACCAACGACGAGGGTGCCGTGTGCGGCGTCGTCGCCACGAACAAGGACGGCGAGGAGGTCACCATCTCCTGCCAGGAGGTCATCGTGGCCACCGGCGGCTTCGGCAACAACGCGAAGATGATCCACGACAAGATCGGCCTTGACTGGGGCAAGAACCTGTATTCCTTCGCCGTTCCCGGCATGGACGGCGACGGCTACAACATGTGCCACGAGGTCGGCGCCGGCCACACCCCCGTCAGCATGGAGATGATGTACCAGCTGCCCGACAACTTGAACCACTTCTACGTGGAGGGCGCGTTCCGCCAGCCGTGCTACTGGTGCGACAAGACCGGCGAGCGCTTCATGCCCGAGGACGACATCTTCAACACCACCTTCGTCGGCAATGCCATCAACCACCTGCCCGGCAAGGTCGCGTTCTCGATCTTCGACTCCAAGATGCTGCGCCACTGGAAGAAGGACGGACCCGACATCGTGAGCCACGTCCACCCGCACGACCTCTACCAGGGCTTCGACGAGCAGTGGCAGCACGACCTGGACACGTACGTGGACGGCGCCGGCAACCACGTCATCGCGCAGGCCGACACCCTGGAGGAGCTGGCCGAGAAGATCGGCATCGACCCCGAGGGCCTCATGAAGAACGTCGAGCAGTACAACGAGATGTGCGCCGAGGGCTACGACGAGCTCTTCGAGAAGGAGCGCGAGTTCATGATGCCGCTCGAGGAGGGTCCGTTCTACGTCTGCCGCCAGTACGTGGGCGCCTACGGCACCCTGGGCGGAGTGCTCATCAACCACAACATGGAGGTCATGACCGACGACTACAAGGTCATCGACGGCCTGTACTGCGTGGGCACGGACGCCTGCACCATCTACGGCGACTCCTACAACTACTCCATCCCCGGCAACACCATGGGCTTCTGCCTGAACTCCGGCCGCATCGCCGGCGAGAACGCCGCCGAGCGCGTAGCGGAGTCCGCAGGTGACGAGGACTGGGACTAGTGCCTAAGCTCTAGAACACTGACTGCCGCGGGGCCTTCGTGCGAAGGTCCCGCGGTCGTATGAGGGACGGGCGCACGCGCGCCCCGGCGAGAGGAACACACGTGAAGCTAACGATTGACGGTACGGAGGTCGAGGCCCGCGAGGGGGCGTCGGTGCTTGACGCCGCGCTCGACGCGGGCGTCTTCATCCCGCACATCTGCAAGCACCCCGACCTTGAGGCCGTGGGCGGCTGCAGGCTCTGCTCCATCGTGGTCGACGGCGAGGGCCCCGCGGTCCCCGCGTGCAAGACCCCGGTGCGCGAGGGCATGGTGGTCGACTCCCACGCGAAGGCGGCGGAGGACGTGCGCCGCATGGCCATGGAGCTCATACTGGCGACGCACCCGTCCGACTGCACGGGCTGCCCGAAGTACGGCGTGTGCGAGCTGCAGAGCATGTACCAGTACCTGGGCGTATCGCCCGCGCGCTGGCGCTGCCGCGCCCGCACCGTCGCGACGGACGACACGAACCCGCTCATCACGCACATGTTCACGCGCTGCATCCGCTGCGGCCGCTGCGTGCGCGCCTGCCGCGAGCTGCGCGGCGTGGGCGTCCTCGACTACCAGCGCACGCCGGAGGGCATCCGCATCGGCATCGACGGCGGCGTCTCGCTCGAGGAGGCCGGCTGCCGCTTCTGCGGCGCCTGCGTCGAGGTGTGCCCCACGGGCTCGATCGTCGACACGCTCGGCCTCGCGAAGGAGGGCCGCTCCCGCGAGGACAACGTGGTCCCCTGCAGGTCCGGCTGCCCCGCGCACATCGACATCCCGCGCTACCTGCGCCACGTCAAGAACGGCGAGTGGGAAAAGGCCACGGCCGTCGTCCGCGAGCGCGTGCCGTTCCCCGAGACGCTGGGCTCCATCTGCACGCACAACTGCCAGGGCGAGTGCAAGCGCAACCACCTGGAGGGCCCGCTCTCCATCTGCCGCCTGAAGCGTGCGGCCGCCGTGCGCGACACCGGCGAGTGGCGCCGGCGCACGCGCCACGACGCGCTGACCGGCAAGAGGGTCGCCATCCTGGGCGCCGGCCCCGCGGGCCTCACCGCGGCCTACTATCTGGCCGAGAAGGGCCACCACGTCGTCGTGTTCGAGGCGGAGCAGAAGGCCGGCGGCCAGCTGCGTTACGGCATCCCCGCGTACCGCCTTCCCGACGAGGTGCTCGACCGCGAGATCCAGACGATCCTGGACGTGACGCAGGGCGACGACGCGGAGCCGCGCGTCGAGATCCGCTGCGGCGAGCGCGTGCGCGACCCGAAGGCGCTCAAGTCCGAGTTCGACGCGGTTCTGGTGTCCGTGGGCACGTTCGACGGAACCGTGCTTCCCACTCCGGGCCACGACCTTGAGGGCGTCATCCGCAACACCGACTTCCTGAAGGCGGCCCGCAAGGGCGAGCCCATGGACGTGCGCGGCCGCGTCGTCGTGCTCGGCGGCGGCAACGTCGCCTACGACTGCGCCCGCACGGCCGTCCGCCTGGGCGCCACGAGCGTCGACGTGTGCTGCCTCGAGGCCGAGGCGGTCATGACCTCCACGCCGGAGGAGCGCGAGGAGGCCGCGGAGGAGGGCGTCACGCTTCACGACGCCTATGCGTTCACCTCCATCGACGAGAGCGCGGAGAGGCCCGGCCACGTCGGCGCCATGACCGTGCACAAGATCGCGAAGTTCTACTTCGACGAGCAGCACCGTCCCGTGACGGAGCTCGTCGAGGGCGGCGAGCTCACGATCCCGGCGGACTACGTGATCTTCGCCGTGGGCCAGAAGCCAGAGGACACGCGCGACATGGGCCTGGAGCTCACGCACGGCCCGTACGTGGTGGCGGACGCCGAGCACCGCACGAGCGAGGACGGCGTGTTCGCGGCCGGCGACGCCGTGACGGGCACGAAGTCCGTCATCGGCGCGATCGAGGGCGGACGCGAGTCTGCCGAGGCGATCGACCGCTTCCTGGGCGGCGACGGCGACATCTCCGAGGTTCTTCTCGACGCGGAGGTGCCGGTACAGCGCATCGGCAAGGTGCCCGCCGGCTTCTACGACGAGCCGACTGAGCCCAAGATGGAGCCCGCGCAGGAGCGCAAGGCGGACTTCCGCCCGTACGAGTGCCCGTTCTCGGAGTCCGAGGCCGAGCACGAGGCGTCGCGCTGCCTGCAGTGCGACCTCAGGCTGACCCTGACGCGCCCGCGCCTGTGGAACGAGTACTAGGAGGGACCCCCATGGCACTGACTATAAACTTCATGCCCGCGTACGCGCAGGCGCCCGCGGCGCTCGCGGCCCTCAAGGCCGACGTGGACGCGGCCGTCGCGAAGGCGGCGGCCGAGGGAGCCCGCGTGGTCCTTCCGGCGGACGAGCCCGAGCTCTGCGACGCGTTCGAGGCGGCGGGCGTCGCCGTCGCACGCGCCGACGCTTCGTTTGGCTACGTGTACGGCAACGACACCGCCGTCGCCCGCCTGTTTGCGGGCGAGAAGCCCATACCCTCGGCCGTGACCGGCTCTGCCTCAGACGCCCTGGTGGGCGGCGAGGCGTGGCTGCGCGGCGAGGGCGCGCCGAAGCTCGTGTACGTGAACGGCGCGACCGAGCCGGTGGAGCTGCCGGCGCAGGTGAGCGTGGCGGAACTGGCCAAGGCGGCCGGCGTGGAGGACGCAAAGGCCGTGTACCTGGGATTTCCGCAGGGCGACATGGTCGCGGCGACAGGCGAGGGGGACGTCCTTCTCGCCAGCGACGCGGTGCGCGTGTTTGGCGCGGACTGCTGCATGGCCGACGAGCTGCTGAGGATCTGCCGGGAGTATCGCCACGAGACGTGCGGGCACTGCGTGTTTGGCCATGAGGGCTCGTACCAGATGGCCACGATCCTGGAGGACGTCTGCCACAAGCGCGGCAAGTCCGGCGACCTGGAGCTTCTGCAGGATCTTGCTCCCATGATGGAGGGGCAGTCGCTGTGCGAGGTGGGCCGCGTGCTTGCGAAGACCGTACGCCAGACGTGTGCGCTGTTTGGCGACGAGATCTCTGCCCACTATGCGCGCAAGGTGTGTCCGGCCGGCGCGTGCGACGCGTACAAGACGTTCCACATCCTGGTGTCCCGCTGCACCGGCTGCGGCGACTGCCTGGACGCGTGCGAGGACGGCGCCATCATGGGCAAGGCGAACTTTGTGCACGTGATCGACCAGCGCAAGTGCACGCAGTGCGGACGCTGCCTGGACGCGTGCGGCGAGGGCGCCGTGGTGAAGGCCGGCGCGAAGAAGCCGAAGACGCCGCCGAGGCCCATTCCCGTGCGCAGGAAGAAGTAGGCGCCAAGGCTGCGGGATTGCGACAATGCGGTTTGAAGACGGGGGAGAGAGAGGGAGCGGTCCTTCTCGCCCGTCTTTTGTGTGGGTCACGCGGGATGCGGGTACGCACCCGAGCCTGGTTCGCGCGGTTTCGCAACGTCGCTTCGGGTGCGTGCCCGCCGCCGCACACACCTGGGGCGAGTTTGCGAAATCTTGCAAGATCGCTTTGGGTGTGTTGCGGAGACAGGGCCCGTCGTCACGAAGTCGTGGGCGTGTTGCGCGAGATGCGAGAATTCCCTGGGTGTGCTGCATACGCCTTTGGTTCAATAAGAAATGATTGCAGGTAGAGTGTTCAAGCTATAAGTACTCGAATCATGTATCGGGTACGCACCCGAGGGTTTCCGCCACGGGGCCTCTGTTGGCGCAACACACCCGCACCGAGTTCGCGAAAGCCTGTAAGGTTGGCAGTGGTGTGTGCAGCAGATCAAAAGCGCTGGTATACACCTGGCCCGACTTGGCAAGACCCAGCGCGGCCTTGGGGTGGTGCGCGCAGTCGCATCTTGGCCGCGGGTACACACCAGACATCGGTATACAGGATTTCGTAAGCTCGCGGCGGGTGCGTACCAGACCTTTAGGTGTTGCCGTGCACGTCTGCGGCGGGGCGTGCGCCGGATTCAATTAGCAAAAAGTTCGCAAATTGGGTTTACAAAGTTAGTCTCAGTGTACTATTGTGCACAATGTAAGTTCGCATTGGTTAACAATATGACTGCATGGGAGAGCGATGGAAGGCGTCATGGGGTATCAACGCGCTGACAGTGGCCGTATTGCCGCATCGGAGCTGAGGTCTGGTTCCCAACTGCCGCTCGCGATGGCGAGCGAGGGGCAGACGGTGATGGTCGCGCGTGTGCGCGGACCGCAGGACCTGCGCCAGCGCATGGCCGAGATGGGATTTGTGCAGGGAGCCGAGGTGAAGGTGGTCTCGCGCGTGAATGGCGACGTGGTCGTGAGCGTCAAAGGCGCGACGCTCGCCCTGAACCGCGACATGGCGATGAGGATCGTGACCTGCTGAAGAAGGACGCCAAGGGCGGCCTGCCAGGGGTGGCACGCCAGATGACACGTGTACAAGCCGAAGGCGCCGTGGCTTGCGGCGTCGTTTAGGAACGATATGGAGGGTAAACACATGGCAACGCTGAGGGACGTGAAGGTGGGGCAGACGTGCACCGTCGAGAGGCTCACCGGCACGGGCGCGGTCAAGCGCCGCATCATGGACATGGGCGTGACGAAGAGTACCCAGGTTCTGGTGCACAAGGTGGCTCCGCTGGGAGATCCCATCGAGGTCACGGTCCGCGGGTACGAGCTGACGCTTCGCAAGGACGAGGCACAGTGCATCGAGGTCACGGACATCGCGAGGGCGTAGCGGCGCCTCTTTTTTCAGCACGAAGTTAAGTACGGCTAACAATAGCGACGGGGCGGCGCGGCAGCCACACAAGGCACCACGACGCATCCGCGCGAACGACGGCAGGGAAGGCACATGGCAGAAACGACGTACATAGCGCTCGCAGGCAACCCAAACTGCGGCAAGACGACGCTTTTCAACGAGCTGACGGGATCGAACGGATACGTGGGCAACTGGCCGGGCGTCACGGTCGAGAAGAAGCAGGCCCCGTGGAAGAAGGAGCGAGACGTTGAGCTCGTGGACCTGCCGGGCATCTACTCGCTCTCCCCGTACTCGCCGGAGGAGGTCGTGTCGCGCGACTTCCTCGTGAACGACAGGCCCGACGCCGTGGTCGACCTTATCGACGTCACGAACCTCGAGCGCAACCTCTACCTCACCACGCAGGTGCTGGAGGCCGGGCGTCCCGTGGTCGTGGGACTCAACATGTGCGACCTGCTGAAGGAGCGCGGCGACGTTATCGACGCGAAGAAGCTCTCCTCCATGCTCGGCGCGCCCGTCGTCGAGGTCTCGGCGCTGCGCAACAGGAACCTGGACAAGCTCATGCGGCAGGCCGTGGACGCGGCCAAGGACGGTGTCGCGACCAAGGGCGTCAGGTGCTTCTCGCCCGAGGTGGAGTCCGCCCTGCAGAAGGTGCAGGCCATCGTGGGCGACGCCGCGCCCGCGGACCTGGCCCGCTGGTACGCGATCAAGGTGTTCGAGCGCGACGCGGATGCCATCGAGCCCCTGGGCCTCTCGCGGGAGCAGCTCGACCAGGCGGAGGAGGTCATCGCCGCGGTCGAGAAGAGCCGTGACGACGATGCCGAGTCCATCGTCACGGGCGAGCGCTACGACTGGATCGCGAGCGTGATGGACGCGTGCGTGAAGAAGGCCCCCAAGAGGCTCACCACCTCGCAGAAGATCGACCGCGTCGTGACGAACCGCGTGCTGGGCCTTCCCATCTTCGCGGCCGTGATGATTGCCGTGTACTGGGTCGCGCTCGTGGCGGTGGGCACGCCCGCGACGGACTGGGTGAACGACAGCCTGTTCTCGGACGGCTTCTTCGTGAACTCCGCCTCGCAGCAGGCATACGACGAGGATACCGCCGCCTACGCGGATGGCCACTACGCAGACAAGATCGACGGCTTCCTTGCGGCGGCGGGCGAGAAGGGCGTGGACACCTCGGCCGTGAGCAAGGCCCTGGCCGCGGACGATCGCGGCGCCGCGGACGAGCGCGCCATCAGGGCGTTCGAGTCGAAGGCGGCGGACGTCGTCGCGCGCGACGTGCCGCAGCACGACGGCGACGGCAACCTCACCCACGACGGAGGCGAGGTCGTGACCAAGCTCGACGCCAAGGGCAACGCGGTCCTCGCGTCCGGGCAGAAGCTCGACGTGGTCAAGACCGTCACCCTGGCGGACTTCAAGAAGGCCGTCAACGCGCAGGAGCCTGACCCGCACGACTACGACGGCTTCGTGGACTCCGTGCCGACTGCCGTCACCGGCTGGCTGCAGAACGCCGGCGCGTCCGACGCGGTCGTCTCGCTCGTGGTCGACGGCGTCATCGGCGGCGTCGGCTCCGTGCTCGGCTTCATCCCGCAGATCTTCGTGCTGTTCGTCCTGCTGTGCTTCCTGGAGGACTGCGGCTACATGAGCCGCGTCGCCTTCGTGATGGACCGCGTGTTCCGCCGCTTCGGCCTCTCCGGCAAGTCGTTCATTCCCATGATCGTCTCCTCCGGCTGCGGCGTTCCCGGCGTGCTTGCCACCAAGACGATCGAGAACGAGCGCGACCGCCGCATGACGGCCATGCTCACCACCATGATCCCGTGCTCCGCGAAGCTGCCGATCATCTCGCTCGTGATGGGCGTCCTCATCGGCGCGGACAACGGCGCCTGGTGGGTCGCCCCCATGTTCTACTTCCTCGGCATCGTCGCGATCGTCGTCTCGGCCGTCATGCTCAAGAAGACCAAGCCGTTCCAGGGCGAGCCCATGCCGTTCGTGATGGAGCTTCCCGACTACCACTTCCCCAGCATCCGCTCATGGGCGCTGCACGTGTGGGAGCGCGTCGCCTCCTACGTCAGGAAGGCCGGCACCATCATCTTCGCGGCCGCGGTCGCCATCTGGTTCCTCTCCAACTTCGGCATCGCCGGCTGGAAGGGCGGCGACGGCTCCTTCGGCTTCCTGCAGGGCATGGCCGCGGCGCCTGACACCTACATGGACTACTCCATCCTCGCCGGCGTCGGCGGCGCCCTGAGCTTCATCTTCGCACCGCTTGGCTTCGGCAACTGGCAGGCGACGGCCTCCACGATCTCCGCGCTCATCGCGAAGGAGAACCTCGTCTCCACGTTCGGCGTCCTGTACGGCCTCGGCGGCGCCACGGAGAACTCCGTCTCCATGTGGCAGGGATTTGCCGGCATGTTCACCGTCGCCGGCACGCTCCACGTGGGCGCCATGTGCGCGTTCGTCGCGTTCAACATGCTGTGCGCCCCGTGCTTCGCCGCCATGGGCACCATCCGCAGGCAGATGGACGACCCCAAGTGGTTCTGGTTCGCCATCGGCTACGAGTGCGGCTTCGGCTGGGTCGTGGGACTCCTCATCAACCAGCTGTACGAGCTCTTTGCCTTCGGCAGCTTCGGGTTCTGGACCGTCGTGGCGTTCGTGCTGCTCGCGGCCATCCTCTTCCAACTCTTCCGTCCCATGCCAGCGTGGGACGAGAAGGACGGCCACATCCTCCAGAGCCTCTCGGGGGAGCCGGTCGCATAGCAGGGTTCGACCCCCGCGGCCCGCAGGCGGTCTCGCCTCGACCCCCAACGGGGCGGGACCGCAGGGTCGCCCGGCAACGGACGCAGGCTCTTCTCACCACTGAAAGGGGTGATCACATGGATGTTGGTTCGATGGCCGCCGCCGTACTCCTCTCCGCGGCCGTGGCCGGATCCTGCGTCGAGGTGCGGCACGCGTGCAGGGGGAAGTAGCGATAGTGCGACCGAGGTCGTGCTTGCAGAGCCAGGTGGCTACCTCGCCACCCGGCTCTTTTTCTGGCACGCGGGGCAGACGCCCGCAAACACCGTGCTCGCACGGACGTCGGCATAGCCCCACGCGCGCTCCATCTCGCGCCGCACGTCCTCCATGTCCGGCGCCGGCACGTCCGTCACGCTGCCGCACTCCGTGCACACCAGGTGCGCGTGGTTGTCGCTCCTACGGTCGAAGCGCTCGCTGCCGGACACCTTCACGGAGACGATGTCGCCGGACTCCACCAGGATGTGGAGGTTGCGGTACACCGTGCCGCGGCTCACGTGCTCGTCCTTCTCTCGCACGTGAAGGTACACCTCGTCGGCGGTGGGGTGGTCGTCCAGCTCCCGCACGGCGTCGAGCACCAGCTGACGCTGGCGCGTGTTGCGTCTCTCCATTGCTTCCTCCCGGCAGGGCGTCCTCATCGTGCGGCGCTCGCCCCGTCAGGCGCCACGCACGTTCCTGCGCTGATTCTACCCCATATTATTAGGACCATATATTATTAGCAATCGCAGACTCTCGAGCATCTGGGCCGTCGCAACATATAGACTGAGGTCCAACGCCATCGCGCCTGGCGCACGCCGCCGGGCCAACGCCTAAGGAGGGACCCCCTTGGACGCATCCGTCACACGCACGATCATAGGCCTCGCGATACCGCTTGCCGGCACCACGGCCGGTGCCGCCATGGTCTTCCTCATGCGCGGCCGCCTCAACCACACCGTCGACCGCGCGCTCACGGGCTTTGCCGCCGGCGTCATGGTCGCGGCCTCCGTCTGGAGCCTCATCGTGCCTGCGATAGAGGAGTCCTCCGCCATGGGGAGCTTGGCCTGGGTCCCGGCGTTCGTGGGCTTCTGGCTGGGAATCCTCTTCCTCCTGCTGCTTGACAGCCTGCTGCCCCACCTCCACCTGGGCGAGAAGGACGACCGTCCGGAGGGCCTGAAGTCAAACCTCCAGCGCAAGACGCTCATGCTCCTGGCCGTGACCATCCACAACATCCCCGAGGGCATGGCCGTCGGTGTGGTGTACGCGGGCCTGCTTTCCGGCGGCACGGGCCTCACGGCGGCCGGCGCCCTCGCGCTCTCCGTCGGCATCGCGATCCAGAACTTCCCAGAGGGCGCGATCATATCCATGCCGCTCCACGCAGAGGGGTCAAGCCGCACGCGCGCGTTTCTCGGCGGATTCCTTTCCGGCGTGGTGGAGCCCGCCGGCGCCCTGCTCACCATCCTGGCCGCGCGCCAGCTGGTGCCGCTCATGCCGTACTTGCTGAGCTTTGCCGCCGGCGCCATGGTCTACGTGGTGGTTGAGGAGCTCATCCCCGAGATGAGCGAGGGCGAGCACTCCAACGTGGGCGTGCTCGCGTTCGCGCTCGGCTTCACGCTCATGATGGCGCTCGACGTGGGCCTGGGCTAGGTCCTCCGCGCGCAAGATCGAGGCTGCACAGCAAAGGCCCCGCGTGCACCTGGGTGCGACGCGGGGCCTCCTCATGCCGTGCGGGCGTGGCTACTTCTTGGCCTTGCCCTGGTTGGCGACGGCGTTGATCTTCTTCTCGATCGTCTCGGGGTCGCCGATGTAGTGCTTGTCGATGATGTTCCAGTCCTTGTCGAAGGTGTAGGAGCAGGGGACGCCGGTGGGGATGTTGACCTTCAGGATCTCCTCCGGGGTCAGGTGCTCAAGCTGCATCACCAGGGCGCGCAGGCTGTTGCCGTGTGCGGCGATGAGCACGCGCTTGCCGGCCTCGAGCTGCGGCTTTATCTCCTCCTCGAAGTACGGCCACGCGCGGGCGATCGTGTCCTTCAGGCACTCGGTGTAGGGAAGGTCCTCCTGCGGCACGTCGCGGAACTGGTCCTGGATGTGCGGGTCGCGGGGGTCGCCGGGCTTCAGCGCGGGCGGCTGGACGTCGAAGGAGCGACGCCAGATGAGGACCTGCTCCTCGCCGTGCTCGGCGGCGGCATCGGCCTTGTTCAGGCCCTGCAGCGCGCCGTAGTGACGCTCGTTAAGGCGCCACGTCTTGTGGACGGGCAGCCACGCGCGGTCCATCTGGTCCAGAACGATGTTCAGGGTGTGGATGGCGCGCTTCAGGAGCGACGTGTAGCAGACGTCGAAGTCATAGCCCTGCTCCTTGAGGGCCTTGCCGCCCGCGGCGGCCTCCGCGCGGCCGGTGTCCGTCAGGTCGACGTCGGTCCAACCGGTGAAGAGGTTCTTCAGGTTCCACTCGGACTCACCGTGACGGATGATGACGAGCTTCATCGTGTCTTCTGCCATGCCAGTTCCTTTCCGTAGAAACGCCTGCATACCACACAAACAAACTGCCCCTATTCTACGGCAGGTGCGTGCGCCGCATGTGGAGGAACTTGCCCGCACGCCCGCTTGCGCCAACTTGATGGCGAATCGTGGGCAATTCGCGCCGGTTTGTACCGCATTCTCCTGGTGCGGCACCCGCGCAGCGCCGCTCGCGCCGGATTCCGCGCGCCGGGCGAGAAGGGCGTGCCGCCCTAGTCCGCGGCGTCCACGTCCAGCGCGACGCTCACCTTGTAGTCGGGGTAGGCCGCCTGGACCTCGCTCACGATCTGGCGGTAGGTGGCCTGGCGGTCGGGGAGGGCGAAGTCCAGGATCACGTCGAAGTCGAGCAGGCGGTTCTTCTCGTCCACGTGGAAGCCGTGCATCTGGATCACGCCGTCGTGCGCCATGACCATGCGCGTGACCTCGGAGCGCATCTGCACGGCCACGTTGTCGGAGGTGTTGCGCGAGTAGATGCCCACGGCGGCCAGGATGACCCTGCCGTTGGTGCCTGCGTACACGGCGTGCTGGATGCGGCGGGTCATCTCGTCGATGCGGTCCGCGTGCATGGTGTCCGCGACCTCCGTGTGGACGGAGCCGACGAGCTGCTCGGGGCCGTAGGAGTGAAGCACCAGGTCGTACGCGCCGTTTGCGTCCGGGTCCGCCGAGACGATGCGGCGCACCTCCTGCGCGAGCTCCGCGTCCGCGCGCTCGCCCAGGATCTGGCTCAGCGTCTCGCGCAGCATGTCTAGGCCGCTCTTCACGATCACGACGCTGATGGCGGCGCCCACCCACGCCTCGATGGCAAACCCGGTCGCGATGAACACGGCTGCGGCCGCGAGGGTCGAGGCGGAGAGCACCGCGTCGAACAGGGCGTCCGCGCCGGAGGCCACGAGGGAGTCCGACCCCACGCGCTCGCCCGTCGCCTTCACGTGGCGGCCCAACACGAGCTTCACGACGACGGCCGCGGCGATGATCACGAGCGACGTGGGCGTGTAGCTGGGCGTCTGCGGGGCCACGATGCCCTTGACGGACTCGACGAGCGAAGAGACGCCCGCGTACAGCACGATGATGGAGATGATGGTGGCCGAGAGGTACTCCACGCGGCCGTAGCCGAGCGGGTGGTTCTTGTCCGGCGCCTTGCCGGCGAGCTTCGTGCCCGCGATGGTGATGACGGAGCTCATGGCGTCGGACAGGTTGTTCACGGCGTCCATCGTGACGGCGATGGAGTGGGTCAGCATGCCCACAACCGCTTTGAAGGCGGCGAGAAGGACGTTCGCTGCGATGCCGAGGACGCTCGTCCTCACGATGGTGGCCTCGCGGCTGCGGGTGCCGGGGTCTGCGCCCGGCGTCGCGGCCACGGTTGCCGCGTCCTTCTCGCCCGTGGGCGCCTTCCGGCGCGTCTGCTGCTCGTCGTCGCGTGTTGACATGATATCCGATCCCTCTTCCATGCTCTGGGTACCTGCGACAAAGGCGTGCCGGCAGTCGCGGTCGTCCGCGGCCTGCCGGCACGTGCGTACCTGCCTTCTGTCCCGTTTGGGGCGGTGCCGCAACGCGCGGCGGCCGGGCTACAGCTGCTGCGCCACGGCCTTATCGACCTCGGCCATGTCAACAGTGGGCTCGAAGCGTGCCACGAGTCTGCCCTCGCGGTCCACCAGGAACTTGGTGAAGTTCCACATGATGTAGGTCTTGTCGCCGTACTTCTTGTTGTTGGCGTCGGCAAACTTCTTGAGGGCGAGCGCCTTCACCGTGCGGCCAAAGCCCTGGAAGGGCATCTCGGTCGCGAGGTCCCTGAAGAGGGGGTCGGCGCCGTCGCCGTTGACCTCGATCTTCTTGAACTGCGGGAACTCCGTGCCAAACTTCATGGTGCAGAACTGGTGGATCTCGTCGTCGGACTCGGGGGCCTGGCCGGCAAACTGGTTGCAGGGGAAGTCCAGGATCTCGAAGCCGCGGTCGCGGTACTTGGCGTAGATGCGCTCGAGGTCGTCGTACTGGGGGGTGAAGCCGCAGCCGGTGGCCGTGTTCACGATCAGGAGGACCTTGCCCTTGTATGCGTCGAGGCTCGTGGTGGTGCCGTCCTGCTTGGTTACGGTGTAGTCGAAGTAGCTCATGTGCGTTCTCCTTACCTTGGTGAGTGCACGTCGTGTGGGTGCGGGGGAAGCCCGCCTCCTGGCGTTAACTATAGCACGCTACAAAATCGTGAGCTATGTAAATGAGGATTGTGTCGCGGCTGTGAAGGATGGGAAAAAGTTAACCATGCTTTACTTTATGGATCCCGTCGGCTACTATGTACTCGTCAAGCGAGAACGCCCGCTGGTAAGTCGCTTAACTCTACCCGGGATGCGGATACTCTCCCCGCAAGTCTGGGTCTTGGCCCGCCGACGACCCCCTTCCTTCGTCGGCGGGCATTATTGCGCGCGGGCCGGTGTGGCGGGTCTGTGCCGGCGGCGCGCCGCGTTGGCGTTGCGCCGTGCTTGGGTATAGTTATACTAGGCTAACAAAATGGACTTCGCCCGCGCGGCGCCGCCGGGGGGGCGTGAAGGGGGTTCATAATGCTTGACTTCATCATCGTGGCGGCCGTCGCCGTCGCGTTTGCGCTTTGCGTCCGCAGCCTGAGGAAGGGTTCCGGCGGATGCTCCGGCTGCGCCCAGGAGGGAACGTGCGCCGCCCATGCCACCGGCAAGGGGAAGTGCCCCGTTGCGCAGGACATGGTCGCGAAGGCAAACGAGGCGCTCGGAGATCCATCAAGCCGCGGGTAGGGGCCCATCTCGTGCTGGGGAGTGACCGTGACGTCAGACGCGCATCGCTTGATGCGCGGCCCATATATATGTGTGGTGCTGGCGCAGGGCGCTGCGCGCCCGCGGCCGATGTATTAGTATTCTAACGGTTTACGACACTCTCGACCGCTTGCGAGCGCAAGGCGGCGACTCGGCGGGCGCAGCTGCTTCGGAAACAGTCGCGTAACCTCGGTATGCCACAGTAAGACCGATATGTGCGCAGGTACACCGCCTTGCATCGCGATGGAAGGATCTGACATGGGTGATAGGAATGTCGACTTTGTTCTAAGGACGGTAGAGAAGCGCGACATCCGCTTCGTGCGTCTCTGGTTCACGGACGTCATGGGCAAGCTCAAGAGCTTCTCGATCTCCTCCGAGGACCTGGAGGAGGCGTTCGAGGAGGGCGTCGGCTTCGACGGCTCGTCCGTGGAGGGCTTCGTCTCGTCCGAGGAGTCGGACATGCTCGCCTTCCCAGACCCCGCCACCTTCCAGATCCTGCCGTGGAGGCCGGAGCAGAAGGGCGTCGCCCGCGTGTTCTGCGACATCAAGACCCCCTCCCGCGAGCCGTTCGAGGGTGACTCGCGCTACTGCCTCGAGCGCGTCTTCCGCGAGGCGGACGCGAAGGGCTACGTGCTGAACGTCGGTCCCCGCATCGAGTACTTCTACTTCGACAACGACCTCAACCCCATCCCGCAGGACAAGGGCGGCTACTTCGAGCTTACGACGTCGGACGTCGCGACGGACCTCCGCCGTTCCACCACGCTCATGCTCGAGCGCATGTCGATTCCCGTCACGTATTCCTTCCACTCCTCGTCCCCGTCGCAGAACGCGGTCGAGCTCCGCTACACGGAGGCCAGGAGCTGCGCGGACAACATCATGACCGCGCGCGTCGTGATCAGGCAGGAGGCGTACCAGAACGGCCTGTTCGCGTCGTTCATGCCAAAGCCCATCAACGGCTGCCTCGGATCGGGCATGTTCCTGTACGAGTCCCTCTTCGACCACGAGGGAAACAACCTGTTCTGGGCGCCCAAGACCCAGAACGAGGCGCACCTGAGCGAGCTCGCGCAGCACTACATGGCCGGAGTCCTGAAGTACGCGCCTGAGACGTCCCTCGTCTCCAACCCCACAGTTAACTCCTACAAGCGTCTCGTCGAGAACGGCGAGGTTCCCATCTACACCACGTGGGGACGCAAGAACCGCTCCACGCTCGTGCGCGTTCCCACCCACAAGCCCGGCAAGCACCAGTCCACCCGCATCGAGCTGCGCAACCCCGATCCCACGGCGAACCCGTACCTCACGATTGCCCTCACCCTTGCCGCCGGCATCCGCGGCATCGAGGAGGGGCTGACGCTCCCGCCGGAGTCGACGGTCGACCCCGCGTCCCTCTCCGAGGCAGAGCGCGAGGCGATGGGCATCGAGCGTCTTCCGCGCAACCTTGGAGAGGCCATCGAGCTCTTCGAGTCGAGCTCGTTCGTGCGCGAGGTGCTCGGCGAGCACATCGCGGACTTCTATGCGCAGGAGAAGCGCAAGGAGTGGGACGAGTGCTGCTCTACCGTGACCGATTGGGAGCGTGCGAAGTACTACGCTGGCGTCTAGCTTCGACCCGCTCCGGTAATATGGCATAAACGTGCCTGCAATATTAGTGCTAGACACTGTTCACGCGCACAAAGCGACCGCTTGCGTAATGCGACGGTCGCTTTTGTACGTCTTGGAGCATTTCTTAGGTAAAGTGTTGCTTCCATCAGGCAGAAATTTGACAATTACATTTCCATATTCGAAATTACGATATATATAACTCTCATATTCACAAATCAACTTTAATATTGGTAGCAATCTCCATGTGGCCTCGACCGACGGGTCCGTGGGGTGGGTGCGCTTGTGCACCGCGACGGCGGCACGGGTTGCGCCCGAGGACTTCAGCGGAAGCTTGAAGGGGAGATAGGAATGAAGAAGAACAACTGCGTCCGATTGCGTAGGCTGCCGGTCATGCTGGTGGCGTCCCTCGTGTTCGTGCTTGCACTCGGCATCTCCGGATGCGGTACGACGACGAGCGGCGGCTCCGCCAAGAAGGCAGAGTCCCAGAAGATGACCCTCGTCCACAAGGGCAAGCTCACGGTTGTCTCCGACCTCGCGAACCCGCCGTTCGACTACATGGAGGGCCAGACGAAGAAGGGCTTCGAGGTCGAGCTCATGCAGGCGCTCGCCAAGAAGATGGGGCTGGAGTGCGAGTACCTCAACCCCATGAAGTTCGACTCCATCATCCCCACCATCAAGCAGGGCGGCAAGGCCGACGTGGGCGCCTCCAACTTCACCATCACGGAGGAGCGCCAGAAGGAGATCGACTTCACCAACGCGTACATCGACTCCAACCAGGGGCTCGTCACCGCAAGGGGCGCGGCCGACCAGATCGGCGCCAACACCAAGACGCTTGACAACGCAGACTCCACCATCGCCGTCCAGGCGGGCACTACGGGCGAGTCCTGGGTGAAGGAGAACCTGCCCAACGCCACGGTCGTCGCGCTCGACGACCCGATCGCCGCACTCTCCGGCGTATCGACGGGCTTGTACAAGGCCGCCGTCGCCGACCTGCCCGTCATGCAGTACGAGTGCAAGGACTCCTACACGGACCTTGCGGTCGCGAAGGAGATCCCCACCGGCGAGCAGTACGGCATCGTCGTGAGCAAGAAAAACCCCGCGCTCACGAAGGCCCTGAACAAGGCGCTGAAGCAATGCCGCAAGGATGGCACCCTCTCTAAGCTCGAGCTGAAGTGGTTCGGCGTCGACTACGGGGAGAAGAGCGCGAGCTCCTCGACCGCGAGCGCGTCCTCGCTTTCCGGCGACGCCGGCTCCGTCGCCGTGAGCAAGGCGACCGCGCGCCCGAACGAGGACGGCGGCGACAAGGTCATCGGCGGCATCAACACCCGTCTCACCTGGGAGGCGACCACCAAGGTGAAGGACGGCGTCTCGTCCGTCACCCTGAAGCTCCCCAAGGGTGCGAGCTTCGACGGCTCCACGACGAAGGTCACCGTGCTCGAGGGTCTGAAGCGCGTCAGCATCGACGGATCCGCGAAGGCGAGCGGCAACGCCATCACCATCAAGTTCGAGACCCCGATCCCCACCGGCTCGCTCCTGCGCCTCGAGATCACGGACATGAAGTTCCCGAGCGAGGGCGGCAAGAGCAAGGTCACCGGCAGCTACACCACCGCTGCCGGCGTCAAGGGCGCCCTGCCCGCGTCACCGTCCATCAAGACCAGCGCGAACACCCCCGTCCAGCAGATCGTCATGTGGCTCGACGGCCAGGCATGGGTGAGCGCGTGGAACTCCGTTCCGTTCCTCAACATGTTCTTCAAGCCTCAGCTCCTCGTGACCTCGTTCGTCTCGCTGTTCGGTGGCTGGCTCCTCTGCCTGCTCATCGTGGTCGTGGCGTACCCGTTCGCCATCGTGCTCGGCCTGCTGTTCGCCATGATGAGGATCTCCAAGTTCAAGGTGCTCAGGGGCATCGCCTCGGTCTACATCAACATCCTGCGCGGCACGCCGCTCTTCCTGCAGATCTACATCATGTTCTTCGGCCTGCCCATGGTCGGCATCAACATCGACAACAACATCCTGGGCATCATCGTGATGGCCATCAACTCCTCCGCCTACCAGGCCGAGATCTACCGCGCCGGCATCCAGTCCATCCCAAGGGGCCAGTACGAGGCAGCCTCCTCCCTCGGCATGAACGGCAGGCAGACCATGTTCACGGTCATCCTGCCCCAGATGGTTCGCCGCGTCATGCCCACCGTCACGAGCGACTTCATCACCTCCTACAAGGACACCTCGCTTCTGTCCTCCGTCGGCGTCATGGAGCTCATGATGTTCTCGAAGAACCTCACCACCGTCTCCGGCAACATCACCCCGTACATGGCCGCGGCCATCTACTACCTCATCGTCACGCTCCCGCTCATCAAGGTCGTCGGCATCGTCGAGAAGCGCCTCGCCGACGCGGAGAACGGCGGAGGCCCCAGGCCTGGCGGCAAGAGGGCCGCGACGTCCGCGGAGGGCGCCGAGGAAGCCGAGAAGAGCTTCTCGCCCGACGGCAAGCAGGCCTCTGGCCAGAACTTCAGCGCGCTGGACGCGCTTACCGCCCCGTTCAGGTCCCACGCAGGTCAGGAGGCATAGACGATGTTTGGAAAGAACGGACACAAGATCGAGACCGTCGAGGTGCCTCCCGCGATGGACGCAGGAGAGGCCGCCCGCGTGGCCTACGAGCGCGACAAGAACCTGACAAGGCACCACTTCGAGGAGGGCGAGCACCCGATCGTCCGCATCGAGCACCTTAACAAGACGTTCACGGACACGCCGGTTCTGCGCGACGTGAACCTGGACGTGTGGAACGGCGAGATCGTCGTGGTGCTGGGACCGTCCGGCTCCGGCAAGTCCACGATGCTGCGCTGCATCAACCTGCTCGAGACGCCGACCGCAGGCCACATTCTCATCGAGGACAAGGAAATCACCGGCACCAAGAAGACCGACGTGAACATGCTGCGCCGCGACCTTGGCATGGTGTTCCAGGGCTTCAACCTCTTCCCGCATATGACCGCGCTCGAGAACGTGATGGTGGGCCAGGTGAAGGTGCTGAAGAGGCCGAAGGAGGAGGCACGCGCCGAGGCCTTGAAGCAGCTTGAGGCCGTGGGACTTGCGGACCGCGCGGACTACAAGCCGCCCCAGCTTTCCGGCGGCCAGCAGCAGCGCGTCGCCATCGCGCGCTCCGTCGCCATGCACCCGAAGGTCATCCTGTTCGACGAGCCGACCTCCGCGCTCGACCCGGAGCTGGTGCGCGACGTCCTGAACGTCATGAGGGACCTCGCGCTGCACAGCGGCATGACCATGATCGTCGTGACGCACGAGATGGGCTTTGCCCGCGACGTCGCTGACCGCGTCGTGTTCATGGAGGGCGGCGTCGTGGTGGAGCAGGGCCTGCCCGAGGAGGTGTTCGACCACCCGAAGACGCAGCGCACGAAGGAGTTCCTGGGCAACATCAGATAAGCCGTGCGCCTGCATAGGTTCTCGTAGCTTCTGACGGGCGTTACGTACGACAAAATGCAGATTTTTGCTTCAGCGCACGAGAGTTTACATCGCAACTTGTAATGTATGATAATGTAATCCGAGAGCACCTTAGGGTGCCCTCGGTTTTTGCGTGGCGAGCATTGTGGGTTGGGGGCCGTGGATGCACCATAAGAACATCCTGTTAGTCGCAAAGACCTCTCGGTACATCGAGCGTATGCGAGAGCTGAAGCATGCCCTGGACGTGTCGATCCTACCGACGACGCCGGAGACCTTCTCGCAGGCGATTTCCTCTGGTCACGACTTTGACCTGGTGGTGCTCGACTCCAGCGGGCTCGAGCAGGACACGATCAACGCAGTGGATTCGTACGTCTCTGACAACGGGTTCATCCCCACGCTCGTCATCCAGGACGAGTCGAAGCTCGGCTCGCTCCACCTTCCCGCGCAGGGCAGGAACGACTTCATCACCTCCACGGCGAGCGAGGCGGAGTTCGAGGTGCGCTGCGCGCTGCTTTTGTGGCCAGGCGAGGAGAGCGCCCCGGCAGACATCGTCACCGTGGACAACATGACCATCAACCTCGCGACGTATCAGGTCTACATCGACGAGAAGCCCGTCGACCTCACGCTCATGGAATACTCGCTCCTCTCGTTTCTGGCGACGCACCCCTCGCGCGCGTACTCGCGCGAGACGCTGCTGCACCGCGTATGGGGCTTCGAGTACTGCGGCGGGACCCGCACGGTCGACGTGCACATCAGGCGCGTCCGCTCGAAGGTGGGCCCACAGGTGGCATCGCACATCGTGACGGTACGTGGTGTTGGCTACCTGTTCAAAATCTAGGCACATCATAAATTTGCAGACCGAGTCCCCAGCGGCTCGGTTTTTTGTTGCCTGGGTTTTCAGCTAACCAAAAGCGTTGTTCTGCTGACGTGTCAAGGGCGAGAAGAGCGTCTGCCCCGGCATGCGACGGGTACAGTGTGGGTGTACGCAAAGGACAGACGGGCGCGTGGCGCCCGACGGAAAAAAGGGGTCATCATGAGCGAGAACGACAACGGCCGTCCACCCGTCCCGGGCATGGACCAGACGGCCGCTCAGCCCACGGTCAGCACACGTCCGGCTCAGCCTGGTGCGCAGGGTGCCCAGAGTGCCCAGGGCCAGACGGGCGCGAGCGGCACGGGGGCGCCGGATACAGGCAAGGAGTCGGATGGCGGCAGGCGCCACGGCGGCCACACGCTCAGGAACGCGCTGGTGGGGCTGTGCGGTGGCGTCGTCGGTGCACTGCTCGTGACGCTTGCGCTGTTTGGCACGGGCAACCTGGGCGGTGCGAGCACGTCGTCTTCCGCCACCACCTCGCAGTCCACTGCCGGCAAGACCATCAAGATAGACAACACCGACGAGGCGACGACGGCACAGGCCGCCGCGGCGAAGTCGCTTCCGTCCGTCGTGGTGGTGAACGTCACGACGAACGACGGCTCTGGCCTGGGCTCTGGCGTCGTGTACGACAAGAAGGGCGACATCATCACGAACTACCACGTGATCGACGGTGCCACCTCCATATCCGTCACCATCAACAACAAGAGCTACGACGCGAAGGTCGTGGGGTCTGACGCCTCGAGCGACATAGCGGTCATCAAGGCGAACATCGGCGACGACGAGGTGACGCCGATCGAAGTGGGCAACTCCGACAAGCTCGTGGTGGGCGACTGGGTCATGTCCGTGGGCAGCCCGTTTGGCCTGGACCAGTCTGTCTCGGCCGGCGTCGTGAGCTCGCTTGCGCGCAACCAGACGATGCAGTCGTCCTCCGGGGAGACCATCTACACGAACCTCATCCAGACGGACGCGGCCATCAACCCGGGCAACTCCGGTGGTGCCCTCGTGAACTCGAAGGGCCAGCTCGTTGGCATCTGCACGCTCTTCTCGTCTGACACGGAGTCCTTCGCGGGCATAGGCTTCGCGATTCCGGGCAACTATGCCACGAAGATCGCGGACACCATCATCGCGGGCAAGACGGTGACGCACGCCTACATCGGCCTGACGATGCAGACGGTGAACGCCCAGAACGCCACGGCGAACGGACTTTCCGTGAACCAGGGCGCCTACGTGGCCGATGTCACGAGCGGCAGCCCCGCCGACAAGGCCGGCATCAAGAAGGGCGACATCATCGTGGCGGTGGACGGCGACGAGATTACGTCCGCGGACGGCATGATCCTTGCGGTGCGCTCGCACGACATCGGCGACACGGTCAAGGTGACGCTCATGCGCGGCGACTCCAAGAAGACCGTCGAGGTGACGCTGGGCGATGACGCTGAGCTCCAGAAGCAGCTGAAGGAGCAGAACCAGCTGAACTCGCAGAACACGCAGCAGAACAACGGCCTGGGCAACGGCTATGGCAACGGCAACGGGTCTGGCAACGGGACGTCCCAGGAGGACCTGATGCAGGAGATCTACGACTACCTCAACCAGAACCACGGCGGCTCGTACTCGGACGGCACGTCTGGGAGCTCGAACCAGAGCTAGGGCCCGTGGGGCCGCATGGTGCGGCCTCCGCGCGTGGGATACAATCCAAAGACAGGCTCTTCTCGCCCGCGCTGGCCTTACGGCTTGGCGCGGGCGAGCTCGCGTGGGCGCCGTGCATGGCTGTGCGGGCGGTGTCCCATGCGACGTATTTTGTTTGAAGGCCTATGTGCGCCAATCGGGCGCGGGAGGGATGTGCGCATGGAATACGCGAGCGACCCGGCGTTCTGCCACGTGTGCGGGACGAGGCTCGTGCTAAGGGAGCAGCCGGAGGACGGACCGGAGCCGTGGTGCCCTACCTGCGGCGCGTGGCGCTACCCCGGCTTCAGCGTGGGGTGCAGCATGATCGTGTACCATCCGGACGGCAAGCGCATCCTGACCATCGACCAGTACGGAAAGCACGGAATCCTGGTGGCGGGCTACGTCGCGCGCGGGGAGGACCTGGAGTCGACCGTGCGGCGCGAGGTGCTGGAGGAGACGGGGCTTGAGCTGGACTCCGTGGAGTTCAACGCGAGCAGGTTCTACGAGCCCTCGAACACGCTGATGGCGAACTTCGTGTGCCGCGCGACGGGAGCGGAGGCCCGCGCGAACCCCGGCGAGGTGGACCGCCTGAGGTGGGTACCCGTCGCGGACGTGCTGGGGCGCATGCCGGACGGCTCTCTTGCGCAATGGTTCGTGAGGCACCACCTGGAGTCCGTGGGCCTGGCATAGGGGCGGCGCGCACGGGCGCGTGCCGCTTTTGCGGCTTTCCGCCCCGGCAGCGCGTGCCGTGAGATAATCTCTTGTCTTGTGGCGACGTGGGGAGGAAGCGCATGACGGACCGGGACGCAAGGGAGATGGCGGCGGCGGGCACGCAGTTCTCGCTGTTTGGGCAGGACCAGGCCCCGGAGGTGCCGGGGGGAGGCGCTGGCGCGTCCGCGCCGGCCACGCGCGCGGCGGAGCTGAACCGCATCCTTTCCCATGCGGCGTACGCGTACTACGCACTGGACAACCCGGAGATGACGGACGCGCAGTTTGACCGCTACCTGGTGGAGCTGCAAGAGATCGAGGCCGCGCATCCCGAGCTGGTGACGCCGGACTCCTACACCCAGCGCGTCGGTGGCTACGTGAGCGAGCAGTTTGCGCCCGTACGCCACGCGCAGCGCATGTACTCCATAGACGACGCGATGGACCTGGACGAGCTGGACGAGTGGCTCGCCCGCACCGAGGAGGCGCTTGCCGCGGCGGGGGAGGGGCCCGTCGCCTACACCTGCGAGCTGAAGATCGACGGGCTTGGCATCGCGCTGACGTACCGCGACGGGCGGCTGGTGCGCGCGGCGACGCGCGGCGACGGCACGACGGGCGAGGACGTGACGCAGAACGCGCTCACGATCAAGGACATTCCCACGACGCTGGGGAAGGCTGGCCTGGCGCGCGTGGCCGACGGAGGGTTTGGCCACTCCGTGGAGGTGCGTGGCGAGGTCTACATGCCGAAGCACTCCTTCGTGCGGCTGAACGAGGAGAACGACGCGGCCGGCAGGGCGCCGTTCGCGAACCCGCGAAACGCCGCCGCGGGGTCGCTGCGCCAGAAGGACCCGAAGGTGACGGCTGCCCGCGACCTGGAGACGTTCATATACGCCGTGGCGGACGAGGGCCCGCTGGACGTTTCGACCCAGAGCGACTTTCTGGACTGGCTGCGCGACTGCGGCTTTAGCGTGAACCCGCACGCCCGCCGCGTGGCGACGGCCGCCGAGGTGCACGCGTACTGCGCGGACGCGCTTGCGCACCGCGAGGACCTGGACTACGACATCGACGGCGTTGTGGTGAAGGTGGACTCGTTTGCCTCGCAGGCGAGCCTTGGCTTCACGGCGCGCGCGCCGCGCTGGTCCATCGCGTTCAAGTTTCCCCCGGAGGAGAAGAGCACCGTCCTGCGCGAGATCCGCGTGCAGGTGGGACGCACGGGCGTGCTGACGCCGGTGGCGGAGTTCGACCCCGTGGTGGTAGCGGGCTCCACGATCGCGCGCGCGACGCTGCACAACATAGACGAGGTGCGCCGCAAGGACGTGCGCGTGGGCGACACCATCGTGGTGCACAAGGCGGGCGACGTCATCCCGGAGGTGGTGGGCCCACTCGACCGCGAGGACGAGGAGCATCTTGCCCGCCCGCTGTGGGAGATGCCCGCGACCTGCCCCAGCTGCGGCAGCCCCGTCGTGCGCGAGGAGGGCGAGGTGGCATACCGCTGCGTGTCCATCGACTGTCCCGCACAGGCGACGGAGCGCCTGATCCACTGGGGCAGCCGCAACGCCATGGACATAGACGGCCTGGGCGACGAGATCGTGGGCCGCATGGTGGAGCAGGGGCTGCTCTTGGACGTGGCGGACTTCTATGCGCTCACGACCGACGAGCTTGCGGCCGTCGACACCGGCAGGGTGTACGAGACGAGCACGAAGGACCACCTCGAGGGCGACGGCATCGTGGTGGGGCCGACCATCGCGGGCAAGATCATGGGCCAGATAGAGGAGTCGAAGGGCCGCGGCCTTGCACGCGTGCTGTTTGGCCTGGGCATCCGCCACGTGGGCGCGAACGTGGCCGCGCTGCTGGCGAACACCTTCGGGTCGATGGAGCGCCTCATGCTCGCGCAGGAGGCCGACATATCCGCAATCGATGGCATTGGGCCGAAGATCGCGGCAAGCGTGCGCGAGTTCTTCTCGATAGAGAAGAACGTCGCCGTCATCGAGCGCCTGCGCGAGAGCGGAGTGAGCCTGGAGCAGGAGGGCTTTGGCGAGGCGCCAAAGAAGCCGCAGACGCTTGCGGGGCTCACGTTCGTGCTGACGGGGACGCTGCAGGGGCACACCCGCACGGAGGCGGGGAACCTGCTGAAGGCGATGGGCGCGAAGGTGTCGGGCTCCGTCTCGAAGCGCACGAGCTACGTCGTTGCGGGCGAGGCGGCTGGATCTAAGCTGACGAAGGCGCAGCAGCTTGGAGTGCCCGTGCTGGACGAGGCAGCGCTCGACGAGATCCTTGCGACGGGCGTAGTGCCTGCGGTCGAGGGGTAGCACGACGCGGGCTCTGCGCGCTGGCGGTCGCGAAAGGCCCATCCCCATTCGCTTCGCGGGATTGCAAGAAGTGCAGCCTAAAATGCATAAAATTACGGATTTGCTACAAGAGGGCATCAATTAGGTTCACAGTAAATTCATGGCGAGCCCAAGCTGTCCCGTCATCCCTACAATCGTGGCGTACGAAGTCAAGAGGGCAAGGGGTGATTCGCTATGGAGGAATCCGAGAAGCGTTTCGGTCGCGTCTTGGCATGGTTGGACGACGACGAGAAGACCGTTGAGTTCAGGCGCGAGAGGCCGCATACGTGGCTCGAGGAGCTCGGCGAGCTGAACGAGGAGGGCAAGCTCGAGTCCGTATCCAGGACCCTGAGGTTCCCGCGTCCGAGGGAGGAAGAGTACGAGAGCGACGACGTCGCCTGGCTATAGGGGCGCTCGTCAGGTTTCCGCCTGGAGGCCGCGGTCTGTGGGTTTGCCAGAGTTTCGCCGCGACGTCCTTCTCGGCGCTATCCTTCCAGAATGAAATTGGAGCCATGGCCCCTTGCGCCTGCGCGAGGGGCCTTCCTGTGGGGAGTCCCGTCGTGGCGGAAATCTACTACTCTCTTGTGACCATCCTCCTGGTGACCGTGGTGTCGCCGTTCGTGGCGAGCCTCGTCCCGGGTCGCGCGGTGCCCGAGGTCGTGTTCCTTGTGTTTGGCGGCGCCATCTGCGGAAAGTTCGGGCTGGCCGGCATCAACCCCGACCTCGAGCCGGTTAAGCTCCTCGCCGACCTCGGCATGGGCTTCCTCTTCCTGAAAGCCGGCTACGAGATCGACACCCGCGACCTGCTGGGACGCACGGGCGCCTACGCCGCCGGCTCGTGGCTGGTGTCGCTCGGCCTGGGGTTCACCGTCGTGGCGCTCGTGTTCTCGAGGCTCGGCTTCGACCAGTCGTCGTGGGTGGCGCTCGCCATCTGCATGACGACCACCGCGTACGGCACGCTTGCGCCCATCATGCATGACCGACGTCTGCGGGGCACGCGCGTGGGCAAGGCCGTCGACGTCTACGGCTCTCTGGGCGAGGTCCTGCCCGTCCTCGCCGTGGCGTTCCTGCTGTCCTCGCGCTCGGTCGCGCGCACCGGAGTGCTGCTTCTGGCCTTCGTGCTCGTGTGTCTGGCTGTCTACCTGCTGTCCTCGAAGGTGCGTGACGGCGGCCGCCGCTTCCGCCGCTTCCTGGTGGAAAACGCCGGCAGCTCCAGCCAGCCCCTCATGAGGCTCGTCATCCTGCTTTTGGTGTTCCTGCTGTTCGCGACCACGATGTTCGAGTTCGACGCGGCGCTCGGCGCCTTTGCGGCCGGCTTCATCCTGAGGGCGCTCTTCCCCAACGGCAGCGAGCCCCTGGAGCAGAAGATCGACGTCATATCCAACAGCTTCTTCCAGCCGGTGTTCTTCGTCGTCTCCGGCGCGAGCCTCGACCTCGCCGCCGCGACGCGAGACCTGCCGCTCTTGCTGGGCTTCATCCTCGCACTCGTCGTCGTCCGCGGCTTCGTGGTCGCGGCGTCGCTCAAGGCGGACCCGTCCACCCGCGACATGGACTGGCACGAGGTCTTCTCGACGTCGGCGTACTGCACCATGGCGCTTCCGCTCATCGTGGCCATCACGTCGCTCGCGCGCGACGGCGGACTCCTCTCCGCCACGGCCGCGTCCGTGCTCGTCACGTCGGCGGCGCTCACCGTGCTCATCGTTCCCACGATCACGTCGTTCGTTCGCGTGGTCGAGGAGGTGGCGCCCGCAAGCGCCGCCCACCAGATCGCGCGCCACGAGGCGCCCCTCGAGCAGGTCCTGCACGACCACCTCGACACGTTCCACGAGCGCCAGCAGGCCTTCCACGACGTCAGGCGGAGCGTCCACCGCGAGGGCTGGCGCTTCTCGTCCGCCGAGTACTTCGCCCATCCGCACGAGCACGGGCTTCACCACCCGCATGGCGAGCACCATCCGCACGCCGCGCACGGCACCCACGCCACGCAGGGCACCCGCGCCACGGGCGAGAAGGACGCGGCAAGCCGGGACGAGGCCCGCTCCTAGGCGCGGCTAGTCCTCGGTCGGCATGCCGTTGTAGTTGCGGTTTCCCACCGCGGCGCGCAGCAGCCGCTCGTCGCCGCGCACGTAGGTCTGCGCGACGTCCGCCCACTGGTCCAGGGCGCCAAAGAACAGGTCGGGGAAGCTCTCGTCGCGGACCTCGCCGGTCGCGGGGTCGCTCCACGGGCGGTGCTGGAGGTTCGCGGACGCGCAGTCGTCCGAGGTGCTCACGCGGTGCGCCATGGACTCCGCCATGCCATACGAGCTGAACAGGTGCTCGATCGCGACGACGGCCGCGCTCTTGCGCGACCCCACGGGCTCGATGGCGCGGTACAGCGTCGCGTAGTCGCGCGTGGCGCCGGCGTACTGCTCCGGGTTGAGCTTGATGTCGAACGTCTGCAGCGCAAGCTGCGAGAAGAGCGCCCCCGCCACGCGGTCGATCCGCTCGGTGCGCGTCAGGAGGCTCGCCGTGGGGGTGTCGCGCACCGTCTGGTGGCGCATGCTCCACAGCATCCACGTGTCGATGTCGCTCTCGATGATCGCGTGGACCTCGCTGCCCTTGTGCTCCAGCCCCACGCCCGCGCCGCAGATCGCGTACTGCTGGGCGTATATGAACGGATGGGCGCTGCTGTCGAGCAGGTAGTGCCCAAGCAGGCCCAGCGTGAAGCTGCGGCCTATGCCCTTGTCCGCCTCGGGCAGGTGCGCCACGCCGTCGCGTAGCGCCATGAGCGCGCCGATGACCTTGCGCTCGTGCATGAGGTGCGCGAGCCTGTGGCAGGCAGAGGCGTTCTCCGGCGTGGTCGAGAAGCGCGTGAAGAACGGGTCTGGGCCCTGGTTGCCAAGGATGAAGGCCAGGAGCTCCTCCTGGTTGCGGATGATGCCCTCGGGCAGGAGGGCCGCGGACTTCTCGCCAAAGAGGTGATGGGTTATCAGAGCAGGCATGGGCGCTCCCGAAAACGCGAATCTTGCAGTCAACGTGTTTAGATTACACGATTTTGCCACCGTCGGCACGAATTTGGCCACACGGGCGCCGAGGTTGTGTACAGTAGACATTTTGCAGACGAACTGCCCAACCGCGTCTTGCCCAACTGGAGGTCGCCCGTGAGCCCCATCGAAGTTGTGGTCATCGGCCTCGCGCTTTCCGCCGACGCCTTCGCCGTCACCATATCGAACACGTTCGTCTATTGCGACGAGAGGCGCTCGCGCCTGTTGCTGCAGCCGCTGTTCTTTGGCGCGTTCCAGGGCCTGATGCCGCTTCTGGGCTACTTCCTGGGAGGCCTTGCCGCCAGCCTGATAGAGGCGTACGCCGGCATCGTCACCCTCGTGATCCTGGGCGTGATCGGCGGCAACATGGTGCGCGAGGGCGTATCCGCGCTCAGGCACCCGGACGAGGTCGAGGCGCACGACGCGTGCGTCCGGGGCAAGCGCCTCACGCTGGCACAGCTTCTGTTTCAGTCCGTCGCAACGGCGATCGACGCGTTTGCCGTGGGCGTGAGCCTGCGCGCCCACGCCGTGAACCTGGCGTTTGCGGCGGGGACGATCGCCCTCACGACCGCGCTCTGCTGCCTGGTGGCGCTTGCCATCGGCCGCAGGCTCGGCCACCTGCTGGGCGACCGCGCGGAGGTCGCGGGCGGCCTCGTGCTCATCGCGATCGGCGTGAAGGCGCTTCTGGGCTAGCGACTGCGCGGAGGTCGCGGGCGCGCCTTCTGGCCGCGGTTGCGTGTCGGGGGTTCGTGCGGTCGCAGCCCCGGCGGCATTGGCGTCCGGTCGTGCGGCTACAATCGATACGAACCACAACCGGCAAGGAGACCCCATGGCAAAGACTTTGGCCGCAACGCAGGACCACCCCAGAAGGACCATCGCCGTCATCGACGGCAACTCGCTCATGCACCGCGCGTTCCACGCGATCCGCCAGCCCATGACGGCGCCGGACGGACGGGCCACCAACGCGCTCTTCGGCTTCTTCAACATGTTCATCAAGCTTGTGGAGTCCTTCTCGCCCGATGGCGTGATCTGCGCGTTCGACAAGGGCAAGCCGCAGGTCAGAATCGACATGCTGCCGCAGTACAAGGCTCAGCGCCCGCCGATGGACGAGTCCCTGCACGAGCAGTTCCCCATGGTGAAGCAGCTGCTGCACGCGCTGGACGTGCCCGTGGTGGAGCTCCAAGGCTGGGAGGGCGACGACATTCTGGGCACCCTCGCGCGCCGCGGCGAGGCCGAGGGCTACGACATGCTGCTCTTCACGGGCGACCGCGACATGTACCAGCTCGCGACGGACCACGTGCGGATCGTAGCCACGAAGAAGGGCGTGTCAGACGTGTCGATCATGACGCCGGAGAGCGTGGACGACCTCTACCACGGCATCACGCCAAAGCTCGTGCCGGACTTCTACGGCCTGAAGGGCGACACGTCGGACAACATCCCCGGCGTGCCCGGCATCGGCCCGAAGAAGGCGGCGGCCCTCATCGTGCAGTACGGAAGCCTCGACAACGTGATCGCGCACGCGGACGAGGTTAAGGGCAAGATGGGCGAGAACCTGCGCGCCCATATAGACGACGCGCTGCTGAGCCGCAAGGTCGCGACCATCCGCACGGACGCGCCGCTCGACGTGAGCCTCGCGGACGCGAAGTTCCCCACGTTCGATCCCGAGGAGGTGACGAAGGCGTTCTCCGCGCTCGGCTTCACGGGCATGACGCAGCGCCTGGTGCGCCTGGGCGGCTACGACGCACCGCAGGAGCAGGCCGAGCCCTCGCTCGCGCTTCCAGGGCCGCTTTCCGGCGACGCCGCCGAGAAGCGCCTGGACGCCGCGGTCGCGGCCGGCTCGTGGGTCGCGGCGGCGCTCGAGCGCCCGGACGCGAAGAGGGGCCAGCAGACGGCGCTCTTCGACGAGACGCCAACGGTTTTGTGGGTCGCGACGGCGGAGGACCTCCTGAGGTTTGCGGGCGACGCGGCGACGTCCGCACTCGCGAGGCTCGCGCGCGAGGGGCACCTGGTCGCGGGCGACGCGAAGGCGCTTCTCCACGAGGTGTGCCCCATGGATTCCGCGGAGGAGGCGCTCGTTGCGCCAAAGGACATGGACGCCGCGAGGCTGTTTGACTGTGGCGTTGCCGGATACCTGCTCGACTCGGACAGCGGGCACTTCTCGGTAGGGGAGCTGTACCAGAACCCGAAGGTGCTTGGCGGCACGCTGCCGGAGGCTACGGACGACGTGCCCGCGGCCGCCATCGAGGCGGCGGCGGCGCTCGCGCTGATGCCGCGCCTGGCGGAGCTTCTGGAGAAGGACGGCTCGGACGGGCTGTTCCGCAAGGTGGAGATGCCGCTGCTTCTGGTGCTGCTGCAGATGGAGCGCACGGGGCTGCACGCGGACCCGGAGCGCCTGCGCGAGCAGTCCGAGGGCCTTGGCGCGGAGATCGACCGCATGGTGGCCGAGATTCACGCAGCGGCGGGGGAGGACTTCAACATCGACTCGCCGCAGCAGCTGAGCCACGTGCTGTTTGACGTGTGGGGCCTGCCGACGCAGGGCCTGAAGAAGACGCGCAAGGGGTTCTACTCCACGAACGCGAAGGTGATCGAGGGCTTTGCGGACGGCGGCTACGAGGCGAGCAAGTACGTGCGCGAGGTGCTGGACTACCGCGAGCGCGCGAAGATCAAGAACACGTACCTGGATGCGCTGCCGCAGCTCATCCGCAGGGACGGACGCATCCACACCACGCTGAACCAGACCGTCGCCGCGACGGGCAGGCTCTCGAGCTCCGACCCGAATCTGCAGAACATCCCAACGAGGTCCGAGCTGGGACACCGCGTGAGGACGGCGTTCACCGTGCCGGAGGACTGCGTGTTTCTGGCCTGCGACTACTCGCAGATCGAGCTGAGGCTGCTCGCGCACCTTTCCGGCGACGAGCACCTGGTCGCGGCGTTCAACGAGGGCGCGGACTTCCACCGTGCCACGGCGGCGCGCGTGTTTGGCGTGCCGGTGGAGGAGGTGACCCCGCAGCTGAGGAGCCGCGCGAAGGCCGTGAACTTTGGCATCGTGTACGGCCAGCAGGCATACGGCCTGGCCACGTCGCTCAAGATTCCCCGCGCGGAGGCGCAGGAGATGATCGACCGCTACTTCGAGGCGTACCCCGGGGTCCGCGCGTACCTTGACCAGAGTATCGCCTTTGCGCGCAAGAACGGCTACGCGGTGACGATGTACGGCCGCAAGCGCCACATACGCGACATCAAGAGCGGCAACTTCCAGCTACGCTCGTTTGCGGAGCGCACCGCGATGAACCACCCCATGCAGGGCACGGCGGCGGACATCATCAAGATCGCGATGACCCGTGTCCCGTCGCGCCTGCGCGAGGAGGGGCTGAAGAGCAGGCTCGTGCTGCAGATCCACGACGAGCTTGACTTCGAGGTGCCGAAGGACGAGATCGACGCGCTTTCCGAGCTGGTGCGCGACACCATGCAGGGCGTGGCGAAGCTGAGGGTCCCGCTGCTGGCGGACGTGAGCTACGGCAAGAACTGGGCGGAGGCTAAGTAGTGGCGAGCTTTGACGACTTCGTGAGGCAGAACCCGGGCGCCGTGAGGAAGGCACCTGCGAGGCAGATGCGGGTTGTGGTGTGGACGGATGGCTCTAGCAGGGGAAACCCCGGCCCCGGCGGCTATGGGGCCGTGCTTCTGTACACGGACCCCGCAGGTGCGGAGCACAGGCTCGAGCTGAGCCAGGGGTACCGCAAGACCACGAACAACCGCATGGAGCTCATGGGCGTGATCGCGGCGCTCGAGGCGCTCAAGCGGCCGTGCTCCGTGGAGGTGCACTCTGACTCGCAGTACGTGGTGAACGCGTTCAACAAGAACTGGGTGGCAGGCTGGCAGAGGCGCGGCTGGAAGAACGCGTCGAAGCAGCCCGTGAAGAACCCCGACCTGTGGAAGCGCCTGCTGAAGGCGAAGGAGCCGCACGACGTCACGTTCGTGTGGGTGAAGGGGCACGCCGGCACCGAGCTGAACGAGCGCTGCGACGAGCTTGCGACGACCGCAGCGGACGACCGTGCGCACCTGATAGAGGACGAGGGCTTCTAGCGCAACCGCCCGGAGCTTGCACTACTGCGTCCTGACGCTATAGTTAGTATAGGTTAACTTAGGCGTCTGGAGGACGAGATGGCAAACATAGTGATAGTGGCGATCGTGGCCGTGGGCTTTGTGCTGGCGGCGCGCCATGCCCTGCAGGTGTTCACGGGAAGGCG
>CACWMM010000007.1:0-44200 GCA_902761955.1 uncultured Olsenella sp. | reverse complement strand
ACGCGGAGCATGCCCGTGTGCATCCACACGTTCGCAAGGGGGCGGCCCCATGCGCACATGGCCTGCGCGGTCTCGTTCTCGTGGTGCGGGAAGACCAGGTCCTGGCCGCCACCGTGGATGTCGATGGGCGTACCCAGGTAGCGGTGGATCATGGCGCAGCACTCCGTGTGCCAGCCGGGACGGCCGTCGCCCCACGGACTCGGCCAGCTGGGCTCGCCGGGCTTCGCGGCCTTCCACAGCGCGAAGTCAAACGGGTCGCGCTTCTGGTCGTTCACCTCGACGCGCTCTCCGGCGCGCAGCTGGTCAAGGTCGCGTCCGGACAGGATGCCGTAGTTGTGGTCGGACCGTACCGAGAAGTACACGTCGCCGTTGTCGGCGGCGTATGCGTGGCCCTTCTCGATCAGGGTCAAGATCATCTGCTGCATGGCCTCGATCTCGCGCGTGGCGCGCGGGCGGATGTCCGGGTCGAGGATGCCGAAGCGGTGCATCTGCTCGATGAAGGCGTTGGAGTACTCCTCCGCCACCTCCGCGGCCGTGCGGCCCTCCTCGTTCGCGCGGTTGATGATCTTGTCGTCCACGTCCGTCAGGTTCTGGGCAAACGTGACCTCGTAGCCCTTGTACTGCAGGTAGCGGCGGATCACGTCGAAGCTCAGGAACGTGCGCGCGTTGCCTATGTGGATCTGGTCGTACACGGTGGGGCCGCACACGTACATGCGGACCTTGCCCTCGTCTATGGGCTTGAACTCTTCCTTCTTGTGGGTCTGGGAGTTGTATACGAGCATCGTGGTTCTCCTTGGGTGTGAGCGGGCGTGGCCCGCGTGCGTTCATGGCATGGCATTGTAGCGCTTTGCGCCTGGGTCGCGGCCCCGGGCGCCTCAGTCGTTACATCGCCCGGCGCCCGGGGCGTCGCCTTGGCCGTCGTCCAGAAGCACCACGGCCCACGCGGCGATGCCCTCCTCGCGGCCCACAAACCCCAGCCGCTCCGTCGTGGTGGCCTTCATGCCCACGCAACCCACGTCCACGCCCATGGCACGGGCGAGGTTCTTGCGCATCTGGTCGCGGTACGGCGCGAGCTTAGGCGCCTGCGCCGCTATGGTGCAGTCGCAGTCAAGCACGCGCGCGCCACGCTCGCGCACCACGTCCATCACGCGCGCAAGAAGCACGAGCGAGTCCGCCCCCTCGAACGCGGGGTCGTCGTCCGGAAAGAGCTGGCCAATGTCGCCGGCGCGAAGCGCGCCCAGTATGGCGTCCATCAGGGCGTGCGTCACCACGTCCGCGTCGGAGTGGCCCAGAAGCCCCCTCTGGCTCGGCACGTCCACGCCGCCCAGGATGCACCTGCGCCCCTCCGCGAAGCGGTGGACGTCGAACCCGTGTCCTATGCGAAGCACGTCTCCTCCTCACTCAAGGCCGCAGCCCTCCTGGATCAGGCGCCGCTGCAGCAGCGTCTCCGCGATGGCCAGGTCCTCGGGAAGCGTCACCTTTATGTTGTCGCGGCTGGACTTCACGCACACCACGCGCCCGCCGTGGCGCTCCACCAGCGACGCGTCGTCCGTCCCCACGAACTCGTCCCATATGGCCGCGCGGTGAGCGGAAACGATGGCCTTCGTCCTGAACACCTGCGGCGTCTGCGCGCACCAATAGAAGCTGCGGTCCGGCGTCGCCACGATGGTGCCGCCCTCCACCAGCTTCAGCGTGTCCGTGCTGGGCACGGCGCATATGGCGCCCGCGATCGAATCGTCACCGCGGACGCGCGCGATGCAGCGCTCCACGTCCTGCGTGCGCACAAGCGGGCGCGCGGCGTCGTGTATGGCCACGAGCGAGAAGCCCGCGCGTCCGGGCACGGCGCACAGTCCGGAGTACACGGACTCCTGTCTCGTTGCGCCGGCGTGGGCAATCGTCACCGGACAGCGCAGGCGGAGCCTGCCGAGCACGTCGCTGCACATCTCGTCCTCGCGCTCCGGCGCGCACACCACCACGATGTGCCCCACGGAGGGCGCCCTGTCCAGCGCGAGCACCGCCCAGCACGCTATGGGCAGCCCGCACAGCTCCACGTACTGCTTGCCCCGCGGGTCGCCAAAGCGCGACCCCACGCCGCCGGCAACCACTATCGCGCACGTGTCCCGCCCGGATCGCGTGGCCGCGTCCTTCTCGGCCAGGGCGCATGCGCACGGCCTGGGGGCGCTCATGCGCGCTTGCCCCACATGCGGTACAGGCTGTCCGCCAGGATGCCGGGGTTGTCCACGCCCACGCTGTCCAGGCGCGACGGGTTCTTCTCGATGTCGTCAAGCAGGTTCTGGAGCGAGCCGTACTCGTCCACGATCTTGTCGGCCATGCCCTTGCGCACCACGGAGATGTTGGAGAGCGTCCGCAGGCCCAGAGGCGTCAGGATGGAGTCCTCGCCCTTGCCCTCGTAGCCCAGGATGGACGCGACCACCTTTGGCTGGCGCAGGCGGGCGTTGTCCGTCTCGTGCAGCTGCCTGCGGATGCGCTCCGCGTTCTCACGCGAGGAGTCCGCCGCGTAGTCGCGCACCAGCAGCGTGTAGTTCTCGCCCGCGTCGCCCACGAACTCGTCGCGCTGCATCTCGATGCTCTTGCCCTCGCTTCCCAGCTCAAGGATCAGGCGGTCCAGCTGCTCCGCCACGGTGGACAGCACCTCAAACAGGTAGATAGTCTCCGTTATGTCGGAAAGCGTGACGTAGTTGTCCAGCTCGAGCGTGGTCAGGCGCAGCAGGCTGCGGTCAAGCTGCGTGCGCGTGCTCTGCAGCGACACCAGCAGCTGGTTCACGGACGCCATGATCTGCGTCACGGTGCGCAGCTGGTGGCCCTTGCCGTCCACGAACACGTTCACGACCTGCCGGCGTTCCGAGACGGAGATCACGATGGCCTTGGTGAGCAGGCTCATGCGCGCGGCGGTGCGGTGGCGCATCCCGGTCTCGCTCGTGGGGAGCGACGGGTCCGGGTTCAGGTGGTAGTTTGCGCGCAGGATCTGGGTGAGCCCCTTGTCGATCACGATGGCGCCGTCCATCTTGCAGAGCTCGAACAGCCGGTTCGCCGTGAACGATATGTCAAGCTTGAAGCCGTCGTCTCCGGCGGCCAGCACGGCGTCCGTATCGCCTATGCAGATGAGCGCCCCCATGTGGCCCGCGATGATCATGTCGAGCGCGTGCCTGAGCGAGGTTCCCGGCGCGGTCTGGCGAATGGCCGAGCGCAGCCGCTCCCTGCTGTCCTGGGCCCTGTCCACCTCGTTCTGGTCCATCGGCTCACCCCCATATCACAGCCGGCCCGCGCGTCGCGGGCCGGCCAACGTCGTCACCTACAGTATATTGCTTGCGCGGGGCGAGAAGAACCCCGCCCCTTTGCCGCGGCTACTCCGCGGAGGCAAGCCCCCCGGAGGCCCCGGGCGTCGCACGGCCGCCGGCCGGCGCGCTCCAGTGCTCGCGCGCACGGGGAAGGTCCATGTGGACCCTCTCGGTCATGGCCGGGATCTCTCCCTCGCCCTTCGAGAACGTGAGGCCGTCCTCGCCGGCGTCCACCGCGATCACGTCGCCCGCCTTCCAGGTGCCCATGAGCATCTGCTCGGACAGCGGGTCCTCTATGAGCGTCTGGATGGCGCGGCGCAGCGGGCGGGCGCCATAGACCGGGTCCGTGCCCCGCTTCGCGATGTAGTCGCGCGCCGCGTCCGTCAGCTCGATGGACATGCCGTTCGCGATGAGGCGGTTGCGCAGGTCGCCGATCATGAGCTCCACGATCTTGCGCAGCTGCTCGCCCGTGAGCGACTTGAACACCACGATCTCGTCCACGCGGTTCAGGAACTCCGGGCGGAACAGGTGCTTGAGCTCCCCCTCCACGCGACTCTTGATCTCGCGGTCGGAAAGTCCGCCGTTGCCCTGCGAGCTGAAGCCCATGGGCGCGGTCTGGGCGATCTCGCGCGCGCCCACGTTGGACGTCATGATGATGACGGTGTTGCTGAAGTCCACGGTGCGGCCCTGGCCATCGGTCAGGCGACCCTCGTCCAGGATCTGGAGAAGGACGTTGAAGACGTCCGGGTGGGCCTTCTCGATCTCGTCGAACAGCACGACGGAGTACGGACGCCTGCGCACGGCCTTCGTGAGCTCGCCGCCCTCGTCGTAGCCGACGTATCCGGGAGGCGCTCCCACGAGCTTGGACACCTCGTGCTTCTCCATGAACTCGGACATGTCGAAGCTGATGAGGGCGTCGTCGCTGCCAAACAGGAACTCTGCGAGCGACTTGGCGAGCTCCGTCTTGCCGACGCCGGACGGGCCGAGGAAGATGAACGAGCCGCCGGGGCGACGCGGGTCCTTCAGCGGCGAGCGGCTGCGACGTATGGCGCGCGCGACCTTGCTCACTGCCTCGTCCTGCCCGATGACGCGCTGGTGCAGGGCGTCCTCGCAGCGCAGGAGCTTCGAGGCCTCCGCCTCGGTCAGGTTGGACACGGGGACCCCGGTGATGTCCGAGACCACGTCCGCGATGTCCTTCTCGTCCACCACGACGACGTTCTTGCTCTGGCGCTCGTGCCAGGACTTCTCGAGCTCGTCGCGCTTGGAGGTGAGCTCGCGCTCCTTGTCGCGCAGGCGCGCGGCCTCCTCGAACTCCTGGGCCGTCGCGGCCTTGGACTTCTGCTCCTTGATGCGGGCGAGCTCCTCGTCCACCTGCGCGAGCTCCGGCGGCAGCGTCGTCTTGTGGACGCGCGTGCGGGCACCGGCCTCGTCGATGATGTCGATCGCCTTGTCTGGCAGGAACCTGTCCTGCACGTAGCGGTTCGAGAGGCTGACCGCCGCCTCGATGGCCGCATCCGTGTACTTGACGTGGTGGTGCTGCTCGTAGCGGTCCTGCAGACCGTGGAGGATCTTGATGGTGTCCTCCGGCGTGGGCTCGCCGATGTTGACGGGCTGGAAGCGGCGCTCGAGCGCGGAGTCCTTCTCGATGTGCTTGCGGTACTCGTCCACCGTCGTGGCGCCGATGACCTGGATCTCGCCGCGGGACAGGGGCGGCTTCAGGATGGAGGCCGCGTCGATGGAGCCCTCCGCGGAGCCCGCGCCGATGATGGTGTGGATCTCGTCGATGAAGAGGACGTCGTCCTTGTTCTTCATCACCTCCGCGATGACCTTCTTCATGCGCTCCTCGAACTCGCCGCGGTACTTTGAGCCGGCGACGAGAGAGGCGACGTCCAGCGTCCAGACCTGCTTGCCGCGCAGGATGTCCGGCACGTTGCCCGCGGAGATGAGCTGCGCGAGCCCCTCGACGATGGCCGTCTTGCCGACGCCCGGGTCGCCCAAGATGAGCGGGTTGTTCTTCTGCCGGCGGGCAAGCACCTGCATCACGCGCTCGACCTCACGGTCGCGGCCGATGACGGGGTCGAGCTTGCCGTCCGCGGCCAGCTTCGTGAGGTTGCGGCCGAACTGCTCCAGCATGGATCCGTCGTCTGAGGACGAGCCGCCCTGCGGAGCGCCCGCGCCCATGAACTGGGGGCCGAAGCCGACCTCGGTCGCGGCGGAGGCGGGCTCGTTCTTCTCGCCCTCGCTCTCCATCAGCTCGTTCACGGCGTTGCGCACCGCGTCGCCGGACACGCCCATGCGGGAGAGCGCGGTCATGGCACGGCCGTCGCCCTCCGCGACGATGCCCAGGAGCAGGTGCTCGGTCGCGATGTAGGTCTGGCCACGGGTCACCGTCTCGCGGTACGCGTCCTCAAGCACGCGCTTGGCGCGCGGCGTGAAGGGGATGTGGCCGCCGGGGACGGGCTCGGTCTCCTCGGACGAGATCTCCTTGATGGTGGCCACGGTCTCGTCGTACGTGACGTCGAGCTTCGCCAGCGCCTGCGCGGCGATGCCGTCGCCCTCGCGGATGAGCGCGAGCAGCAGGTGCTCCGTGCCCACGTACATCTTGCCGAGGCCGCGGGCCTCCTCCTGCGCGAGGCTCATGACCTTGCGGGCCTTGTCTGTGAACTTCTCGAACATGCGGGGTCCGACGCCTCCAATCCTTGTGTTTCCGCGGGCCCACGCGCATGCGGGCCCACGGATGTTGGTTTGCTTGTACGTCTTTACCCCGATGTGCGGCGGCTATAACGCGCGGTGAACTTTTTGGGGCCACGTCCTCAAAACCCCGACCGAGGGGGCCGTTCTTCTCGCCCCGTTTGCCGCGGTGTTTCTCGCTAGATACTTTGAGTGATAAAGGAATATTTTTTGTTCGCATTCAACAAAGACAATAGGGCCGATTATGGGGATAATGGCATGCAGAACTCAACGGAGAGAGGGCACGCATGCTGAAGTACGAGTCGGTGGCCGACGACATCCGCAAGAAGATCGCGGCGGGCGAGTACGGCCCGAACGACCAGCTCCCCACCACGCCGGAGCTGTGCGACCTATATGACGTGAGCAAGATCACGATCAAGAAGGCGATGGACGAGCTGGTACAGCAGGGGCTCATCGCCAGGCGGCGCGGTTCGGGCACGTACGTGAAGCGCGTGCCGCAGCCGGAGGCGCAGTCGCCCTCCGGGTGGGACATGTCCAGCCAGATGGCGGGCTTCTGCGCCGATCACCCGGGCGTGAAGGTGACGTCCGACGTGCACGAGTTCTCCGTCGTCAGGCCAAAGCCGGAGGTCGCGGAACTTCTGGGCATGGACCCGGACGAGTTTACGTACTACGTCTGCCGCACCCGCCTGATCGACGACGTGCCGCAGGTGATCGAGTACACGTTCATGCCCATCAAACTGATTCCGGACCTGCGCGAGCGCAACGTGGAGAGCACGATCTACGGCTACATCGAGGGCGACCTCGGTCTGAAGATCGGCAGCGCGCACCGCACCCTGCGGGCGGTGCTTCCCAACAAGAGCGAGGTGGGCTGGCTCGACGTGACGCCCACGACCCCGCTTCTGGAGGTGGAGCAGGTGGGTTACCTGGACGACGGCGTGCCGTTCGAGTACTCCATCGCGCGCCACGCGCGCGGCTACGAGTTCCACTCCGTTTCCACCCACTAGACGCGGACGCCCGCGTAGGACGCATGCCGGCACGTACCGCACGGGGTAAGGGCGGGCGAGAAGAGCCGCCCACGTAGAGGGGGCCGCCGACGGACTGCACCGTCAACGGCCCCCTTGCATGTGTCTTGCGCGCCCCGGCTTAGTACAGCTTCGAGCCCGCGGGGATGGCGTCGTCCACCATCAGCAGGTTCAGGCGCTCCCGACCGTCCACCTCGTGGATGGCGGAAAGCAGCATGCCGCAGGACTCCACGCCCATCATCTTGCGCGGCGGGATGTTCACGATGGCGACCACGTTCTTGCCCACCAGGTCCTCCGGCTCGTAGTAGTCGTGGATGCCCGAGAGGATCGTGCGGTCCTGGCCCGAGCCGTCGTCAAGGGTAAACTGCAGCAGCTTCTTGCTCTTCGGGACGGCGACGCACTCCTTCACGTGGACCACGCGCATGTCGGACTGGCTGAACACGTCAAACGTCACGCCCTCGGCCACCGGCTCGATCGTGAGGCCCTTCTTCGCGGGCTCGGCGGCCTGCTCGGCCTCGTCCTCGTCGCCCCGTGCGTAGATGTCGCCCACGGGCGCGATGGCCTTCATGGCCTCGAGCACCTCGTTCAGCGCGTCCGCAACCTCGAGCCCGTTGTACTCGGCGCCCAGGCGCATCACGTCGCGGTCGCAACCGGCCGCGAAGCGCTTGTCCTTGAACTTCTTCTTGAGCGACTTCAGCGGCATGTCCAGAACCGATCCGGACGGGCGCATCTTGGCCGCCGCCTGGATCAGGCCAGAGACCTCGTCGCACTCAAACAGCACCTTCTCCATCTTCAGCTGCGGCTTCGGCAGGTCGTGGTTCATGTCGGAGTTGTGCGTCATGATGGCATGCGCCAGGTACGGGTTCGCGCCGGCCTCGGCCAGAAGCTCCGCGGTCTTCGTGGTGTGGAGCTGGTCGTCCTGCCACCTCTCCCAGTCCAAATCGTGCAGCAGGCCCACAAGGCCCCAGAACTCAACGTTCGCCGGGTCGTACTTCTGCGCAAAGTGGCGCATGAGGCCCTCGAGCGTCTCGCCGTGGCTCACGTGGAACGGGTCCTTGTTGTACGTGGTCAAGAGCTCGTACGCCTTCTCGCGCGAGATGCCCGCGTCGAGCGCCTCGCCCTCCTGCGCCGTGGCGTCGATCGCGGCGCGCACCGCGTCGGACACGCCGGCGCCGTCCTGCGAGCCCGCAGCCTCGTCCTTCTCGCCCGCGGCGTCAGCCTTGGCCTCGACGTTAGCCGCAGGCGCCGCGGCGGTCACGGGTGCGTCGGCAGGCTCCTGCGCGGCGGCGTCCTCTGCCTGGCGCTGGGCCTCAACCTCGGCGGTCGCGCCCTTCTCGGCGTCCGAGAAGAGCGAGTCCACGTCCGCGGCGGCGTTGTCCGTGCGTGCGCCGCCAACCTGCTCCGCGATGTCCTGGCGCGTGACGGTCTCCGGCTTCATCTGCGGGAACAGCAGCACGTCGCGGATGGACGGCTGGTCGCAGAACAGCATCATCATGCGGTCGATGCCGTAGCCGATGCCGCCCGCGGGGGGCATGCCGTACTCCAGCGCGCGCACGTAGTCGTAGTCGTAGCCCATGGCCTCGTCGTCGCCAAAGCCCTTGGCCGCAACCTGCTCCGCAAAGCGGCCGGCCTGGTCAACGGGGTCGTTGAGCTCGCTGAACGCGTTTGCGTACTCGTGGCCGGCGATGACGAGCTCGAAGCGGTCCGTCAGGCGCGGGTCGTCGTCCTTGCGCTTGGACAGCGGGCTGACCTCCTCCGGATAGTCGCACACGAAGGTCGGGCGCACGAGGGTCTCCTCGCCCAGCTCGTCGTACAGCTCAAACAGCAGCTTGCCCGGGCCCCAGTTGTCCTGGGGCTCAATGTTGTGGGCGCGGCACAGCTCGCGCAGGCGCTCGACGGGGGTGTCCATGTCCACGTGCTCGCCCACGACCTCGGAGGCGATCTCGCTCAGCGGGCGCGAGTCCCACGTGCCGCTCATGTCGATCTCTTGCCCCTGGAACATGATGACCTCGTGGCCGGGCTCGCAGCCGCACGCCTCGCGCGCGATGTACTGGAACAGGCCCTCGGTCAGGCGCTTCATGCCGTCCAGGTCGCTGTAGGCGCAGTACGCCTCCATCGAGGTGAACTCTGGGTTGTGGGTGAGGTCCATGCCCTCGTTGCGGAACTGGCGGCCGATCTCGAACACGCGCTCCATGCCGCCCACGATCAAGCGCTTCAGCGGCAGCTCCGTCGCGATCCGCAGGTAGAAGTCGCGGTCGAGCGCGTTGAAGTGCGTGACGAACGGCTTTGCGTTCGCACCGCCCAGGATGGAGTGCATGATGGGCGTCTCGACCTCGATGTAGCCGTCGGCCTCCATGTAGCTGCGGATGAGGCTCACGATGCGGCTGCGCTTGCGGAACACCTCGCGCACCTCGGGGTTCATGATCATGTCCAGGTAGCGCTGGCGGTAGCGGATCTCGCGGTCCGTGAGGCCGTGGAACTTCTCGGGCAGCGGGCGCATGGACTTGGAGAGAAGGACGATGCTCCTGGGCGCAAGGGAAAGCTCGCCGCGACGCGTGCGCACCACGGGGCCCTCCGCCTGGATGATGTCGCCCATGTCAAGCTGGCGCAGCAGCTCCCAGCTCTTCTCGTCCATGTCGTTCACGCGGCAGAACAGCTGAATCTTGCCGGACACGTCCTCAAGCACCACGAACATGAGCTTGCCCTGGCCGCGGATCGCGCGGACGCGACCGGCAAGGGAGTATACGTCCTGGGCGCCGGCGCCGGCCTCGAGGTCCGCGTACTTCTCCTCCAGGTCCTTTGCGTGCGCCGTGACCTTACTCGCGATGGGATACGGGTTCACGCCGGCGTCGATGAGCGCCTGGCGCTTGGCGCGGCGGACCGCGCGCACGTCGTTGATGTCTACCTCGGGGGCATTGCTCGCCTGAGCCATGTTCTCTCCTGTTCCGGAATCAATCGGCCTTTGGCCGTTGTTGCTGGCTTGTGTTGCGTGCCGGGCGCGGGCCCACGGGATGCGCCGTTACCAAGAGCGCCCCAGCCACACAGGTTGACCTGCGCAGTGGGGCGCGACGCTTCGTGCTATGCGGGGTTCCGCGTGGCCTGGCCTATCGCGTGATGTTGACGATCTTGTACTCGCGGACCTTGCCGGTGGGGGTGTTGAAGGAAACCTGGTCGCCCACCACATGTCCGATGAGTGCCATGCCCGCCGGGGACTCGTTAGAGATCCTGTGGTTGATGGAGTCGGTCTCGGTGGTGCCCACGATGGTGAGGCCCATGCGCTTGCCCTTGGCGTCCTCGAGCTCCACGGTAGTGCCGATGGAGACGGACAGGTGGGCGTCCGCACCGGACTCCACGACCTTGGCCGTCGCCAGGATGTGGCGGATCTCGTTCACGCGAGACTCGTTCTGAGACTGCTCCTCCTTGGCGGCGTCGTACTCCGCGTTCTCGGAGAGGTCGCCAAAGCCGCGGGCCTCCTTGATGCGCTCGACGATCTCGTCGTGCTTCTCGCCCTCGCGGTACTCAAGCTCCTCGACGAGCTTCTGGCGGCCTTCGGGGGTAAGGATGATTTCCTTGTTTGCCATGTTCTGCTTTCCTTCGTGGTGTTGGCCGGGACATGCGCCCCAGCCGGCGGTGCGCTTGCCCTGGTAGGGCGCTCGTTACTTGGACAGGGGGCTGCCGCACTTGGAGCAGAACTCCGCGCCGGCCTCGTTCTTGTGGCCGCAGTGCGAGCAGAAGACGGCGTCCTCGGCGGCGTCGGCGTCGGAGTCGGCGGACTCCTCCACCACGTCCTCGGCCTCGGCGTCCTTGGCGGCCTCCTCGGACTTCTCGTCCTTCTTGTCGTCGGAGCCCTCCTCCATGCCCTCGCGCACGTTCTTCACAGTCTGCCCAAGGGACTTGCCAAGCTTCGGGAGGTTCTTGGGCCCAAAGATGACCAGCACTACCAGGACGATGACAATCAGCTCAAAAGGTCCCATTCCCAAAATCATACGAATCCTCCCAAAGGTTCTGTATAGATGGTGGCGTCTTAGGTTCGACAAAGATGCAATGGTTAGTATAACCAAAGCCGGGCAAAACTCACAATCTCTACGTGCCCGTTTTACGTGCGCAACGGACCCCGCCGCAACGCCAGAACATCAAAGGTAAACGCATGCCAAAGCTACCCACGCCCGTCATCGTGCTCATCGCGATCGCCGTCACCATCGACCTCATATGCCTCGTGAGCCTGTTTGTGCTCAGGCGCCGCGGCGTGTACATCAAACTTCGTACGAAGTTCGGGCCGGCGATCGTGTTTGACTCGCAGGACGACGACGGCGTTCCCATCCGCCTGCTCAACGTGGGCGGCAAGTTCCAGTCCGTCAGCTACGTGCAAGACAGCCTGAAGTACAGGCTCGTATGCGTGTACCACCGCTACTTTGCACAGATAGTGGACATCGCGGGCCTTAAAGACGGGCGAGAAGGACGCGCCCTCGTCATAGGGGGCGGCGGCTACTCGTTTCCCAAGTGGCTCGTGAGCTCCTGCCTGCGCCTTTCCACCACGGTCGTGGAGATCGACCCAGCCGTGACGGACATCGCGCGACGCTTCTTCTTTCTGGACGATCTTGAGCGCGAGTTCCACACGCGGGAGGACGGCAGGCTCAACCTGGTGTGCGACGACGGCTGGGGCTACCTCACGCGCTCCGGCGAGCGCTTCGACCTCATCGTGAACGACGCGTTTGGCGGCAAGAGGCCGCTTGGCCCCCTCAAGACCGAGGACGGCGCGCGACAGGTGCGCGACCACCTGGGGGAGGGCGGCGTGTACCTGGCGAACGTGATATCCCCGCTCGAAGGCAAGGGGACCGACGTGCTCACGGAGTCGCTCGACGCGTGCAAGGCCACGTTCGAGCACGTGTACCTGATTCCCGAGGCGCCGGAGAACCCGCGCCTGACGGGCGACAACGTCCTCATCGCAAGCAACGCGCGCCTGAAGATCCAGGCGCGCTACGTGGTGAAATAGGTCGGGAGCAGGGCAAGCCTGCGGCCGCGCGGGCGTTGGGGGGTTGCGACCCGCGCGGCCGCGACAGGCACTAGTTTGTGGTCCGCATGAGCCGCGCCGCCACCTCGGCATGGCGCTTCTCGGGAACCGGAACGCGCGTGTCATCTGACATCACGACCTCGCGGCGCTCGATCAGGGCCACGTAGCTGGGGTTCACTATGAAGCTGCGGTGCACGCGCACGAAGCCGGGACCAAGCGAGCGCTCAACCTCGGAAAGGCCGATGCTCGCCTCGTAGTCGCCGGAGACCGTGTGGATGATGGTGTGCTTGCGCTTTGCGCCCACCCACAGCACCTCGTTGAGGGACACGAAGCGTATGGGGCCGTTTACGTCCGGAAACACCAGGCGACGCTTGTCGCTCTGCGCGGCAATGCGCGCCTCCAGGTAGCGGCGCGCCACCTTGTTGATGGAGTCCACACGGCACTTCTCGTCCGGGACTCTCTGGTCACGCGGCCAGCTCACGAAGATGCTCACGATCCTGAGCTCGCCGCCCTTGCGCTCCCAGTTGAACTGGCAGCGTTCGTGCGACTGCAGGAACACGCCCGTCTCCTCGTCCGTCGTCACCATGTAGCGACCCGCGACGGAGCAGGCATCGCCGCAGTTCTGCGCCACGGAGAACTGCGCGTGCGAGATGTGGGAGCTCTTAATGTCATGCACCGCCTTCCGGAAGTCAGCCGAGACCTCGTCCAGGCCGCGCATGTAGCGGTCCTGGTCCGGAGAGATCCACATGACGTCGTCACTGCAGAGACTGAGCACGTACTCTGGGTCGCACTGCCAGAAGCGCGTGATTGCCGTCTGAGTCAGCTCGACACAGCGCCGTTCGATATCCTTTTTCATCATGCACCGCCAGCGTCGACACCAACCGTGCACCTAATGTATTCCCACGCCATGGGGGCAAGAAGTCAAACTGGTACCAAAAGCCTGCTAATAGGTACCAGTCCGCAGAATTGTAAAGTCGACACACAAACTTGACCGCGTTCTTACCGCGACGGCGCCACGACGGCGCAGTCTCCTACCGTTTGGATAGGATTTTGTTACGAATGCATTTTCCTACTTGATTGCTAGGGATTTGGGTGCCACGATACACCCATGCGAGTTACCACGCACAAGGCGCTGTTTACCTCGCACCCAGTCTCTTAGGAGGAAGAAATGAAGTACGCAGGCACTACCGAGGCACTCATCGGATCGACCCCGCTGGTGGACCTCTCGGCCCTAGTGGACGGCAAGGCCACCATCCTGGGCAAGTACGAGGCCACCAACCCCGGCGGATCGGTAAAGGACCGCATCGCCAAGGCCATGCTCGACGCGGCCGAGGCCGATGGCACGCTGCAGCCGGGCGGCACCGTCATCGAGCCCACGAGCGGCAACACCGGCGTCGGCCTTGCCATGCTCGCAGCGGAGCGCGGCTACAAGATGATCCTCGTCATGCCCGAGACCATGTCCGTCGAGCGTCGCAAGCTCGCCGCGTCCTACGGCGCGCAGATCGTGCTCACCCCCGGCTCCGAGGGCATGAAGGGCGCCGTCGCCCGCGCGGAGGAGCTGCGTCAGCAGACCCCCGGCGCCATCGTCGCCGGCCAGTTCGTGAACCCCGCGAACCCGCGCGCCCACTACAAGACCACCGGCCCCGAGGTCTGGCGTGACACCGAGGGCACCGTCGACTTCATCGTCGCGGGCGTCGGCACCGGCGGAACCATCAGCGGCACCGCCAAGTACCTGAAGGAGCAGAAGCCCTCCGTCCAGGGCATCGCCGTCGAGCCCGCCGAGTCCGCGGTGCTGGAGGGCAAGCCCGCCGGCGGCCACAAGATCCAGGGCATCGGCGCCGGGTTCATCCCCAAGACGTATGACGCGTCCGTCGTGGACGAGGTCGTCCCCGTGGCCTCCGCAGACGCCATCGCGACCAAGAAGCGCCTCGCGAGCGACTTCGGCCTGCTCGTGGGCATCAGCTCCGGCGCGGCCGTCGCCGCTGCCGCCGAGCTGGCCAACCGCCCGCAGAACGCCGGCAAGACCATCGTGACGATCCTGCCCGACACCGGCGAGCGCTACCTCTCGATGGACCTCTAATGAGCCTCGCGGCCACCGCGGCCGTCGCCAAGGTGCCCGCCGCCAAGCGCCTGGGCGAGAAGAGCCCGCCCCTTCTCGCCCAGATGCGTGAGGACGCGCAGGCGGCACTTGCCCGCGACCCCGCGGCAGAGTCGCTCTCTGACATCGTGCTCTTCTCCACTGGCACGCACATCGTGTGGTCGTACCGCACGAACCACTGGCTGTGGCAGCACGGCATGCACAAGCTCGCGCTGCTTATGGCCAAGCGCACGCGCCGGCGGCTTTCCGCGGACATCCACCCCGCCGCGACGATCGGTCGTCACTTCACCATCGACCACGGCGTGGGCGTGGTCATCGGCGGCACCGCCGTCATCGGCGACGACTGCCTGCTGTACCAGGGCGTCACCCTGGGCATGACCGGCAAGCACGGCGGTAAGCGCCATCCCACGCTCGGAAGCGGCGTCATGGTGGGCGCAAACGCCACGGTGCTCGGCAACATCCGCGTGGGCGATGGCGCGCGCGTGGGTGCCGGGGCGGTCGTGCTGGAGGACGTCCCAAACGACGTGACCGTCGCCGGCGTGCCGGCACGCATCGTGCGAGACCGCCGCTACCACGGTCCGCACCTCGTGACGGACGGCCCGAGCGGGTCTGTGTCGGAGCACGGTCTCATCGCGTTCAACGGCCTCTCCCAGGACCTCGCGGAAGAGAACCTGCGTTGGAGCTGCGCCCTGTAGCGACTCACGGGCGCGCAGCCAAAGCAGCCAAGGCAACCGCAAGGTCCGCGTAAGACACATGCAAGACGGAAACGCCAAGCGGGCGGCCCAAATCCGGGTCGTCCGCTTGTGGTATACAGCAGGTATGAATAACCGCCCCACGCCTTGGCGCACCTTCCGCACCACGCCTCGGCGTGCCCGCGCGCCAAGGCAACCTAAGGAGACCCCATGAGCGAGCTCTTCGACTTCCTGCTCGATCCCCAGACCGCCGTCGTGTTCGATATCGATGGGGTCCTGGCCGTGTACGAGTTCGGCACGCACTGCCACAGCGCATGCGCCGATGCTGACTGGGAGACCTACGTCCGCACGCACGACCCCTATGCTTCCACGCGCCCCGTGCCAGAGATCCAGCGCTTCGTGCGCGCAAAGGGTCCAAAGCGCGTGTACGCGTGCTCCGTCGCGGCTGACTTCGAGGCGCAGGGCAAGCGCGACTTCGTGCTTGCGAACTACGGCATCGCCCCAGACCACATCTGCCTGGTAGAGCGCAAGCCCCAGAAGATGGACTTCCTCCAGAGCGTCGCGGACGACCTTGCCCTCCCCCGCGACCACGTGGCGCTTGTGGAGGACACCGTGAAGACGCTCGACGCGGCATGCGAGAAGGGCTTCGCCACCGTGCACGTCACGTCGTTCTTTGGGTTCGGTGCCTAGCAGGCCCATACCCGGCGCGCCTGGGCACCAGTGCGCGACGGCACCGTTCCACGACATGAAAAGGCCCACGTCGCCGAAAGGGGCTGCGACGTGGGCTTGGGGAGGGTGCTGCCTTATGGCTTGCAACGCCCGCGGCACGCGCTGCGTGGCGCGTACGTGCCGCCCCCTAACGCGGCCGGCCAGTGTGACATGCGCCGGCCGGTGTGACATGCGCCGGTCGGCCGCGGGGAGCGTCTTGCCGAACGCCCGAGGGCGTCCGGGCTAGAACTCGAGGTTCTTCTCGTCAGCCTTGCTGAAGAGGTGGATGACGTCGCCGCCGAACGTGAAGGAGACCTTCTCGCCCAGCTTGAAGCCACCGCGCTTCTCCTCCTTGAGGTCCTGGGTCTGGACGATGACGATGACGTCCTTGCCCAGCGTGTTGAGGTGCAGGTGGATGGAGGAGCCCATCATCTCGGAGACGTCGACGGTGCCGGTCACGAGCTCGGGCGCGTCGTCGGTGAGGGTGACGTGCTCCGGACGGATGCCGAGCGTGACGTCCTGCGGGGTGACGCCCTTTGCGGCGAGGCGCTTCTGCTTTGCCTCGCTGGGGACGAACGTTGCGTCGCCGACCTTGACCTTGTAGGTGTCGCCGTCCTTGGTGAGCTTCGCGTCGAAGAAGTTCATCTGCGGGACGCCGATGAAGCCTGCGACGAAGAGGTTCGCTGGGTGGTCGAACAGCTCCTGCGGGGTGCCGACCTGCTGGACAACGCCGTCCCTCATGATCACGATGCGGTCGCCGAGGGTCATGGCCTCGGTCTGGTCGTGCGTGACGTAGATGAACGTGGTGTCGATGCGCTGGCGGAGCTTGATGATCTCTGCACGCATCTGGTTGCGGAGCTTTGCGTCCAGGTTGGAGAGCGGCTCGTCCATGAGCAGGACCTTGGGCTCACGCACGATGGCGCGGCCGATGGCGACGCGCTGGCGCTGGCCGCCGGAAAGTGCCTTCGGCTTGCGGTCGAGGTACTCGGTGATGCCCAGGATGGAGGCGGCCTCCTCGACCTTCTTGTCGATCTCGTCCTTCGGGACGTTGCGCAGCTTCAGGGGGAACGCCATGTTCTCGCGCACGGTCATGTGCGGATACAGGGCGTAGCTCTGGAAGACCATGGCGATGTCGCGGTCCTTGGGGGCCACGTCGTTCATGAGCTTGCCGTCGATGTACAGCTCGCCGGAGGTGATCTCCTCCAGGCCGGCCACCATGCGCAGCGTGGTGGACTTACCGCAGCCGGACGGGCCAACAAGCACAATGAACTCGCGGTCGGCGATGTCGAGGTTGAAGTCCTCGACGGCGAGGACGCCGCCCTCGACCTGCTTGAGATTGCTCTTCTTCTTGGGAGCATCCTTCTTCTTGCCGAAGAGATGCTTCTTCTCACCCTCGATGTTGGGGTAGATCTTCTCGATGTGCTTCAGGCTTACCTCTGCCATTAGCGTCTCACGTCCCTTCCATACATATGGGTCATCGCGGCGATGCGCTTAGTGAGCCCGGGCGTGATCTGCCCCGGCAAAAGCCTCCACTGCCAGTTCCCACCAAGGGTCCCAGGCAGGTTGGTTCGCGCCTCGGAACCCAACTCCAGATAGTCTTGCATTTGCGCCACGAAGAGCTCCGCGACGCTGGACATGCCACCTCTGATGACTCCCCACGAGAAGCCCTCCCCCTCGTTGAGGCCCAGGTACTTGGTGGCAAGTTCGACGTCAACCGCATCGGCCTCCGACCTCCAGCCCTCGATGGTCTGGTTGTCGTGCGTGCCGGTGTAGCAGACGCAGTGCGGAGAGAATGCGTGCGGCAGGTAGTCGCTCACGTCGCGGGAGTCGAAGCCAAGCTCGAGCACCTTCATGCCCGGCATGCCCGAGTCCGCGAGCAGCTGACGCACCTCCGGTGTGGTGTAGCCAAGGTCCTCCGCGATGAAGCTCACGTTGGGGAACGCCTTCTCGAGCGTACCGACCAGCTTCATGCCCGGCCCCTTGACCCAGCGTCCGTTGCGTGCGGTCTTATCGCCATACGGCACGGCCCAGTAGCTCTCGATCCCGCGGAAGTGGTCGATGCGGATGGAGTCGTACAGGTTCGCCGCGCCCTTGATGCGGTTGACCCACCAGGCAAAGCCGTCCTTCTCCATGGTGTCGTAGTCGTAGAGCGGATTGCCCCACAGCTGTCCGTCCGCGGAGAAGTAATCTGGCGGAACGCCCGCGACCTCGATGGGCACGTTCTTCTCGTCCAGCTGGAACATGGTGGGGTTCGCCCACACGTCCGCGGAGTCCAGCGCGACGTAGATGGGAAGGTCGCCCAGGACCTTGATGCCCTTTGCGTGCGCGTAGCGCTTCAGCTGCTCCCACTGGGTGTAGAAGAGGAACTGCTCGAACTCGTAGAACTCGATCTCGTCCGCAAGCTCGGACGCGTACCTGGCAACGGCGTCCTTCTCGCGAAGGCGGATGCCGTCATCGGGCCACTCGATCCACGGCTTGAGGTCGAAGCGACGCTTGACCGCCATGAACAGGGCGTAGTCGGCCAGCCAGGAATCGTTTTCGACCACGAACTCCTCGAAGAGCCGGCGGTTGCCGTTGCGCCCGCGCTCGAAGGCGCGGCGAAGCAGCGGCTCGCGCCTCTGGAAGAGAAGGGCGTAGTCGACCTTGCTGGGATCGTCGCCCCAGTCCACGGCCTCGACCTCCTCCCTCGTGAGGAGCCCGTCCTCGACCAGGTAGTCCAGGTCGATGAAGTACGGGTTTCCCGCGAAGGTAGAGGGGCTCTGGTACGGGGAGTCACCGTAGCTGGTCGGTCCTACCGGCAGCATCTGCCACCAGGTCTGGCCGGACTCGGACAGGAAGTCCACGAACTCGCGGGCCTCCCTGCCCAGGGTACCGACCCCGTACGCCGTCGGGAGCGCGTAGATCGGAAGAATTGTGCCGCACGAACGATCCATGATTCCTTAGCCCTTAACGGCGCCTGCTGCGACGCCCTTGATGATGTACTTCTGCAGTGCCAGGTAGAAGACGATGACGGGGATGATGCTCAGAAGGATGAGCGCCATGGTCGCGCCAAGGTCGACCGTACCGTAGCTGCCCTTGAGGTACTGGATGTGAATGGGGATGGTGCGGTACTTGTTGATGTCAAGCACAAGATACGGAAGCAGGTAGTCGTTCCACACCCACATGACCTCGAGGATGCCAACCGAGATGAGCGTCGGCTTCAGCATGGGAAGAACCACGCGGAAGAACGTGCGCACGGGGCCGCAGCCGTCGATGGAGGCCGCCTCCTCGATCTCGATGGGGATCGACTTGACGAAGCCGACGAACATGAAGATCGCGAGGCCGGCGCCGAAGCCGAGGTAGACGATGGGGATGGTGAACGGGGTGTTCAGCTTGAGGACGTCCGCCGTCTTGGAAAGCGTGAACATGACCATCTGGAAGGGGACCACCATGCTGAAGATGCACAGGTAGTAGATGACCTTGCAGAACTTGGAGTTCACGCGTGCGATGTACCAGGCGGCCATCGAGCAGAAGAACAGGATGAGGAAGGTGGAGAGCACCGTGATGATCACGGAGTTGGCAACGGACGCCATGAAGGGGTAGTTGCCGAAGGTCATGCCCTTGATGAAGTTCGCCCAGCCGGCACCGGTCTCTGCGTTCGGGAGCGCGAAGGTGTCGGTCTTCACGAAGGTGTTCTTCTTGAAGGAGTTGATGACCACCGTGACGATGGGCATGACGTAGATGATGCAGATGATGGAGAGAACCACGGAGGCGATTGTCTTGTGACGACGCTCGGAGGTAAGGGTCTCTTGCTTGGAAGCCATTACTGCTGCACCTCCCTTTTACGCGTGTACGCAAGCTGGGCGAGGCCCAGGATGGCGACGAGGATGAAGAAGATGACTGCCTTGGCCTGTGCGGTGCCACGTGCGACCGAGGCGGTTCCGTAGAACGTGTTGTAGATGTTCAGGGCGAGCATCTCGGTCGTGTGGACAGTCTCGCCGTCCGCGAGCTGCTTGAAGGGGAGGCCGCCGGTGAGCGCGAGGTTCTGGTCGAAGAGTTTGAAGCTGTTGGTGAGAGTGAGGAACATGCAGATGGTGATGGAGGGCATTACGTTGGGGATGGTTATCTTGAACAGCGTCTGGGACTTGGACGCACCGTCAATCTTGGCTGCCTCGAGCATGTCCTCGGGGACGGCCTGTAGGCCGGCGATGTAGATGATCATCATGTAGCCGACCTGCTGCCAGCACATAAGGATGACCAGACCCCAGAAACCATACTTGGTCTCGAGGATGACGGAGGTGCCGTACCTGGACAGGATGCCGTCGAAGATCATCGACCAGATGTAGCCCAGGACGATGCCGCCGATCAGGTTGGGCGCGAAGAACACCGTACGGAAGATGTTGCTTCCCTTGAGGTTCTGCGTCAGGGCGTAGGCGACGGCGAACGCGAGCACGTTGATGAGCACGAGGCTCACGATGGCGAACGCCGCGGTGTACCAGAACGAGTACCGGAAGCTCTGGTCCGCGAGCGCGGCCGCGTAGTTGCCAAGTCCGATGAACTTGGCGTCGGACGTGAGACGGAACTGGCAGAACGAGAGGTAGATGCCCTGGATGAACGGCCAGATGAAACCAATCGTAAATGCAGCGGTGACGGGCCCGAGGAACAGAAGGCCCCAGCGCCTGATGGACCTTACCCTCGAGTTCGTCGCCGTTATCTTCTTTGTCTTTGCACTACTCATAAACGCTCCCAAAAAGAAGGGGGCCGAGCGGGCGAACGTCCGCCCGGCCCCCAGAGGCTTACCCGAGCCTAAGGCTATGCGTTAGCCTTCTTGTACTGGGTCGCCCAGCCGTCGACGAAGGCGGTCTTGAACTTGTCCCAGTTCTCGTCGTTCTGCTTGGAGTTGTAGTCGTTCAGAGCGGAGACGAGGCCGGCGCGATAGGTGTCGACGTTCGGCTCGAAGTTCGTCGCCCAGTCCATGACGTAGTTGCCTGCGTCGGTGTACTCGGCGGAGCGCTTCAGCCAGCCGTTGGTGGACTCGGCGGCGTCCTTGAACGGCATGATGCCGAGCTGCTCAACGAGGGCCTTGGAGGCCTCGGAGTCGGAGACGAGCCACATCAGGAAGTCCATGGAGGCCTTCTGGTCCTTCTTGGAGGCGTTCTTGTTGATGGCCCAGCAGTTCTCGGTGCCGTTGTTGAGGCCGGCCTTCTCCTCGCCCTTCACGCCGCAGTAGTACGGAAGCATCGTGGTGTTCTTGACGGACTTGGTGATGTCAGCGTAGTCCCAGGAGCCGGTCAGATAGAACGTGGCCTTGCCGTCCTTGAACTGCTGCGCGGGGTCGTGGCCGCCGGTGGCGAGCTGATCGGGAGCGGTGACGGAGTTGTTGATGATGAGGTCGTAGAGGTTCTTGAAGTTCGGCAGGTAGGTGCCCTCGATGGTAGCGGGGGTCTCCTTCCACTTGTCCTTGCTCGCGCCGTCGCCCTTGTGCTCCTCATAGAAGAACTCGAGGTTGGCGAGGTGGCCGGTGACACGCCAGGACGAGGAGTCGTCCATGTCGGTGGCCGCAAACGCGTCGAAGCCGTTGGCCTTGGCGTTCTTGTGGATGTCCTCGACGACGGCCTTCAGGGTGTCGAAGTTCTTGATCTCGTCGACGGAGTGGCCGGCCTTCGTGATGTTGTCGACGTTGGCGACGATGCCGTAGCACTCGTAGCAGTAGCCGACGGAGACGAGCTTTCCGCTGTCATCGTACTGGTTGTACTCGTCGGTGGTCTGCGCCTTGGCGATGTCGGTGTCCTTGAGGTCGAGGGCGTAGTCGTTCCACTCCTTGACGCCGGCCTGGTTGCCGATGACGAAGATGGTCGGGGCCTCGGACTTGTCCATCTCGGAGGTCAGGGTCTTCTCGTAGTCGCCGGAGGCAGCGGTGACGATCTTCACCTTGACGTCCTTGGCCTTGGCGTACTTCTTGCCGAGCTTCTGGATGGTCTCGTCGATCTCGGGCTTGAAGTTCAGCCAATACACGGTGCCGTTCTTGCCGGAGCCGTAGGTCTTACCGGCGCCGGACTTGCTGGAGTCGCTTCCGGACTCACCGGAGCAGGCGGCGAGGCCGAGGCCTGCGACGACCGCGGCGGTGCCGCTCAGGAAACCCTTACGAGAAATTGGCTTGTCAAACATAAGAACCCTCCTACGTTTTCCTTCACGCACCCTCCCTTAGGTGCGAGAATTACCTTCTTGCCGACCCGACGGTCCCACCGGACCGCTGGGTCGTCTTGATCCTGACGTGCTCGTTTTTGGACTTGCCTTCCAAGACGTCCACCAGTAGCCGCACAGCCTCCTGGCCCATGGTTTCCTGGGGCTGGCAGAGCGTGGTGAGCGTAGGAACCGTGTATTGGGACATCTCGATGCCGTCGATCGCGATGACGGAGTAGTCGTCGGGAACGGTGGCACCGGTGTCGAAGATCGCCTTCATGGCCGCGATGGCCAGCGTGTCGGCGATGGAGAAAATCGCTGTGAAGTCGAGGCCCGCCTCGATGGCCTCCTTGACCTTCTCGTATGCGGAGCTCATCAAGAAGCCGTTTGTCTTGAGGACGAGGCTACGGTCGAGCGGGATGCCCGCATCCTCCAGGGCCTGGCAGTACCCGTCGTAGCGGAGCTGGCTGATGGACTGGTCGTCCGTCGCGGACAGCAGGCATGCGATGCGCGTGTGACCTGCGTCGATGAGGGTGCGAGCCGCCTTGTATGCCTCGGCCTTGTCGTTGATGGAGACGGAGGAGTAGGCGTCCTTGGGAAGATCGCCGAAGTGGTTGGTGTACGAGCAGCACACGAACGGCACGCCGATGGACTGCGCATCCTCCGTGGAGTAGTCGAACCTCCCGCCCAAGAGCACGACGCCCTTAAGGCGCTTCGTGCGCGCGAGTTCCGCCGCCTCGCCGATCTCGTCGCCGGCGGAGGAGAGCTGGCGCGGCACGATGCCGTAGCCGCGAAGCTCCGCCTCGTGCTCGATCGCGTGCTCGATGGGGGTGTAGAACGGGTTGGTGCCGCCACGGACGATGAGGCCGATGGTGTCCGACTGGTTCATCGCGAGGTCGCGGGCGCTCCTGTTGGGAACGTAGCGCAGCGCACGGGCGGCATCCAGAACCTTGTTGCGCATGTCCTCGCTCACGTCCGGGTGGCCGTTGAGCGCGCGGGAGACCGTGCTGACCGAGACCCCACAGTACGCTGCGACATCCTTGATGGTCAACGTCAGTCCCTCCCCTCATGCACTTGTTCTGGTGTTTCGTGCCGATTCACAAAACTGGTATATAACCAGTTGCGGGAACGTTTCTGGTAACGTTTCCAGTGAGTCCATTGAACCACTCGCATGGAGACTCGGTCAAGGAAGAGAGGGGTGATTTCCGGGAACGGACGGTGAACGGGCGAAAATCGCGGGTGAGTAGCAATCGCGTTAAAAACGAAGGAACGAACGCCCCCAGGCGAGAAACGAAAGGGCACGCGCTCGCGGCGTGCACAATGGCTTATGCTAGGCTTATGCTATCGCGTGACCGCGGCCACCCGGATGCCGCGGGCGAAGCGGCGCGCGGGCGCCGAGACAAACCCAAGGAGGAAGCGCATGCCGGCAGACACAAACCCCATGCTGCAGAAGCAGGTAATCTATTCCATCTTCGTGCGAAACCACACCAAGGAGGGCACGTTCCTCTCGGTCATACCAGACCTCGACCGCATTCGCGACCTGGGCGTCGACGTTGTGTGGCTCATACCGATCCACCCCACGGGCGAGAAGGGCCGCAAGGGCACGCTCGGAAGCCCGTACGCAAACCGCGACTACCGCGCCGTGAACCCGGAGTACGGCACGCTTGACGACTTCAGGCAGCTGGTGGACGCGATCCACGCGCGCGGCATGAGGTGCATCATCGACGTGGTGTACAACCACACCTCCCCCGACTCCGTGCTGTTTGAGCAGCACCCGGAGTTCTTCTATCGCAAGCCGGACGGCAACCCCGGCAACCACGTGGGCGACTGGTCCGACGTGATCGACCTGGACTACGGCACACCCGGCAACTGGAACAAGCCGCTGTGGGACTATCAGATCGAGTCGCTGTGCTACTGGGCGACCATGGTGGACGGCTTCCGCTGCGACGTGGCGTCATTCGTGCCCGTGGAGTTCTGGAAGGCAGCGCGCGAGGCCGTGGCGAAGGTTCGTCCCGACGCCATCTGGCTGGCCGAGACGGTGCACCGCTCGTTTGGCAAGGCGTGCCGCGCGCTGGGCATGTGCTGCGCCCGCGACACGGAGGCGTTCGAGGCGTTCGACATCGAGTACTCCTACGACGTGCAGGAGACGTTCGACAACTACCTGCGCGGCAAGGCGACGCTCAGCCACTACCTGGACCTGGTGGACTTTCAGGACTGCGCGTACCCCGCGTACTACAACAAGCTGCGCTACCTCGAGAACCACGACCTGCCGCGCATCGCGGGGTGGGACAGCGACCCCCGCGACCTGCGCAACCTTACCGCCATGGTCTACTTCCTGAAAGGCACGACCCTGCTGTACGCCGGCCAGGAGGTCGCGGCGGAGCACCAGCCGAGCCTGTTTGACCGCGACACCGTGGACTGGACCGTGCGCTGCGACCTGAGCGGACTCATGCGCACGCTGTACGGCATCAAGCGCGACGTGCTTGAGCCGACGGACTACTGCCATGCCACGGCGGATGACGAGAAAAACGTGGCGGTCATCTATCGCGACGACGTTCGCAAAGAGGCGGGCGACACCCCTCGCACCGTTGGCGTGTTCAGCCTGAGGGGCGAGAGCGCACGCGTTGCCGTCGACGTTGCGGACGGTACGTACAAGAACCTGATCGACGGGTCCGACGTGGTGGTGAAGGGCGGCGAGCTTGCGTGCGACGGCGGGCCCGTCATCATGTGCTGCCCGCGCCCGGAGCTCGCGGTGTAGCGACCGGCAGCACCGGCCGGCGCCGGCCGACGGCGCGACACCGCGCGCAACGCGGCGCGCACCAAGCCACGCGCGACACAAGAAGGGGGGCGGCGCCTGAGCGTCGCCCCCCCTTGCGTTAGGGCCATCCGCGCCGTGGCGGCGCGGGCTATGTGTCGGGCGCGCCTTCCGGCGCACCCCAGATGCGCAGTGCTACTCTATAGTGACGCTACTCGACGGTGACCTTCGTCACGTTGGACTGCTTCTGCTGCTTGGGGACGTTCACCTTAAGGACGCCGCCCTCGAGCTTGGCGGAAAGTCCTTCTCGCGCGGCGTCCTTAAGGTACACGCCACGGGACGCCTGCCACTCCGAGGTCTCCTTCTGCAGGTAGGTCTTGTCCTTCTTCTCGTCGGACTCCTTCTTGTCCACGCTGATGGAGAGGCGGCCCTCGTTAAGCTCCACGTCTACCTGGTCCTTCGTGACGCCCGGCAGCTCCGCGGAGACCACGTACGCGTCGCCCGCGTCCTCCACGTCCATCTTGAAGCCGTAGTCGCCGGTGACCTTGGCCAACGGCGCGAAGAAATCGTCCATGGAATCGAACGGCCAGCTGCGAAGTGCCCTGTCAAGGCTGGTATACGGAATCATGCTCGTCATGACTATCACTCCCTATGGTTGGTGGCGCCCGTCTGCGGCGCCGTCGTGCGCTTTTTGCGTTCGTAGTTGTTTGTTCCCCCGCGCGCTGGATTTAAACATGCAACGCAAGGTTTTCTTAGCGACACAAGCTCATCAAATCTAAGCGTGTATACATTAGGTTTTCATTTATGTTTGCTTACTGCTTAGCGGAGTTTGGCTGGAGGTCCTTCGTGCGCGATATGCTAAATTCCATCCAGTAGCATCTTGCGAGCGAACACAGAGGCACGCAATGAATCAGCAGAAGCCAGCGGGACGCGCGTCCGACGACGCCTCGCGCCCCGAGCAGGACATACCCGACTTTCTGGTTGAGGCCGCCGAGGCCGAGCCGCAGCACATCGGCGGCGCCAGGGACGCAGGCGCAGCGCCAGACCAGCGTCAGCGCACGGGCGAGAAGAACGCGGCCACGTCGCAGGCGGCCGTCACGGGCGTCGCGGCAGATACCGGGGCCGCAGGCGCCACTGCCGGCGACGCCGCGGACGACGACCTGCTTGGCCTGGACGAGCTCGAGGCCTACGGCGCGGAGCCGCAGCCGCAGGACGCGCCGCGCCGGCGCCCGATGGACCCGGCGGAGTACGAGGCGGCGCAGGTCGCCCGCGAGCAGGGCTGGGAGGATGGCTCCTGGCCTGCGGACGGCGCCACCGGCATGCAGCGCGAGCTGTACACGCGCCCGCGGACGCCGCACAAGACGCAGCCGGCCATCAACGACGACGCGGCCGACGGCACGTACTCCCCCGAGGGCTACGCGCACGACTCCAACATCGCCATTGGCGGCGGCGTGCTCTCTGGCGGGCACAGCTACCGTCGCGCGCGCAAGAGCAGGTCTTCCATGCAGCAGGGGCGCTACGGCCAGTACCTTGAGGTGCCAAAGGGCCGCCGCTCCATATTTGCCTCGCGCGACCGCATGCGCCGCCGCAGGTCGCTCTTCTCGATCATCGCGGTCATCCTGGTGTTCGTGGTCATCGCGATCGTGATCGTCCAGATGGTGAGCCGCCTGGGCTAGGCACGACGCACGTCCGTGGCCGTAAGCATGACGGGCGCGCCGCCTGCGGTACCGTGGCGGCGGCGCTAGCTCCAGGGGTCGCGCTCAAACAGCGGCTCCGGCGTTGGCCTGCGGTCGGAATACGGGTCGTAGCCGTCGTCGTCCTCGCGCTCCGCGCGGATGAACGGGTCGTCCTTCGGCTGGTCAGGCTTCGGCCGCGCATGGCGTGCGCCCCGCTTCTGCGCGGGAGCCGCGTGGGCGCGTTCTTCTCGCCCGGAATCCTTGCACATGTCCTGCGCTTGTCTGTTGTCTGCTGGCGTCTGTTGCATTTGCCTTGCGCTCCCCTATCCGTACACGTCCACGCACGCGATCATATTGCAGATGCTGTTGTTGAACTTGCCAAGGTCATAGGCGTCGTATAGCGACTTTGGCGCACACGTTGCCGCCGCGCGCGTGCGGTCGACGTCCCGCACGATGAGGACGGACCAGCAGTAGTCTCCCATCTCTCCGTAGGCGCACACGAACTGCGCGGAAGACTTCCGCAAGTTCGAGGGCACGACCGCCTGATCTTGCGTCAGCGTCTGGCTCATGCCCGTGAACCCGCAGAGGTCTGCAAGCTGGCGCACCGTGGACTCGTCAGGGGTTGCGGCGTTTTCCGGGAGGTCCGTGCTCGCGAAGTCCAGGCGGATGCCCGGCAGCGGCGCTCCGGACGCCAGCACGTCCTCGGTGCCAGAGCCCTTGGGGAAGCTGTGGCTGAACGGGGTGTCCGTCACCGTCACGTTGCCCTTGTCCGCCGAGGCGTACAGCACGCGCGCCGCGCCGCCATCGCCCGTGGAGGACGACGCAAGCTGGAAGCCCTCGCCCTTCAGGAACTCCGTCACGTGCGTCTTGTAGTCAAAGTACTCGCGCAGGTGGTGGTAGTCGGAGGGATACGGCGCAGACACCTGCAAGGCGACGGTTGCGCCCTGCTCAATGGTGGTGCCGGGGGCGGGGTCCGCCGCGACGACCGTCTGGGCGTCCTCGTCTGACTTCACGTACGTGACGCTTGCGGTGAGCCCGGCCTCGGCCACGGCGGCGCGGGCGTCCGCCTCCGTCTTGCCCACGACGTACGGCACCGTGTACGGCCGCGCGACCTTGATGGTTATGGTGTCGCTCGCCTGGAACGTGGCGCCCTCCGCCGGCTCCGTCGCGACGACGCTGCCGTCGGCGGCGCCGGATGCCACGTAGGCGATGGAGAAGCTCTTGGCGCCTGCCTTGCGGAGCGCCCTTTTGGCCTCGCCCAGCTGGAGCCCGGACACCTTGGGCACGACGCGCGCCTTTGCGATGTAGACGGTGACGGTGCTTCCCACCTGGGCACGCGTGCCCGACGCCGGGCTCGTGCGCACGACCGTGCCCTCGGGGTCGTCCGACGCGACGGAGGCCACCTTTACCGCAAAGCCCTTGGCCCGGATCTTGCTGCTTGCAGTTTCCCGCGGGGTTCCCACGACGTAGGGCACGGACTTGCCGCCCCAGAGCTCTGCCCCGTACGTCGCGGCGGCCGCGATGCAGCCAACGAGCGCCACGACGAGCACGAGCGCGATGACCGCGCGCCCGGGATGGCGGCTCTTGCCCTCTCCCGGGACGCTGCCTGGCGCGACGGCCGCCCTGGCGCCCTGTGCCACGCGGCCGAACCTGCCGGGGTCGACCACGGCGGAGGCGTCGGCGTCCTCGACGGCGTCCTCTGAGTTCTGGTCCACGGGGACTAGCTGCTCTGGGGCCTGGTCCTTCTCGTCCGTCACGATGCCTCCCTCACAAACGTTTGGAACATTATGGCGCAAAGGCGGCGCAAACGGCAAAAGGCCGGCCGGGCAGGATGTCCCACCCGGCCGGCCTTGACCTTATGTGTTGGACCACTCGACACGTTGGGCGCTTGGCTACTCCACCGTGTCCGGCTCGACCGGCGTGTCGTCCGACGGTTGGTCGGAGTTCTGGCCGGCAGGGACGGGCTCTGCGAAGAGCTGGTCGTCCGCGCCCACGTCGATCCTCGCGGTGTCGCCCTCGTGGAGCTTGCCCGCGATGATGAGCGACGCGACGTTGTCCACCACCTGGCGCTGGATGAGGCGCTTGAGCGGACGCGCGCCGTAGACGGGGTCGAGTCCGTCGAGCGAGAGCGACTGGATGGCCGCAGGCGTGAGCTCGAGCTTGATGCGCTCGCGGTCGAGGCGCTTGCGGACGTCCTTCAGCTGGATGTCCACGATCTTCTCGATGTCGTCGAGGCCCAGTGCGTGGAAGACCACGACGTCGTCGATACGGTTGAGGAACTCCGGCTTGAAGGTGGCGCGCAGGGCGTCGTTCACCTGCTTCTGGACCGTCTTCGGGTCGCTGGACGCGTTTGCGCCGGCGATGTACTGACTGCCGACGTTAGACGTCATGATGATGATCGTGTTCTTGAAGCTCACGACGCGACCCTGGCCGTCGGTGAGGCGACCGTCGTCCAGGACCTGCAGCAGGATGTTGAAGACGTCGGGGTGCGCCTTCTCCATCTCGTCCAGGAGGATGACGGAGTACGGACGACGGCGTACGGCCTCGGTCAGCTGGCCGCCCTCGTCGTAGCCCACGTATCCGGGAGGCGCGCCGATGAGGCGCTGGACGCTGAACTTCTCCATGTACTCGGACATATCGATGCGCACCAGGGCCTTCTCGTCGTCGAACAGGCACTCTGCCAGGGCCTTTGCGAGCTCGGTCTTGCCGACGCCCGTGGGGCCGAGGAAGAAGAAGCTGCCGATCGGGCGGTTGGGGTCGGAAAGGCCCGCGCGGCTGCGGCGCACGGCCGCGGCGACGGCCTTGACGGCCTCGTCCTGTCCCACGACGCGCTTGTGGAGCTCCGCCTCCAGGTTCTTGAGCTTGTCCATCTCGCCCTGCATCATCTTGCTGACGGGGACGCCGGTCCACGAGCTCACGACCTCCGCTATCTCGTCCGGGGTGACCTCCTCCTTCAGGATGCCGCCGGCCTCCTGCTTGGACTCGAGCGCGTGCTCGGCCGCCTCGTAGCTCTTCTGGAGCTCCGGGATCTTGCCGTAGCGCAGCTCGGACGCCTTCGCGAGGTCGCCCGCACGCGTGGCCATCTCGACCTGCGACTTCGCGTCCTCGATCTGGCTCTTGAGGTCCTGGACGTGGTCGATCGCGTCCTTCTCGTTCTCCCAGTTGGCCTTCATGCCGTCGAGCTTCTCGCGCGTGACCGCGATCTCCTTCTGCAACGTGGCGAGGCGCTCCTTCGAGGCGTCGTCCTCCTCCTTCATGAGGGCCTGCTCCTCGATCTGCTTCTGGGTCAGCTCGCGGTCGACGGCGTCGATCTCCGCGGGCATGGAGTCGAGCTCCATGCGCAGGCGGGACGCGGCCTCGTCCACCAGGTCGATGGCCTTGTCGGGCAGGAAGCGCTCGCTGATGTAGCGGTTGGAGAGGTCCGCGGCAGAGACCAGCGCCGCGTCCGTGATGCGCACGCGGTGGTGCTGCTCGTACTTCTCCTTCAGACCACGCAGGATCGAGATGGTGTCCTCAACCGTAGGCTCGGACACGAACACCGTCTGGAAGCGGCGGGCAAGGGCCTGGTCCTTCTCGATGTACTTGTGGTACTCGTCCAGCGTCGTCGCACCGATCATGTGCAGCTCGCCACGGGCCAGGGCCGGCTTCAGGATGTTGCCGGCGTCCATGGAGCCCTCGGTCGCGCCTGCGCCCACGATGGTGTGCAGCTCGTCGATGAAGAGGATGACCCTGCCGTTTGCCTTCTGGACCTCCTTCAGCACGCTCTTGAGGCGGTCCTCGAACTCGCCGCGGTATTTGGCGCCGGCGACGAGTGCGCTCATATCAAGCTCCACGACCTCCTTGTCCTTGATGGTGGAGGGCACGTCGCCCGCGGCGATGCGCTCTGCCAGGCCCTCGACGATGGCGGTCTTGCCGACGCCAGGCTCGCCGATGAGGACGGGGTTGTTCTTCGTGCGGCGGCTGAGCACCTGGATGGTGCGGCGGATCTCCTCCACGCGACCGATGACCGGGTCGAGCTTACCCTGGCGGGCGAGGTCCGTCACGTTGCGACCGTACTGCTCCAGCGCCTCGAACTGCGTCTTCGCGTCCTGCGAGGTCACGCGCTCGTCGCCGCGCAGGTCGTTGAACGCCTCCTGCACGCGCTTGCCCGTGATGCCCGCTCCGCGCAGCGCAGATCCGGCGTCGCCCTTCTCGTCCGCGAGCGCGCACAGCAGATGCTCGCTCGTGACGTAGCTGTCGCCGAGCTTGGAGGCGAGCTTCTCGGCCTCGTCGCCCACGCGACGGAGCTCGTTGCTGATGCTCATCTGGCTCATGTCACCCGTGACGCGCGGGGCGTGCGCGATGGTCTGGTCCACCTGCGCCTCGACCTGTGCGGGGTCCGCCCCCACGCGCTCGATGATGGCGGTGATGTTGCGCTCGTTGGATTGCAGCAGTGCCTTCAGCAGGTGGATGGGGCGAACCTCACCCGCCTCGGCGTCGGCGGCTATGCTGACGGAGGACTGCAGCGCCTCCTGGGCCGTCACTGCCCACTTGTCGAATCTCATGCTTTTCTCCCTTCTGGGAATCTGGTTATCAAGGTTCATTGTTCCCCATGAGCTGGGGCTTATACAAAAATCTAAGTCGTTCTTAGATAGATTTTCTGCGCGTGGTAAAGAGAACCAAAAGAAAGGGGGCGGCACACCATCGAAGGTGCGGCGCCCCCTGTGTCTGGCAGAGGCCGCCTCGAGCCCGTGGGTGCCGGCGCCGCTACTCGAGCGTGCGCATGAACGCGGAGATCGCGGCCAGGCCCTGGCGCAGGTCGTCGGGGTTGTCGGAGTACGCGTAGCCGATGCGCATGCTGTGCGGCTCCTCGAAGGCGTCACCGGGCGTGACGAGGGCACCCGTGGTCTTGACCATGTCCGCGCAGAAGTCGTAGGAGTCGACATCGTAGTCGTAGTAGACGAGGGCGGTGGTGCCGGCCTCGGGCCTCACGAACGAGAGACGCGGCTCGGAGTCGACCCACTCCTGCAGGACCTGCAGGTTCTGGCGGACGATGCGGTGGCTGCGGGCCAGGATCGCGTCGCGGTGCGCCAGGGCGTACGCGGCGACCTCCTCGTCAAACAGCCCGCAGCTGATGAGGTTGTAGTCGCGGTGGCTCAGCAGGTCATGGCGGAGCTGCGGGTCCTTCGTGATGCACCACCCCAGGCGGATTCCCGCCATGGACCACACCTTGGACATGGAGCTCACCACGACGGCCTTGTCGTACAGGTCGATAGGCGAGGTCGTGAACGCGTCGCTGTCCTGCACGAGCAGGCGGTACACCTCGTCGAACAAAAGCCACGCGTCGTGCCTGCGCGCGATGTCCACGATGCCGCGGATCTCCTCCTCGGAAAGCAGCGCGCCCGTGGGGTTGTCCGGGTTGTTGATGCAGATGACCTTGACGTCGTCGCCGCACAGGGCGTCGAGCCGCTCGGCGTCCACGTGGTAGCGCTGCTCCCTGTCCAGGTGCAGAACGCTCACGTTGGCACCGCACATCTCGGGAATGGAGTAGAGCTGCTGGTAGGTGGGCATGACGGAAACGACGTGGTCGCCCGGCTCGCACAGGGTCGTAAGCACCAGATGGTTGGCGCCGGCCGCGCCGTGCGTGGGGATGACGTGCCCCGGCTCGACCGTCTGGTACAGGCCGCAGATGCCCTCCAGGAACTTGGGGCTGCCCTCGATGTCGCCATACGTCAGGCGACGCTTGCAGAACGCATGCAGGAACTCGTCGCGCGCCTTGGCGCCGGCCTCGGCCGAGCCCTCGCACAGCTCGAACACCTCGTCGAGGGACATGGAGTACGTGCAGGTCTCCGCCACGTTGTACGTGCACTTCGTCTCCCACGCGTTCATCCACTGCTCGACCTTGAAGTCCTTGATCTTCATTTCTGCCTCCGTATGTGGGGCCTCGCTCCGTATGTGGGGCCTCGCCCCGTATGCGGGCGCCTCCGCCCGCGTGCCTTCACGTATGTGGGTTGCTCTTCTCGCCCGCTACAGCTCGACCACGGTGCCCATGGCGCGCTCGACGGCGCGGTCGTAGGCCATGCGCGACGCCGCGAGGTCCTGCGCGGCGATGCCCGAGGTGTCGAACACGGTCACCTGGTCCTGGGACGTGCGGCCCTGCGCCTTGCCGGCGATGACCTCCCCCAGCTCCGCGGCGATGTGCTCCGGCGTGATGGCACCCTGCTTGACGGGCACCTCGAGCTCGCCGGACGTGACGCTCTGCGCGCGGTCGTCCACGAACACGCGGGCCGCGGCCACAAGGTCGGACGCAAGCTCCTGCTTGCCCTCCATGTCTGCGCCGACCGCGCTGATGTGCGTGCCGGGGCGCACCCAGTCGAGCTGGACCACGGGGTCGGTCGCCGGGGTGATGGTGACTATGGCGTCCGCCGCGCCCGCGGCAGCCTTGCCGTCCGCCACGGCGACGAGCTCGAACTCGCGCATCGCGCCCGCGGCCTCCAGGATGGCCTGGACCTCGCCACGCATGAGCTCGACGCGCGCGGCAGGCGCCTCCTCCTTGCGCGGGTCCCACACCTCCACGTGGCCGATGCTGGGGCACGCCGCGAGCGTCGCGGCCACCATGAACGTGCTCATGTGGCCCGCACCCACCACGAGCAGGCGCGACGCGTCCTTGCGCGCCAGCCACTTCACGCCGAGCGCCGCGGCGGCACCGGTGCGCAGCCCCGTGATCGCGCCGGCGTTCAGGAGCGCCAGCGGGGCGCCCGTGGCGTCGTCGCACAGGAGCGTGGTGCCAAAGACCTCCGGCAGGCCGCGGCTGGGGTTGCCCGAGAACCACGCCGTGAGCTTCAGGCCAAACAGGCCGCTGCCCGCCAGCTCGCCGGAGCGGATGTCCATGTCCGCCACTCCGGGCTCGAACTGCTCGTACACCATGGGCCACGCCGTGGCCTCCCCCTCCGCCTTCTGGCGGTAGGCGTCCTCGACCGCCTCGAGCGCGTCGGTCACGGTGAAGACCTGCGAGATCTCCTTGGCGGAAAGTACCCTGATCTGCGTCATGCGTCGTCCTGTCTGACACGGGCTCCTGGATCCGGCCTGCCCGTAGCGCGGGCCCCATGCCCGCGCCGCTGTTGAAAGCGACTCTACGCCCCCTCGCCGTTCACTTCGAGGGCCAACCTTTGTACTCAGCTACAATCATTTTCAGGCGAGAAGAACTTATTTGCCGTTATGGCGCGGCATTTACCATGGTGATTGTTCTTCTCGACAGTTTTAGTTTGGTGTTTTTGTACCTACGGGGGTATGCGATGATCTATACCGCCTCGGACTTCATGAACTCCTACGCCCAGAGCGTGCGCCTGCTGGCGGGCGCCGGCGGCCTCTCGCGCGCCATCGGGCAGGTGGGCATCCTGGACTACGAGCTCATGCCCGGCCTCAAGAGCCGCTACCAGCGCGTCAACTTCGAGCCGGGGCAGCTGGTGCTCTCGACGTTCCTGTATGCGCGCGATGACCCGTGGCTTATTGGCGAGGCCGTAAAGTACCTGGTGGGACGCGGCGTCAGCGGGCTCGTGATCAAGAACGTGCTGCACCTTGACATACCGGACTCCGCGCTGCGCTATGCAAACGCGCGCGACTTCCCGCTGTTTCTGGCCACCCGCGACGACTTCTTCTTCGACACGGTCATCGCCCAGGTGGACCGACGCGTGGCCGAGCTCGCGGACGCGTCGTTTGCGCAGAACGAGCTCGACCTGATGACGCGCGAGCCTGCGAGCAGCGAGGACGTGCGCTCCCACGCGCTGCGCCTGAACCCCAGCTTTGGCGAGGAGCACGTCATTGCGTACGTCGCGGAGCCTCAGTCGCAGGCGGGCCTTGCCCAGGCGCTCTCGCGCTACCACCAGAGCCGGATAAGCGGCCTGCGCTGCCTGCTTGCGCCGTACGACGACGGCCTGCTGTACGTGGCGAGCGCGGAGTCAGACGTGGTGGACGGCCGCGCGCAGCTGGACGGGCTGGTGGGCACCCTGCGCGCGGACGTGCTGGAGCACGAGGTGACGGCGCCCGTGGGCGTGAGCCGCGTCCACTTTGACCTGGGACAGATGGGTGACGCCGTGCTGGAGGCGCGGCGCGCGGCCCTTGTGGCGCGCCGGCGCGGCGGTGGTACCGTGCACTACGCGGACCTGGGCGTGCTGCAGGCGCTTCTGCCGTGCGCGGGCGACGCGCGCGTGGCCGCGTGGGCGGACGGCGTGCTGGAGCCGCTGCGCAGCTTCGATGCGGAGACCGGCTCCAGCCTGCTGCTGACGCTCGAGGCGTACTGCGACGCCGGCGAGTCCGTCGACGCCGCCGCCCAGGCGCTGGGCCAGCACCCCAACACCGTGCGCTACCGCCTGGGCAAGATTGCCTCCGTCTGCGGCCTCGACTACAGGTCCCGCACGCAGATGGAGCAGCTGTCCGTCGTGCGCAAGATCGAGCTCTGCCAGGAGCTCCTTGCGCAGTAGCGCCCTGCGCGCAGGCGTCCCTATGCCCGGGCGCGCCCCAGTATCAGCCGCGTCTGGTCCAGAAACACGCGCATCTCCTCCGGCGTGCCCACCGTCACGCGCAGCCACGGGCGAAGCCTCTCCGTGTCGTGGTGGCGCGTCAGCACGCCGGCGGCGCGCAGCTCGGCGCACCACGCGCGCGCATCCAGGTCCGGATGCGACGCCAGCAGGAAGTTCGTGCTCGAGGGCAACACCGCAAAGCCCATGGACTCGAGCTCCGCGCGGGACGCCTCGCGCGTGCGCACCGTGTCGGCAACCGTCGCGCGGTAGTACTCCGGGTCGGAAAGCGCCGCGATGCCCACGGCCATGGTCGGCGCGCTCAGGTTAAACGGATTGAATGCAAACTTGATGTCCTCCAGGTCCTTCACCAGGTCCGCCTGCGCAATGGCATAGCCAATGTGCGCGCCGGCGAGGTTGCGCGACTTGCTCATGGTGTGCACCACGATCAGGTTGCGGTGCTCGCGCACCAGCGGAACGCAGCTCTCGCCGCAGTAGTCCACGTACGCCTCGTCCAGCACCACAAGACGCTCGGGCCGCGAGGCCACGATCTTCTCGACCTCGTCCCTCCCCAGCGCGATGCCCGTCGGGGAGTTTGGGTTCGCCAGCAGCACGTGACGGTCGGTGTCACACAGCGCCGCAACGTCGACGCCAAAGTCGTCGCGCACGGGCACATATTCCCAGTCGAGCCCAAAGGTAACCGCAAAGTCGTGGTAGAAGCCGTACGTCACGTCCGGAAAGCACACGCGCGCGCCTGGCCCCATAAACGCCTGCATCACAAAGCCCAGCACCTCGTCCGAGCCGTTGCCCACGAACACCTCGCCCGCGTCAACGCCATACGTACGCGCCACGGCACGGCGCAGCGGCATGCAGCACGGGTCAGCATAGCGCCCCAGCCCCTCAAAGAGCCCCTCGTCACGCAGTGCGTCGCGCACGCGCGGACTCGGCGCCACACTCGTCTCGTTCGCGTTCAGCTTCACGTACGCGCGGTCCTTCGGCTGCTCGCCGGGACGATACGGACACGCGTTGGCAAAGCGACTTGCAAGAAACTCGCTCATGCTAGCTCCTCCCCTGGATTCCCGCGCCGCCCGTGCATGCCCCACGCAAGACTTCTGCCACATGGCCGCCACACACGAAGGCGCCTCTTCCCCACACAAAGGTACGGGGAAGGGGCGCCCAGGTAAAACCCAGTTTTTGTAGCTAGCGACAAACGCCCGCGCGGGCGAGAAGAGCCTGCCACGCGCCGGCGACCCAGCCTCAGACGCCGCGGTCCTTGCCGTTCGAGAGCAGCCCACGCATGACCTGCTCCGGTCCCGCGCCGTCGTAGCGTGCGAGGGCGGTGATCTTCTCCCTCATGCGCAGCTCGTGGACCTCGTCCTCAAGCTCGCGCACGCGGCGGCGCAGGCGGTCTATCTCCTTGTCGCGCTCCATGGCGCGCTCGCGCATGTCCAGGATCCTCACCACGCCGGCGAGGTTGATGCCCTCGTCCGTCAGCTTGCTGATGAGGTTCAGTCGCTCGATGTCGCCCTGCGAGTACAGGCGCGTGTTGCCGCGCGAGCGCCCGGGCGTCACCAGGCCCTTCTGCTCGTACACGCGCAGGGTCTGCGGGTGCATGCCCGTCAGCTCCGCCGCCACGCTGATCATGTACAGTGGCTTGCTCTTGTCGTCCTCGTCCCTACGCGCCATAGCGTTCCACGTCCTTTCGGTAGTCGCGCTTGTCATTATCCCTCATGACCTGCAGCGACTCCCTCTCCTTGGGCGAGAGGTGCGTAGGCACCACGACTTTCACCGTCACGTACATCGCGCCACGGCTCCCCTTGTGCTTCACGTCCGGGGCGCCAAGGTCCCTGAACCGGAACGTCTTGCCGTCCTGGGTGCCCGCGGGAACCTTCAGCCTGACCTCGTGCCCGTCCGGCGTCGGGACGTCCACCTGGGCGCCGAGCGCCGCCTCGAACACGCTGATGGGCACCTCCATGCGCACGTCGGCACCGTCACGCTTGAACAGCGGGTGCTCGGCCACGTTCGTCGTCACCACAAGGTCGCCGCGCGCGCCGCCGTTCATGCCGTACTCGCCACGCCCGCGATAGCGGAGCTTGCCCCCGTCCACGGCGCCGGCCGGCACCTTCACGGTAAGCGACTGGCGCTCGCCCGTGGAGGGTATCGTGTACGACACCTTGCGCTGCGCGCCGGCAAACGCCTCCTCCGCGGAGATGTCGATGGACATGGTGAGGTCGCCGCCCTTGACGGGCCTGTTCGACCGCGCTGCGCCCGGGCCTCCCGCCCCGCCAAAGATGGACGAGAAGTCGAACCCGCCAAACGCGCCGTCGCCGTTCCTGATGTTGTCGAATATCTCGGACCAGTCGGCGCCGTTCGCGCCCGTCGTGTACGTGTACGTGCGGTTGCGTCCGCCCGAGCCGCCAAAGTCCGCGCCGGGGATGCCGCCGAACATCAGCAGCTGGTCGTACTCCTTGCGCTTTTGGGGGTCGGAGAGCGTCGTGTACGCCTCGCTGATCTCCTTGAACTTCTGCGCGTCGCCGCCCGCGTCCGGATGGTACTTCACGGCCAGCTTGCGGAAGGCCTTCCTGATCTCGTCGGCGTCGGCGTCGCGCTTCACGCCAAGGATGTCGTAGTAGTTCCTCTTGTCCGTCATGCGAGCTAACGCCTCCTTCCAAATAGCCGCGCCCGAACCTGCTGGGCCCGGGCGCGTTGGTCAACTTACCTTGTTACTCGGCGTCGGCGGCCTTGCCGGGGTCCTTCGCGCCGCCCTCGGCCTCGGAGTCGTCCTCCGCCTTGGGAGCCGGCCTCTTCGGCCCGCCAAAGGTCACCGTCACCATAGCGTTCCTGATGACCTTGCCACCCATGGAGTAGCCCTTCTGGTACACCTGGGCCACGGTCTCGTCGTAGGCGTCCTTGTTCTCCTCGCGTCCCACCGCCTGGTGGATCAACGGGTCAAACGGCTCGCCCACGGGGTCGATCACCTCGACGCCCTCCTTCGCCAGGACAGAGAGCATCTTGTCGTGTACCGCGTTCACGCCGTCCACAAACTGCATCAGGCTCTCGTTGTCCGCGTCGTTCTTCGCGGCGTGCTCGGACGCGCGCTCCATGTCGTCCAAGACCGGCAGCAGGTTCACCACGAGCTTCTCGGCAGCGCGCTCGCGCTCGTCCAGGCGCTCCTGGGCCGTGCGCCTGCGATAGTTGTCCCAGTCCGCCTGCAGGCGCACCAGGCGCTCGCTTGCGTCCGCGGCCTGCTTCTTCGCGGCCTCGACGTCAGCAGCGGCCTCCTCGAGCTGCTTCTGCAGCTCGTCGCGCTCCGCGCGCACCTTGCTTGCGTCCGCCTTGAAGTCCTCGGCGGCAGCGGCCTCGCCCGCACGCTTCGCAGCCTCCACGCGAGCCGCCTCCTCCTCGGGATCCAGCTCGTCCGTCGCCTTCGCTTCCGGCGCGGCCTGGGCCTCAGTGGATTTGTTCTTCTCCTCCGCGTCCTCGACTGGCACCTTCACGTCACCCTCCTTCGGGAATCCCCCAAGGGGCGGCCCTCAGACCGCCCCTCGGATAGCTATTGTTCGCTCAACGCGACGAGCTTACTTGTTGTCCTTGTCGTCGTCCACGACCTCGTAGTCCGCGTCCACCACGTCGTCGGGGTCACCGGTCGGCTGAGCCGCGCCGGCACCCGCGCCGGTCTGCGCGTTCGTGTCGCTGTAGACGATCTCGGCCAGCTTGTGGCCAACCTCCTGCAGCTTGTCGCCGGCCGCCTTGATGGCGTCCATGTCCGTGCCGTCCAGGGCCTTCCTGGCCTCGGCGACCGCGTCCTCCACCTGCTTCTTCATGTCGGCGGGAACCTTGTCGCCCAAGTCCTTCAGCGTCTGCTCGGTGCTGTACGCAAGCGAGTCGGTCTGGTTGCGGATCTCGATCTCGTCCTTGTGCTTCTTGTCCTCCTCGGCGTGGGACTCGGCGTCCTTCACCATGCGGTCGACCTCGTCGTCGGAAAGCGCGGTGGAGCCGCTGATCGTGATCTGCTGCGACTTGCCGGTCGCCTTGTCCTTTGCGGTGACCTTCACGATGCCGTTGGCGTCGATGTCGAACGTGACCTCGATCTGGGGTACGCCGCGACGGGCCGCGGGAATGCCGGTGAGCTGGAACTTGCCCAGGCTCTTGTTGTCGGCAGCCATCTCGCGCTCGCCCTGCAGGACGTTGATCTCGACGGAGGTCTGGTTGTCCGCAGCGGTGGAGTACACCTCGGTCTTGGACGTCGGGATGGTCGTGTTGCGGTCGATCATCTTGGTCATCACGCCGCCCATGGTCTCGACGCCAAGGGAAAGCGGGGTAACGTCCAGAAGCAGGATGCCCTCGACGTCGCCGGTCAGGACGCCGCCCTGGACGGCAGCGCCGTCAGCGACGACCTCGTCCGGGTTCACGGACATGTTCGGCTGCTTGCCGGTCATCTGCTTCACGAGCTCCTGGACGGCGGGCATACGGCTGGAGCCGCCGACGAGGATGACCTCGTTCACGTCAGAGATCTGCAGGTTGGCGTCGCGCAGCGCCTTGGTCACAGGCGCCTTGCAGCGGTCGAGAAGATCGCGGGTGATGCGCTCGAACTCCGCACGGGTCAACGTGTAGTTCAGGTGCTTGGGGCCCGTCGCGTCGGCAGTGATGAACGGCAGGTTGATGTCCGCCTGCTGGGCGCTCGAGAGCTCCTTCTTCGCGTTCTCCGCAGCCTCCTTCAGACGCTGCAGCGCCATCGGGTCCTTGCGCAGGTCGATGTTGTTTTCCTGCTGGAACTTGTCGGCCATCCAGTCGATGACCTTCTGGTCCCAGTCGTCGCCGCCCAGGTGGTTGTCGCCGTTGGTGGCCAGAACCTCGACAACGCCGTCGGCAAGGTCAAGCAGGGACACGTCGAAGGTGCCGCCGCCCAGGTCGAACACCAGGACCTTCTGGTCGATGCCCTTCTTGTCCAGGCCATAGGCCAGTGCGGCCGCCGTCGGCTCGTTCACGATACGCTTGACGTTCAGGCCCGCGATCTTGCCGGCGTCCTTCGTCGCCTGGCGCTGGGCGTCGTTGAAGTACGCGGGGACGGTGATGACGGCATCGGTGACGGCCTCGCCCAGGTACTTCTCGGCGTCGGCCTTCATCTTCGAAAGGATCATCGCGGAGATCTGCTCCGGCGTGTAGTCCTGGCCGTCGATCTCGACGACGGCGCGGGAGCCGGTGCCGCTCTTCACGGTGTACGGGACGGTCTTCAGCTCGGAGCCAACCTCGTCGTAGCGGCGGCCCATGAAGCGCTTGATGGAGAAGACGGTGTTCTTAGGGTTGGTGACGGCCTGGTTCTTTGCGGCCTTGCCAACGATGCGGTCGCCATCGGGACGGAAGCCCACGACGGACGGGGTGGTGCGGTCGCCCTCCGCGTTCACGATGATGGTGGGCTTGCCACCCTCGAGGACGGCCATCGCCGAGTTTGTGGTACCAAGGTCGATGCCAAGAATCTTTGCCATGGTGTAGTTCCTTTCCCTGTCTCCCAACGACCGGCCGCGCCGGCTTCGGGACGTTCTATCCGCGTTGTACAATCCTCATTGTTCCCATGCGTTTTGATTCTATACATAATCTAAGTCCTCACACATTAGATTTTTTGAAATATGCGCTATAGGGTTCGAGCACGGGGACGGCGTTTCTCGCCCCGCGACATCTACGCAGGTAGATGCCACTGTTTGACCGCAGGTGCCCCCAAGTGGGACCATCGGTCCCAAGCCAAAACCTCATGTGGCGCCCCTGTGGAGGCCACGGAAGTGGAGAAGATCATGAAGCTCCTGATTGCGTCCGACATCCATGGCGCGGCCCAGTGGTGCGCGCGGCTCATGGACGCCATCGACGCCGAGCAGCCGGACCGCGTCGTCCTTCTGGGTGACCTCCTGTACCACGGGCCCCGCAACGACCTCCCGGCGGACTACGCCCCGAAGGAGGTCGTCGCGATGCTGAACGGCATCGCGGACCGCGTCATCTGCGTGCGGGGCAACTGCGAGGCGGAGGTCGACCAGATGGTGCTGGACTTCCCCTGCATGGCCGACTACGACGTGCTGTGGGACCCCCAGGCGCCAAACCCGCACGCGGCGGGCGCGGGGCGCGAGCTGTTCCTCACGCACGGCCACGTGTGGGGGCCGGGCATCCACAACTCCGTGGACCACATGCCCACGCTGCCGGCCGGCGCGGCGATGGTCTATGGCCACACGCATAAGAAAATAAACCAGCAAAGCGAGGCGAACCCCGCCGTGTGGTGCTTCAACCCCGGCAGCGTGGGCATCCCCAAGGACGGCTCGCACAGCTTTGGGCTCTACGTGGACGGCGCGTTCCAGCACTGCATCCTGGGGTAGCGCAGGGCCGCCGTCTAGCGGGTGGCGCAAGGCATTCGCGAGACAGGTACGCCAGCAGGCGAGAAGGACCAGCGACCGTGGCCGCCAGTCCTTCTCGTCTGCGTTGTTTACTTGATTGAAAGCCTGTCCGAACGTCGGGTCTGCGTGCTATGCGTCACCCTTCTTTGGCATCTTCGCGTACGCAACGAAGCACAGAATCATCTGAACCAGCACGAAGAAGAAGTATGCAAGGAAGAGTACCATCGCGACTGCGTAGAGAATCCCCGCCACAAGCGCGAAGGCCCGCTTGCCCATGAAGAACGCCAGCGCGTTGAACACGACCGCGACCATGGTAAGGACAAGGTGGGGCGTCACGAGCATGGTCGCAAGGCCAGCGCCCACCTGGGACGCGGAGTCAGCACCCACGGACCCTGCCGCGCCGCCTCCAAACCAGTACCAGAGGCTGTAGACCACGTATGCCGCGCCTAGGATGAGTGCGACCAAGAGGAGCTTGTTGCGTTTCACGAGTAAAGCCTGCCTTTCACGTTCCTGCTAACTGCCCTACGAGAGACTGATCTTCTGCTCTGCCAGGGGCGTCTTGCCGTCGAATATGTTCTCGACCGCGTACACCTTGACCTCGATGTCCGACGTGTCCTTCACGCTGTAGGCCTCCTGCACCTGGACGGAATGCCCCGCCTGGACGTTGGTGATCAGCGAGTTGCCATCCGCCGCATCGGTCACGGCCGTGTCGCACTGGACTCCGTTTTGGTAGACCTCGGTGTACGTGGAGGACGTGAACGACTGAGCATCCTTGTTCGACACGTTCGTGAACGTGTAGTTGACGACGACGCAGGGGTTGCCATCGTAGTCGGTCGCCATCTGCGCACCGTCGATCGTCACCTTGACGGAGGCCTCCTTCTTGGGATCCGCCTTCTTGGCGGTCTGCTCCTGCTTTGCAGAGGAGGAGTCGTCCGACGACTTGGAGCCAGAGGAAGAGCCGCCCGACCCGCACCCTGCCAGCGCAAGCACGAGCGCGCCGGACGCCGCACAAGCACCAATGATCGCCTTGTTGATTCTCATGTTCTTCTCCTCGTCCCGAACTCGTTCGTGTTTGCACTGCGCCGTGGCTTGCGCCAAGCCGCGCGTCAGGCACGCGCACCTGCGCGCACGACCGATGTTAGGTTTCGGGAAGAGCAAAGTCCTCTGCTGGCAGCAGAGTCGGGCAAATTGGTTTCTTGGGTTGGGGATCGAGTCATTAGCCGGTCGTATTTGCCTATGAGGCGGATGCGATCGAACCAATAAGGTCGTTCACCCATTCGACCGCTTCGCTAGCCGTCTGCTTCACGGGTTCAGGCAAGAGTTGGTCGGCATAGAGCGTTTCCCAGCTCTGTTCCGGAGCAACTGTAGGCGGCCATGCTTGCTGCTTGCGGTATGCAAATAACCGTTCACAAATACGTCTAACGCGATGCCAATCTATCTGATCGGATGCGTTGCCTACAATTACCTGCAAGTCGATTAAATCGTGTGCTCTGGTGCTTCCAGGAGCACTTACGCCATGCAGCTTCTGCGCTATTTGGTAGTCAAGCGGCATAACAGGAACGGGGCCAAGGGCAGGGAATCCCATGGATTCCAAAAGGCGGTTGGCCTCCTTAGGCTCAACCATTTCTGGCTCGTCGGCGTCGCCAATCTCGTCGTGTCCGACCTCAAGCAGCACAGTGCACCACGGTTTATCAAGGTAGGAGAGCTTCACTTCAAAAGGCTGCATCACGTACTGGCTCGGTACGCCCTTTGGCCGAGCCTGCCTTCCCGTGACTACCCGCCCTCCAAAACCCTCCCAACCATCACGGAGCCTCGCGGAAAGCTGGTTGCGAAACTCATCAATCGAGTCAACTCTAGCGGCGTCTAGATCGGTCGTGTAGCGTGTGGCAAGACTGCCAAACCTAAGCTTGATTGACGTGCCTCCCTTTACGACCCCGGAGGGAAGCATGCTGCCGACCATTGCGTTAGAAACAAGCGTCCTTGCCGCCATATAGTTCGCCTGACCGGCAATTCTTCTGATTGAGTTATCAAGGTTTCTGACGCTGTTCGGCTTCTTCGAGACCATACGCCACCCCCGTGAGATCATCCTTTTCCGCTTTGTCCAAGAAGCCCTGTCGTGCCGCCTCTTCGATTGCATCGCAGAGCCTCTCGCCCATCACGCAGCCCACGCAAGACTTGATTGCATCGGCGACGGTTTGAGAAGGCACACCATCATACTCCGTTGGTACCTGGCCCGAGGGAGCGCGCTTCAGGCGTATGTTTCCCGGAAGATGCCGCCGAACGCGCTTGGGGGACGCTATAAAAATGCGTGTAGGGTTCGTAGGCATCAGGCGCAGCAGTCCCAGGACGGATTCGCCATAAAGGTAAGCTCCATCCCCGACAAGGGCGACTGCTTCTGCATATGGATCGTTCTCGACCGGAATGTAGTCGACAATCTTATAGACGCCTCGCCCTAGACGTCGAATCCTTCCGCGCGCCGCAATGGCAGACATCTCCTTGTCGGAGATGCCCATGCCCTTGGCCTGCGCGGAAGTCACTATGCCGTAGTTATCGGCCGCAATGCTATAGAGCTGCTCGTAGTGTGTCATGTCAAAACCTTACCATATCTGGTGAGGTTTTGACATGTAGTTGGTTGCGCCTTGCTCCAGTTTGCAGGACCGCATCAACTGCCCAGCACGTTGCCGCGCACCATGCGTCGGCGCTCATTGCGTTTGGCACCTTTCCCGCCCTTGCGCTCGACCGAGCGCCAGCACACGGCCGATGTTGAATTTCAGGGAGGCCAAAGGAGTCCACCGGCAGCAATGTCGCGAAAACTGGACCACGTGTTGCGGGTACATGGGGCGCGCTCAGCGGTACGAACGTCTCCCATTTCACTTTTGAAGCTTTTGGGTTTCTCAAGCGACGTCGCTTGAGGGTTGCCTTGCGTCGAGACGCGGAAGGCCAGATGTCGTCGGTTCGCGTCTGCGGCGCTCGTTCCCGAGCAATAGCGTTTTACGCTCGCGATTGGCTATCGCGACCTCGGAAGGGCGCTTCGACCCCCCTATCGACGCAGCCTTCGGCACTGTAGTGGTCCTCAAGCGACGTCGCTTGAGGACCGTCCCATTCACACGAAGTTGCACGTCGGGCCATCTAGCCGGAAATCGTACGTAGTGCCTAGACCACGCACTGCGGTGTAACGTGCTATGTGCCAACACTAACGCCGCTGGCGGCTCCG
>CACWMM010000006.1:0-49552 GCA_902761955.1 uncultured Olsenella sp. | reverse complement strand
CTACAAGCAGGAGTTCATCGATTTCATGGTCCAGAGCGACGTGCTGAAGTTTGGCGACTTCACGCTCAAGAGCGGCCGCAAGTCCCCGTTCTTCATGAATGCCGGCGCGTACGTGACGGGCGAGCAGCTCAGCCGCCTGGGCAAGTACTATGCGCAGGCGATCCACGCCAACTTTGGCGACGACTTCGACGTGGTGTTTGGCCCGGCGTACAAGGGCATTCCCCTGGCCGTGGTGACGGCCATCGCGTACCACGAGCTGTACGGCAAGGAGGTGCGCTACTGCAGCGACCGCAAGGAGGTAAAGGACCACGGCGCGGACAAGGGCCAGCTCTTGGGCTACGAGCTGCACGACGGCGATCGCGTGGTGATCGTGGAGGACGTGACCACGTCCGGCAAGTCCATCGACGAGACGTACCCCAAGCTGAAGGCCGCCGCGGACGTGCAGGTGGTGGGCCTGATGGTGTCGCTCAACCGCATGGAGGTCGGCAAGGGCGGCAAGGTGACCGCCCAGCAGGAGATCCAGGAGCGCTACGGCTTCCCCGTCGCGTCCATCGTGACCATGGCGGAGGTCGTGGACGCGCTGTACGACCACGAGGTAGAGGGGCGCGTGGTGATTGACGACGCGCTGAAAGCGTCCATCGACGCATACTACGAGAAGTACGGCGTCAAGGAGTAGCAAGACATCCGCAAGCTTTGGGCGGGGCGCGGCCGGCGCACGACGCGGCGGCACGCGCCCCGCAGCCATGTGAAAGAAAGGACCCTGCATGAGCGACGTTCTCGACCGCTTCCTGCGCTACTGCGCGGTGCCGTCGCAATCGAACCCCCTGACGGCAGATGCCGTGCCCTCCACGGCAAGCCAGCTTGACATGGCAAACGTGGTGGCCGCGGACCTGCGCGCACTTGGCGCCCAGGACGTGACGGTGACGCCAAACGCCTACGTGACGGCACACTGGCCGGCAAGCGCGGGTGCGGAGGGGCTGCCGGCGCTGGGCCTGTGCTGCCACCTGGACACCGCGTGGCAGACGTACGGCGACCCCGTGCGCCCGCAGGTCAGGCACTACGACGGCGGCACCCTTACCATCGGTCGCGGGCGCGACGGACGCGAGGTTGCCATAAGCCCCGCCACGAACCCGCAGCTTGAACACATGGTGGGCTGGGATTTGGTGACGAGCGACGGCACGTCGCTTCTGGGCGGCGACGACAAGGCCGGCGTCGCCATGGTGGTGTCGCTGCTTGCGCGGCTTCGTCAGGACCCCACGCTCCCCCACCCGCGGCTGGCGGTTGCCTTTGTGCCGGACGAGGAGATCGGCCACGGGGCGGCGCTTCTCGACCTTAAGGAGTTTGGCGCAAGCTTTGGCTACACCATCGACGGCGGTCCCCTGGGCGAGTTCTGCTACGAGACGTTCAACGCCGCGGAGGCAAAGGTACGTGCAAGCGGGACCTCCGTTCACACGGGCACAGCGAAAGGCATCATGGTGAACGCTTCCGAGGCCGTCATGAGGTTCCATGCGATGATTCCCGCGCAGGAGCGGCCGGAGTACACCGAGGGCTACGAGGGCTTCTATTACCTGGAGCGGATGGAAGGCAACTGCGAGGAGGCGCGTGCCGACTACATCATTCGCGACCACGACCAGGCGAAGGTGGAGTCTCGCAAGGACGTGATGAGGCGCGCCGTGGACCTTGTGAACCAGACGTACGGCGGCGGGCGAGAAGTGCTGACCATCCAGATCGAGGACCAGTACCACAACCTGGCAAACGTGGTGACGCGCCCCGAGTACCGACACCTGATAGAGAACGCCCGGACAGCGTATGCGAAGGTGGGGCAGCAGATGCGCTGCGTGCCCATGCGCGGCGGAACCGACGGCAGCCAGCTGAGCTTTAGGGGCTTTGCGTGCGCGAACCTCTCCGCGTGCTACTACAACGCGCACGGGGTGCGCGAGTTTGTGCCCGTGCCGGAGCTCGAGGCCATGGTGGACGTGCTGCAGGAGCTGGCGGCGCTGTACGCCCGCCCACAGGACGGGCGCTAGCGGTTGGCCTTCAGCGTCGCGAACACCTTGGTGTTGTGACGCTTCACGAACGAGATGAACTTGCCCTCCTGATAGGCCAAGACGGCGTTGCGCTGCTTGATGGGTACGAGCATCGCGGCCATCATGCGGGAGCGCGGACGCGCCGCAACCACCGCGATCTGCGCACGCTCGCTGTTGATCATGGCATCGATCTGGGAGAGCTTGTCCTTCTCGCTTAGCTCGCACTTGGGGTTGCACACGTTCTCGATGCAGCCGACGAGACGCTCGATGTAGCGGCGCTGAATCATCTCGTTGCTGGCGGCATCGCCGGACAGGCCCCAGTGCTTGTAGAGGTCGAGCATCCAGGTGTGCTCCTCCTCGCGCTTTGCGTACATGTCCGGGCGCCAACGGGAGGTCTCGGACTCGCTGCGCTGACGGATGAAGTGATAGTACGGGCGCGACATGACGCCGACGCGCTGCACGTCGCGGATGAAGTCGAGCACGAAGGGGAAGTCGTCCCAGAACGTGGGGCGGAAGCGGATGCTCAGGCGCTCGATGCGCTCGCGCAGGAACAGCTTGTTCCAGGGCGGATACAGCTGGTTCTGGTCGAACAGGCGAAACGCCGCCGCGCGGAACTCCCCCTGTGTCTGGTACACGGCGTCTGCGCAGGACTTGAGCTCCGTCGTGTGCTCGTCCGCGCTGCCGTAGTACGTGTCGATGTAGAAGCCGGAAATAGCGAGCTCCAGGCGGTTTGCCTGGGCAAACTCGTACATCTCTTCCAGCATGCGCGGCTCGACCCAGTCGTCCGCGTCCATGAACATGACGTACGTGCCGCGCGCGCGGTCGAGCGCGTAGTTGCGGGCCGCCGGGGCGCCGCCGTTCTGGCGGTGGTACACCGTCACGCGGATGTCGCGGTCTGCGATGGAGTCCAGAATCTGCCCGGTGCGGTCTGTCGAGCCATCGTCCACCACCAGGAGCTCGAAGTCGCCAAACGTCTGATGCTGCAGGCTCTCGACGGCACGCCGCACATATCCGTCCACGTTGTACGCCGGCATGATGACCGATATTCCAGGCGTGTGAGGAACCATTCCGCGAGCTCTCCAAACGACGATTGGGCGACCGTGCCGCGCGATGCGGCGGATAGTGCTGCAGGTCGAATTATCCCCTACCGTGCCTAACGTCGTGTGATGGAGCGGTGGAGTTCAACAACTGTACAAACCGCGGGGCGGCGCCGCGACGGCGCTACGCCGCGGGCACCATGATCCCGATGTCAGCGCCCAGCTGTGCGGAGTTCAGGACCGACCAGTTGCCGCCCGCGCCGTCTGCCTCCTGGCTCGCCGGCGCGTCCATGCGCTTCAGGTTGTTCACGCCGATGGACTGCACCAGCTCGGCCACGTCCATCAGGTCGCCGGTGCTCATGTCCGTGTTGATGCTGTACAGCAGGTCGGCGCCGTGGCTCAAAAGCGCGCTCACGCCGGCGCCCTTGTAGCTTTCGATCTTGTCCCACACGTCGTCCGAGGCAAGCATGGCATGGGTCATGCGAAGGTTCGCGGCCGTCGCCAGCGGCACGATGCACGCGGACGCACCGGAGCCGGAGTACAGGTCCTGCAGGCGCACGTCCGCCTTGCCGTCGTTCACCTTGGTGTCCAGGGGGATGGTCACGAGCGTGCCCTTGCGCGCCGTGGCGTCCAGGCTCAGGATCTGGGCCTTCGTGAGCTTGGGCGACTTCGCGTTCACGTCGTCCACCGTGAGCACCAGCACGTTCGTGAACGAGTCCTGCGACACGGTGTAGCCGTCCGGGCTCGTCACCTGCCCCTGCGCCTGAATCGACTTGCTCAGGGACTCGTTGCCGACGCTGATGGGCTTCTGCGCCTTCGCCCACAGCGTGCTCAGCAGCACCACCAGAAGCACGCCCACCGCCACCAGCACGCCAATGGCGACGGCGTTGCGATACGGGCTGTAGCGAGGGACGTCCGTGCGCTCGAACCTCTCGCGCTGTCTAAATGGCATGCTTCCTCCCCAGGGCCGAATGCGCCCGAGGGCGCCCTATCAGAAGATGATACCTAATCCAGCGACCACAAGCCCCAGAACTACGCCCACCACGTACACGAACGCCGTGATGACGAGGTTCTGCCGCATGTCGCGATTGGTACGGAACAGTACGAGCAGACCCATGCCACCGGAGACCAGAAGGCCGGCCATCATGGGGCCCGCCGCAAGCGAACCCTGCAGGTACAGCTGGGTGATTGCCACGGAGGCGCCGCAGTTGGGGATGAGCCCGATGAGCGCGGCGAGCATGGTGGCGCGCACGGGGTGGCTGCCCAGCACCTGGGCGATGGCGTCGGTGCCGGCCGCCTCGATCACGAAGCCAAACACCAGCGTCACCAGGAAGATGAAGAACGTGACCTCCGCCGTGTGCACCAGCGCGCTGCGCACGATGTGCCACACTCGGCGCCCGCACGACGCACCATGGCCGTGCGCGTGGTTGTGGCCATGCGCATGGGCATGATTGTGAGCATCGCCCTGCGCCGCGGCCGCGGCAGTGTTCTTCTCGCCCGCGGAGGGCGCCCCGGGCGAGAAGAACGCGCCATCCGCGTCCGCATCGATTTCCCCGCAGTCGCAGTGGGCGGCCTCGCACAGCTCCGCAATATGCGCGTGGCCGTCGCCCGCGCGATGCAGCGCGCGCAGCACCGCGTCGACCAAAAGGCCCACGATCATACCCGCGACCACCTTGAAGCCGATGATCGCGAACATGCGGCCCGCCGGCTCCGCGTGCGCCACGAACACGGGAATCATCTCGTCGGACGTCGCGAGGATGACGGAGACGAGCGTGCCGGCCGAAACCACGCGCGCCGCGTACAGCGTGCCGGCCATTGCGGAGAAGCCGCACTGCGGCAGCGCGCCCAGGAGGGCACCCACGATGGGGCCAGACTTGTCGGCGCGCGCGATGATGAGCTCCGTGCGACCGCCGGCCGTGTGCTCGAGCGCCTCCATCGCAAGGTAGGTGAGAAAGAGGAACGGAATCAGCTCCAGCGTGTCGTGCACGCTGTCCAGAAGTACGTCCAAAATGGTGCCTGGTGTCACGTGTGCTCCAACCTGTTTACATCTTTATGTTTAATGCCGTCGCGCTGGGCGTCCACATCGCCAAGCGTCAACATATGAGCAGATGAACATATGTATTTACCTGCGCTTTTGTCGCAAAACGCGGAGTGCATTATACCCAAGGCACACAATGTACGCCTTGGGCTAAAAATCTTCACACACGTTAATTTGAGTCGTCATGCAGCCGTCACGCGATGTCCGCAAGCGGCGGCACGGCTACCTCCACGCCTCGAGCGCACCTTCGGGGTAGTCGACCCGCTCGAACACAAGGCCCCGCGCTGGCGCCGTGGGGCCGGCTGCCGAGCGGTCCCGCGCCGCAAGCGCACCCTCGAGCCACGCGGCGTCGCGATGGCCGCGCCCAACCTCCACGAGCGAACCCACGATGATCCTGACCATGTTGTGCAGGAATGCGTTGCCCGTCACGTCCACGGCCACGAGCTCCTCTCCCGCCTCACAGACGTGGCTCACGCGCACGGACGAAAGGCAACGGCACGAGGAGCGCCCGTCCGCCTCGAGCAGGTGCGCGGACGTCGCCTTGCAGAAGCTGCGGAAGTCGTGCTCCCCCACGAGCGCCTGCGCCGCTACGTCCATCGCGTCCGCATCGAGCGACGGCACGCTGCGCAGCCACCACGCGTGGTCCCAAGCCAGCACGGGCCGCGCCGGACCGCAGCAGATGCGGTAGCGATACGAGCGCTGCGTCGCATCGAACCTCGCGGAGAAGGACGGCCCTCCCAGCCGAAGCCCGCGTATGGAAAGGTCGTCAGGCGTAAGCGCAACGAGGGACGCCATCAGACGGCGCGCCGGGCGCTGCAGCTCCCCTGCGGTGACGGGCACGCTCACGACCTGCCCGAGGGCGCTTACCCCCGCGTCCGTACGGCCTGCGCACTCCATGTCGACGTCGCGACGCAACAACGTCTGCAGCGCCTGGCGAAGCTCGCCGGCCACGGTACGCTGGCCGGGCTGCTCCGCATAGCCCGCGAATCCCTCGCCTCGGTAGCCAAGCGTGATCGCAATGGTCCCGGCAACTAGGTCCTCGGGCAGCGCCAGCTCCCGTGCCGACTCGTCGGCATCCTCACGGATGTCACCCCGTGCCATTTCTTCCCGTTCCACGCAAGGCTCCGTTTCATCCAGAGGGCGTCATCGCTCACTACAGCGTCCGCTGCCCTATCGGCTTTCAAGCGATTGTAAGGCCATATTTGGCCCGTTTCAAAGTTGGCGTAAAGATACTTGTCCGCCGCGCAAATGCCCTAAATCCGGCACCATAAGCCGCCAGCAAGCTGCAAGACAGGCTTCCGGCGGTCCAAGTGACACCGCAAAGCCACACGCCATGCACCCCTCGCCCATAGGCGATGCATCAAAAAGGGGCCCGCGCATGCGAGCCCCTGGCAATGCTATGTGCGAGGCGGCAAGAGCCTACTCCTCGGTGGTCTCCTCGGCAGTAGCCTCCTCGACCGGCTCCACCTTGGTGACGGTGGTCTCGGCCTTGGCGCCCTTCACCGGCTCGGTCACGAGCTCGATGATGACGACCTCGGCTGCGTCGCCCTTGCGAGGACCAAGCTTCATGATGCGGGTGTAGCCGCCGTTGCGGTCTGCCCACATGCCCTGAGCGGCCTTCTCGAAGACCTCACGCACGATCTCCTTGTCGCCGATCTTGGCGATGGCAAGACGACGGGAGTGCAGGTCGCCCTTCTTGGCCCAGGTGATGACCTTGTCCACGTCGGGACGGATGGCCTTGGCGCGCACATCGAGGGTCTTGATGCGGTCGTTGGCGAGGAGGGAAGCGACGAGGCTCCTCTTCATGGCCTTGGTGTGGCTGGCATCGGTGCCAAGCTTCATGCCACGCTTCTTGTTGTGTCTCATGGTCTAGATACTCCTAAGTGAAACTTGCGACTTGTCCTAGGCCTTGAGGCTAAGACCCATGGATTCGAGCTTGTCCTTGACTTCCTCGATGGACTTGACGCCAAAGTTGCGGATGTTGAGCAGGTCGTTCTCGGAGAACTCCACCAGCTGGCGGACGGAGTGGATACCGGCGCGCTTGAGGCAGTTGTAGGAGCGGACGGAAAGGTCCAGGTCCTCGATCTGCTTGTCAAGCTCCGTGTTGTCCTCGACCTCGCCGGTGGCGAAGATGGAGGTGTCCTCGGCGGGCTCCTCCTCGTCAGCCAGGCTCATGAAAGCGTTCATGTGCTGGTCGACGATGTTTGCGGCCTCGACCACCGCGTCACGCGGCGAAACGGAGCCGTCCGTCTCGACCTCGAGGATCAGACGGTCATAGTTGGTGTGCTGGCCAACGCGGCAGGGCTCGACCGTCTTGGCGCAGCGGCGCACGGGCGAGAAGAGCGAGTCCACGTGGATGATGCCGATGGGGTCGCCCTCGCGCTCGTTGTCGTCGCCGGACACGTAGCCGCGGCCGACGCCGATGCGCATCTGCATCGTCAGGTGAGCGCCCTCGCCCAGCGTGCAGATGACGTGGTCCTTGTTCACGAGCTCGAACTCGGCGGGGACGTGGAAGTCACCGCCGGTGACGGTGCACGGGCCGTCGATGCTGACGGTCGCGGTGGCCTCGTCACCAGTGCCCATGCTCTTGAACACCAGGCCCTTGACGTTCAGGACGATGTCGGTGACGTCCTCGTAGGCGCCCTCGACGGTCGTGAACTCGTGCTGCACGCCATCAATCTGGATGGCCTCGACTGCCGCTCCCTCAAGGGACGACAGGAGAACGCGGCGAAGAGAGTTTCCGAGGGTATCTCCGTAGCCACGCTCCAGCGGCTCCGCGGTAACGCGGGCGAGATTCTCGGAAATCTCCTCGACCGACACCTGCGGTCGGATGAATTCGGACATGAAAACCTCCTACCGGTCCAGACTTACTTGGAGTAGAGCTCGACGATGAGCTGAGCGTCAATGTCAAGGTCGATCTGGTCGCGGACGGGGAGCTGCAGGACAGTGCCCTGGAGCTTCTCGATGTCCACCTCGAGCCACGCGGGAACCGCGACGTGCTCGGAGGAAATCAGGGCCTCCTTGATGGGGAGAAGGTCCTTGTACTTGGGAGCGACGGCAACGACGTCGCCGGCCTTCACCTGGTAGGAGGGGATGTCGACGCGGTGGCCGTTCACGGTGATGTGGCCGTGACGGACGGTCTGACGGGCCTCCTTGCGGGTGCGGGCGAAGCCAAGGCGGAAGATGACGTTGTCCAGGCGGGACTCGAGGATGGTCATCAGGTTGTCGCCCGTGATGCCCTCGACCTTCTTGGCCTTGTCATAGTAGCCGCGGAACTGCTTCTCCAGAACGCCGTAGATGAACTTGGCCTTCTGCTTCTCGCGGAGCTGCTGGCCGTACTCGCTCTCCTGGCGACGACGACGCTGGTGCTCACCGCGATTGCTCTTCTTGTTGTAGCCCATGGTCACGGGCTCGATGCCGAGCTGGCGGCACCTCTTGAGGACAGGGGTCCTATCAACTGCCATTGCTACTGTCCTTCCTTACTACACGCGACGACGCTTGCACGGACGGCAACCGTTGTGCGGAATGGGGGTCTTGTCCTGGATGCCCGAAACCTCGAGGCCGGCGGCCTGGAGGGAACGGATTGCGGTCTCGCGGCCGGAGCCGGGACCCTTCACGAACACAGCGACCCTGTGAAGGCCGTGCTCCATGGCTGCCTTGGCGCAGGCCTCAGCCGCGACCTGGGCGGCAAACGGGGTGGACTTGCGGGAGCCCTTGAAGCCGACGGTGCCACCGGACTGCCAGGCGATAACGTTGCCCTGGGGATCGGTGATGGAGATGATCGTGTTGTTGAACGTGCTCTTGATGTGAGCCTGGCCCACAGCGATGTTCTTGCGGTCGGCGCGACGGACGCGCTGGGTGCCGCGCTGGTTCTTCTTCTGTGCCATTTATCTACTCCCTACCCGCGCTTCTTTGCACCGATCTGACGCTTCTTGCCCTTGCGGGTGCGAGCGTTGGTGTGGGTGCGCTGGCCGTGGACAGGAAGGCCCTTGCGGTGACGGAGGCCGCGGTAGCAGCCGATCTCCATCAGGCGGGCAACGTTCTGACGAACCTCGCGACGGAGGTCACCCTCGGTGGTGAAGTTCGCGTCGATGTAGTCGCGAATCTTCGTCACGTCGTCCTCGGTGAGGTCCTTGACGCGGGTGTCGGGATTCACGCCAGTCTCAGCGCAGATCTTGGTAGCGCTGGTCTGACCGATGCCATAGAGATACGTAAGACCAACCTCAACGCGCTTCTCGCGGGGAAGGTCAACGCCGTTGATACGTGCCAACTTCGAGCTCCTCTCTTAGCCCTGACGCTGCTTGTGGCGAGGGTTCTCGCAGATCACGTAAACCTTGCCATGGCGACGAATGATCTTGCACTTGTCGCACATCTTCTTGACCGAAGGACGTACCTTCATTTTGCGTTTCCTTTCGGTAGTTCTAACACGAACTGGTGTTGCTCGACGCCTCAGGTGGTGCTAAGACGCCTCTATGTACTCGCCCAGCCGCAGGCGTGAATATCCAAGGCCGGATGCGCCCACACGGACGCACGTCCACAAGGGACTACTTGTAGCGATAGGTGATGCGACCCTTCGTGAGGTCGTACGGGGAAATCTCCACCACGACCTTGTCTCCCGGCAGGATGCGGATGTAGTTCATCCTGATCTTGCCCGAGATGGTGCAGAGGATCGTCTTCCCGTTCTCGAGCTCAACGTTGAACATTGCGTTGGGAAGGGGTTCGATGACCTTTCCCTCCAGCTCGATTCCGCTTTGCTTTGCCACCTTGCCTACTTTCTCCCTGTGAATCACAGCGACTGAATATCATACATAAATCAACACAGCACGTCCATGACGTGCCGGTCGATTCATCTTTGGTGCACATATCGCCAGACGAGAAGAGCCTGGCGCCGTGCTCCGCTATTCCTCTGAGCCCACTTTGCCGCCTTGCATGCGGCACCATGGGCCAAACGAGTCCTGTGTCAGGATGACGGGGCCATCCTTGGTGATGCCGATCGTGTTCTCGTAGTGGGCGGCAGGCAGGCCGTCGTCCGTCACCACGGTCCAGCCGTTCCGCCGCACGTGGGTCTGGGCAAGTCCTAGCGTGAGCATGGGCTCGATGGCAATCATCATGCCCACCTGAAGCAGCACCCCCCTGCCCTTCTTGCCGTAGTTCGGGACGTTCGGGTCCTCGTGCATCGAGTAGCCCACGCCGTGGCCCACGTAGTCGCGCACAACACCGTAGCCGTTCTTCTCGGCCTTTGACTGAACGGCGTAGCCAACGTCGCCAAGGCGATTGCCGGGGACCGCCTGCTCTATGGCGTCCTTAAGGCAGTCCCGAGCGCACTCGCACAAGCCCTTGACCTGGTCGGAAACCGTGCCCACGTAGAACGTCCACGCGTTGTCGCCCGCCCATCCGGCCTTGTTCGCACCCACGTCCACGGAGATGATGTCGCCGTCGCGCAGGAACACCTCCGGCGAGGGAATGCCGTGCACGACCTCGTCGTTTACAGAGGCACAGATGCTGCCCGGGAAGCCTCCGTAGCCCTTGAAGCCGGGCTTGGCGCCGTTCTGCCTGATAAAGCCCTCGACCGCCTGGTCGATCTGCTTCGTGCTCGTTCCCGGCTTAGCAAGAGACCCCGCAAGGCGCAGGGCCCTCTTGGAGAGGTCCCCGGCGCTTGCGCGGTACGTGTCCATGTCTAGCTGGGACTTGATGTGGATCATAGACCAAGGAGCACCTTGACGTCGGCGTACACCTCGTCGACGGGACGGTCTCCGTCAACCTCCTTCAGGATGCCATGCTCGCGGTAGTACCCAACCAGCGGAGCGGTCTGGCTCTCGTAGGTGTCCAGGCGCTTCTTGATGGTCTCGGGCTTGTCGTCGTCGCGCTGGTACATCTCGCCGCCGCAGCGGGGGCAGACGTCGACGCCGGCGCCAGCAGTGTATCCGCAGGAGCGACACGTCCGCCTGGAGCTCAAACGGTTGATGATCACGTCAGCCTTCACGTCCACAAGAAGTGCCGCATCGAGCGCGATGCCCATGTCGGAAAGCTCCTTGTCGAGCACCTCGGCCTGAGCGGTGTTGCGCGGGAAGCCATCGAGGATGAAGCCCTTCTGAGCGTCATTCTGCGCAAGGCGCTCCTTCACCAGGTCGATAACCAGCTGGTCGGGAACGAGTTTGCCCGCATCCATGTACCCCTTGGCCTCGACGCCAAGCTTCGACTGAGCCTTGACGGCCGCACGGAGCAGGTCGCCCGTAGAGATGTGGGCCACGCCGTAGTCCGCGACGAGCTTCTGTGCCTGGGTTCCCTTGCCAGCACCCGGGGCGCCGAGAAGGACGATCTTCATGGGTTTCCACCTTTCGCATAGCATTGCGCCGTACCTCTCTCGACGCACCAACAACCCTAGTCTAGCCCCTAAACAGGGACATTGTCGTTCGCAACATGGGAATTGGCGTATCGTTCTGGCAGACGGGCCGCTGTTAAGTCACTTTGCAAAAAAAGAGGGAGCCCGAAGGCCCCCTCCCCGTGTGGTTGCGCGTTCGACGCAGTCCGAAGGCTACTTGAAGAAGCCCTCGTAGTTGTGCATCTTCAGCTGGCTCTCAAGCTGAGAGATCGTGTCCATGGCCACGCCGACCATGATCAGGACCGAGGTTCCGCCAAAGGACTGCATCAGGGTGTTGCCCGTGATGGAGAACAGGATGGAAGGAACGACGGCCAGGACCGCCATGAAGAGCGCACCAGGAAGCGTGATGTGATCAAGCACGCTCTTGATGTACTCGGCGGTGGCGTTGCCGGGGCGCACGCCCGGGATGAAGCCGCCTGCCTTGCGAAGCTGGTCGGCAGTCTCATCCGGGTTAAACACCATAGAGGTGTAGAAGTACGCGAAGAACACGATGAGAAGAACGGAGAGCACCCAGTTCACCCAACCGGAGGCAAGCGCGTTCGCAACGAACTGAATCCATCCCACGTTGGGGAAGAAAACTGCAAGCTGCGCCGGCAGGTAGAGAAGAGCGGATGCGAAGATGATAGGCACGACACCAGCCGTGTTCACCTTGATCGGAAGATAGGTGGACTGTCCACCCATGATCCTTCTACCAACGACCCTCTTCGCATACTGAACCGGAATACGGCGTTGTCCGCGCTCGATGTAGACGATCACGGGGATGATCGCAATCATCACCAGCACGGTAACAAGCGTAACGACGGCTCCCGTGCTCGAGGTCTTGACCGAGGAGATCAGGGCAGAGGGAAGGCCGGCCATGATGTTCGCAAAGATGATAAGCGACATGCCGTTGCCTATGCCACGCTGCGTGATGACCTCGCCAAGCCACATGATTATGATGGCGCCGGTAAGAAGCACGCCAACAATCACGATGTCCTCGATGAACTCGGGGAAGCCGAGCTGGGAGAAATCGATGCCGTAGCTCTTGAAGAGGAAGAGGTAACCGATCGCGTTGATGAGCGCGAGGCCGATCGTAAGGTAACGCGTGTACTGCGTGATCTTGCGCTGGCCGGACTCTCCCTCCTTTGCGAGCTCTCCAAGGGAAGGAATGACAGCCTGGAACATCTGCAGAATAATCTGCGCAGTGATGTAAGGCATAATTCCGAGGCTGAAGACGGAGACGCGGGAAAGAGCGCCACCAGAGAACAGGTTGAGCACCGCGATGGCACCGCTACCGGCGGCAGCCGTCTGGAACGCCTCGAGCATGCTCGCGAACGGCACGCCCGGGGCGGGCAGATAGGCACCAAAGCGATACAGGGCGAGGATTCCGATGGTGATCAGAATCTTCTTCCTGAGCTCCGGAATGCGGAACGCATTTGCGATTCCCTTTAGCACGCCTGCTCGACCTTTCCTCCAGCCGCCTCAATCTTGGCCTTGGCGGAAGCGGAGACCTTGTCGACCTTGACGGTGAGCTTCTTGGTAATCTCGCCGTCGCCGAGGACCTTGACGGGGATGTAGTCGTGCTTGATGACGCCCTTGGCCATCAGGGACTCGCCGTCGACGGTCTCGCCGTCGGCGAAGAGAGCCTCGAGTCGAGCGACGTTCACGGGAGCGTACTCGACGCGGTTGTGGTTCACGAAGCCAGGGAGCTTAGGAAGGCGCATCGCGAGCTGGGTCTGGCCACCCTCGAAGCCGGCACCCTTGCCGCCACCAGAGCGGGAGAGCTGACCATTGGTGCCGCGACCAGCGGTGGTACCGTGGCCAGAAGAGTTGCCGCGGCCGATGCGCTTGCGGGACTTCTTGGAGCCCTCCGCGGGGCGAAGATCATTGAGCTGCATTTGGTTGACTCCTTAGTTCTCTTCAACCTCAACAAGGTGCTTGACCTTGAAGATCATTCCACGAACGCTCGGGTTGTCGGGCAGCACGGCGACGTCGCCGATCTTGCGGAGACCCATGGCGAAGCAGGTCCTCGTCTGGTCCTTCTTGACCGACGCGACGGCGCTGCGGACGAGCTTGACAGTGAGCTTCTTCTCGTCTGCCATAGTTAGTCCTCCTTACCGTTGAACATCTCGCTGACGGTAAGGCCACGACGCTCAGCAGCCTGCTCAGGGCTGGAGAGGGACTTGAGGCCCTCGGCGGCAGCCTTGATGATGTTGAGAGCGTTGTCGGTACCGAGCGACTTGGACAGCACGTTGGTGATACCAGCGAGCTCGAAGAGCGGACGGACGGGGCCACCGGCGATGACACCGGTACCCTCGATAGCCGGCTTAATCAGAACATGGCCAGCGCCGAAGTGGCCGTCGACGGGGTGAGGAATCGAGCCGCCGGCGGTAACGGGGACGTGGAACATGTTCTTCTTTGCGTCCTCGACGCCCTTCTGGATGGCCAGAGGGACCTCGGCGGACTTACCCTGACCAAGGCCGATGTTGCCCTTGCCGTCACCGACGACGACGAGAGCGACGAGCGACATACGGTGGCCGCCCTTAACGGTCTTGGAAACACGGTGGATGTAGACTACGCGCTCCTGAAGATCGGAGTCATTCTGGCGCTTACGATCACGTGGCATTCAAATTCCTCCTAGAACTTCAGGCCCGCGGCACGGGCACCGTCTGCCAGAGCCTGGACGCGGCCGTGATAGATGAAGCCACCGCGGTCAAAAGTGACCTCGGTAACACCCTTGGCGACGGCACGCTCGCCAATGAGCTTGCCGACGAACTCCGCAGCCTCCTTGTTGGAGCCGATCTTGCCGGTCTCCTTGAACTCGGGGCTCAGGGTAGAGGCGGAGCAGATGGTCTTGCCATCCTGGTCGTCGATGACCTGGGCGTAGATGTGAGCGTTGGTACGGTGGACGCTCAGACGAGGACGCTCGGCGGTGCCGAAAACTTTGGCGCGAACGCGGCGCTTACGGCGCTGAAGGCTCGCACGCTTAGCCTGGTTCTTGTTCATACCTTCTCCTTCAATCGCCATCACCTGACGGGGTGATGGTCTTATTTATGGCCTAGCGAAGACTACTTACCAGCCTTGCCGAGCTTCCTACGAATGTGCTCGCCTTCGTAGTGGATGCCCTTGCCCTTGTAAGGCTCGGGCGGACGCTTGGCGCGGACCTCGGCGGCAACCTGGCCGACCTGCTCCTTCGAGATGCCCTTGACAACGATGTGGGTGTTGTCAGGAACCTCGAAGGTGATGCCCTCGGGAGCATCGACGAGGACGGGGTGAGAGTAGCCAAGGGAGAGGTCGAGGCCAGTGCCCTTGAGAGCGGCACGGTAGCCGACGCCGGTCAGCTCGAGCTTCTTGGCGAAGCCCTCGGAGACGCCGATCACCATGTTGTGGATGAGGGTGCGGGTGAGACCCTGCTGAGCGTTGGACTCAGTGGACTCGTCGTTGCGGGTAACGAGAACCTCGGAACCCTCCTGAGCGATGGTCACCAGGTCGGAGAAGGTGCGAGTGAGCTCGCCCTTGCCGCCCTTGACCGTAACGGTGGCGCCATCGATGGTCACAGTAACACCAGCGGGAACCGTGACAGGCTTCTTACCAATACGAGACATTGTCTCCTCCTATCTAGATTCGTCCGTTGGTTACCAGATGTAGCAGATGACCTCGCCGCCGATGCCGAGCTTGCGAGCATCGCGGTCGCACATCATGCCCTTGGAGGTGGAGATGACGGCAGTGCCGAGACCACCCTGGACGCGCGGCATGTCAGCTGCGGTGGTGTAGATGCGAAGGCCAAGCTTGGAGACGCGACGGATGCCGCGAATGACCTTTGCGTGACGGGCGCCATACTTGAGCGTGATGTGGAGGGTCTTCTGAGGCTTGGTGTCCTCGACCTCATAGCTCTTGATGTAGCCCTCCTCGCAGATGACGCGAGCGATCTCAACCAGGACCTTGCTCGAGGGCATGGAGACCTCGGACTTGCCGGCAGAGTTAGCGTTGCGAATGCGCGTCAGCATGTCTGCGATGGGATCAGTAACCTTCATTGATTCCTTCTCCTTCGTTAGTGATGAAACTGCGCGTCTGGTTCATCCAAGCCCGTAGCGAGGATGCCTAAACGCCAGAGCCCTTTGCTACCAAGAAGCCTTGGTGACGCCAGGGAGCTCGCCCTTGCTCGCCATCTCGCGGAAGCAGACACGGCAGAGACCGAACTTGCGATAGACGGAGTGGGGTCGGCCACAGCGCTGGCAACGGTTCTGCTTGCGCGTCGAAAACTTCGGCTCGCGGTTCGCCTTGACGATCATCGATGTCTTAGCCACAAATCCTCCTTCAGGAAGAGACCCCGGCACCCCGCCGGGGTGTTTGACAAACTATATTGACTAGTCCTTCTTGAACGGGAAGTGGAAGGCCGCGATGAGCGCCCTACCCTCCTCGTCAGTCGGGGCGGTGGTCACGATGGTGATGTCCATACCGCGGGTGTGATCGATCTTGTCGAAGTCGATCTCGGGGAAGATCAGCTGCTCGGTGACGCCCATGGAGAAGTTGCCGTGGCCGTCGAAGGACTTGCTGCTGATGCCGCGGAAGTCGCGGATGCGGGGGATCGCGATGCAGATCAGGCGATCCAGGAACTCGTACATGCGGTTGCCGCGCAGGGTGACCTTTGCACCGATGGCCTGGCCCTCACGCAGGTGGAAGGTTGCGATGGACTTGCGGGCGTGGGTCACCATGGGCTGCTGGCCGGTGATGGCACGAAGGTCCGCAACGGCACCCTCGATGGCCTTGGAGTCGGTAGCGGCCTCGCCGACACCCATGTTCACGACGATTTTCTCGATCTTCGGAATCTGGTTGACGTTCTGGTACTCGAACTTCTTCTGCAGCTCGTCGCGAATCTCGGAGACGTACATCTCCTTAAGACGAGGAACGTACTTGTCTGCCATGTGGCACTCCTCACTCATGGGGTTTTAAGTGCGGGGTTGGTCCTCGCACCTCCTGGTCCCTGTGACCAGGAGCCGTGCGTCCGTTCCCGAGACATACCTATCCCGTTCCTAGAGACGCAAGGTCAAATATTACGTGTTCGCACTGCAAATTTCCAGTACGAACTGGTCTGCGGCAAATCTCCGCATATCAGACACTATTTCCGAGGTGGCTTCTGGCGGCATGCCGCGCTCTTCTCGCCAGTCTTTGCCCCGCGGTCAGTTGCTGGCGGATTCATAGCGCACAAAAAAGGGACCCGTCCGAAGACGAGTCCCTTGATACCGCGCTGGGCGAGAAGGACTAGAACTTGGCGCCGCACTTCTTGCAGACGCGGACCTTCTTGCCGTCCTCCTCGGCGTGTCCGACGCGCGTGGCCTTGCCGCAGGTGGGGCACACGAGTGCGACGTTGGACACGTCGATCGCGGCCTCCTTCTCGACGATGCCGCCCTGCTGGTTGGCCTGGGTCGGGCGCTGAGCCTTCTTCACGACTGCAACGCCACGAACGACAACCTTGCCCTCAGAGGGAAGGGCCACGATGACCTCGCCACGCTTGCCCTTGTCCTTGCCGGACAGGACCTCGACCTGGTCGCCCTTCTTAACGTTCATCTTTGCCATTCGTTCTCACTCCCCTACAGCGTCTCGGGTGCGAGCGAGACGATCTTCATGTACTTGTGATCGCGCAGCTCGCGTGCCACAGGCCCGAAGATACGGGTGCCCTTGGGCTCGCCATCCTTGTTGACCAGGACGCAGGCGTTCTGGTCGAACTTGATGTAGCTGCCGTCCTTGCGGCGGGTCTCCTTGGTGGTGCGGACGACAACGCAACGAACGATATCGCCCTTCTTCACAGAACCGCCCGGCGTAGCCTCCTGCACGGCGCACATGATGACGTCGGCGAGGCCAGCATAACGGCGCTTGGAGCCACCCATGACCTTGATGCACTTCACGCGCTTAGCGCCACTGTTGTCAGCGACGTTGAGCATGGTCTCCATTTGGATCATTGCTGTTCCTCCATACCTGCCTGCCAGAGGTGCGCGCGCCTGCGCGCACAGTGGCGGGCGGGGTGAATACGATCGTTACTTTGCCTTCTCCACGATCTCCACGACACGCCAACGCTTGGTCTTGGACATGGGACGGGTCTCCATGACGCGGACGGTGTCGCCAAGGCCACACTCGTTCTTCTCGTCATGGCAGTGGAGCTTCTTGCTGATGGTCATCATCTTGCCGTACTTGGGGTGGTGCTTACGGTAGGTGATCTGAACGGTGACGGTCTTGTCGCCAGAGAGGGAGATGACCTCACCGGTGCGGACCTTACGTGCGTTCCTGCTTTCGGTATCTGCCATTTCTTATCTCCTGCGACTAGTTCTGCGCAGCGGCGTTGTCCGCTGCGATCTGACGAGCGCGCATCTCGGTCTGGATGCGGGCAATGTCACGCTTGACGACGCTGACGCGCGCCGTGTTGTCCAGCTGGCTGGTAGCCATCTGGAAGCGAAGGTTGAACAGCTCTGCGCGGCCGTCCTCGAGCTTCTGAGCAAGCTCCTCGTCGGAGAGCTCGCGAATATCCTTGTACTTCATGTTGACTACTCCTCCACGTCCTGCTCGGCGCGGGTGATGATCTTGGTCTTGATCGGCATCTTGTACTGAGCAAGACGGAGCGCAGCCTTTGCGGTTGCCTCGTCGACGCCGTCGATCTCGTACATGACGCGACCCGGCTTGACAACGGCCACCCACTCCTCGGGGTTGCCCTTACCCTTACCCATACGGGTCTCAGCCGGCTTCTTGGAGATCGGCTTGTCGGGGAAGATGGTGATCCAGATCTTGCCGCCACGCTTCATGCGACGGACGATGGCGACACGACCGGCCTCGATCTGACGGTTGGTGATCCAGTGACGCTCGAGCGCGACAAGACCCCACTTGCCAAAGTGCAGCTCGGTGTTGCCCTTGGCCTGACCCTTCATGGAGCCGCGCTGTACCTTGCGGTGAAGGACTCGCTTAGGAGCCAGCATTAGCGACCCCTCCTCTCGTTACGGCGACGGGGACGGCTGGAGCCCTCAAGCGCCGGGTTGGGCGCAGGCTGACCAGGCATCTTCTCGCCGAGATAGATCCAAACCTTAACGCCGCAGGCACCCATGGTGGTGCGGGCGGTAGCCTCGCCGAAGCCGATCTTGGCGCGCAGGGTGTGCAGAGGCACGCGACCCTCGCGGGACCACTCGCGGCGGCCCATCTCGGCGCCGTTCAGACGGCCGGAGCACTGGATGCGGATGCCCTTGGCGCCGGCCTTGCGGGCGGACTGGATGGCCTTGCGGACGGCACGACGGAAGGCGATGCGGCCCTCGAGCTGCTCGGCGATGGACTGTGCCACCAGCTGGGCGTCGAGCTCCGGACGCTTGATCTCGATGACGTCGACGGAGATGTTGCCCTTGGAGACGCCGGCCATCTTCTCGAGCTCGGCACGCAGGGCGTCGATCTCGGAGCCCTTCTTGCCGATCACGATGCCCGGGCGTGCAGTGTAGATGATGACCTTCACCTTGTCGCCGGCGCGCTCGATGTCGACGCGGGACAGTGCGGCGCTCGCAAGCTTCTTCTCGAGGAACTTGCGGATCTGCATATCGTTGCCAAGGTTCTTGGCGTAGTCCTTCTTATCGGCGTACCAACGGGAACGCCACTCCTCGGTGATGCCGAGACGGAAGCCGGTAGGCTGTACTTTCTGACCCATACTTCCCCTACGCCTCCTTTCGAGGTGCAACGACGACGGTGATGTGGCTGGTGCGCTTGTTGATGCGCGAAGCGGAGCCCTTGGCACGCGGGCGGATGCGCTTCAGGGTCGGGCCCTCGTCCACGTAGGCAGCCTTGATCACGAGGTTGTCGGAACGAAGGTTGTTGTTGTTCTCGGCGTTGGCCACCGCGGAGCGGAGGACCTTCGCGACGGGCTCAGCGGCCGCGCGGGTCGAGAACTGGAGGACCTCAAGGGCCTGCTCCACGGACTTGTTGCGAATCTGGTCGACGACCATGCGCACCTTGCGCGGCGCCATGCGCACGTACTTAGCGGTGGCCTTGACCTCGTTGTTGTTAGCCATTTACTCCATACCCCCTGTTAAGCCTGCTTGTGACCACGGAAGGTGCGGGTGGGGGCGAACTCGCCCAGCTTGTGACCGACCATGGACTCGGTGACGTATACGGGGACATGCTTGCGGCCGTCGTGGACGGCGATCGTGTGGCCGACCATCTCGGGGAAGATGGTGGAGGAACGCGACCAGGTCTTCACGACCTCCTTCTTGCCAGCCTCGTTCATCGCGGCGACACGCGCAAGGAGGCGAGTCTCCACAAACGGGCCCTTCTTGAGACTTCTGCTCATTCTTGGAATCTCCTAATGTTCGTGTTCCGGTTACTTCTTGTTGCGACGACGGATGATGAGGCGGTTCGAGGCCTTCTTCGGGTCGCGGGTCTTGAAGCCCTTGGTCGGCTTGCCCCAAGGCGTAACGGAGGGACGACCGGAGGTGTGGTTCTTGCCCTCGCCGCCGCCGTGCGGGTGGTCGACGGGGTTCATGACGGTACCACGGACGGTCGGGCGCACGTTCATGTGACGGTGACGACCGGCCTTGCCGATCACGATGTTGCCGTGCTCGGCGTTGCCCACGACGCCGATGGTGGCGCGGCAGGTGAGAAGGACGCGGCGAAGCTCGCCGGAGGGCATGCGGAGCGCCGCATAGCCGTTGTCCTTACCCATGAGCTGGACGGAGGTGCCGGCGGAACGAGCCATCGCGGCGCCCTTGCCAGGCTGGAACTCGACGTTGTGCAGCAGGGTACCGACGGGGATCTCGGAGAGAACCGTGCAGTTGCCCGGCTTGATGTCGACGTCCTTGGTGCCAGAGACGACCATGTCGCCCACGTGCAGGCCCTCGGGGGCCAGGATGTAGGCCTTGGCGCCGTCGACGTAGTGGAGCAGGGCGATGTTCGCGGTGCGGTTCGGGTCGTACTCGATGGTCGCGACCTTGGCCGGCACGTCGTCCTTCTGACGCTTGAAGTCGATCTTGCGGTACTGGCGCTTAACGCCGCCACCCTGGTGACGGGTGGTGATGCGGCCGTTGTTGTTGCGGCCGGCCTTCTTGGGCAGGGGCTCGAGGAGGGACTTCTCGGGCTTGTCGGTAGTGATCTCCGCGAAGTCGGAGATGGTCTGCCAACGCCTGCCGGCGCTCGTTGCCTTCAGATGTCTAACTGCCATTACTGCTTCCCTTTCTTGTCCGTTGGCCGGTGTGCCCGGGAATGGCACGCCGACACCGGATTACCACGGTACCGCGCGTATCCATCATGCGCGGTATGAAAGCCCGGCCTCCAAGGAGGCTCGGGCGAAAAACCACTTACTCCTCAGCAGCAGCCTGCTGGTTGGCGAAGACCTCGATCTGCTCACCCTCGGCGATGGTGACGACGGCCTTCTTCCAGGTGCGGGTCTTGCCGGTGACGTAGCGGACGCGCTTGTTCTTCGGCTTCACCCACATGGTGTTGACCTTGAGGACGTGAACGTTGAAGAGCTTCTCGACTGCGTCGGCAATCTCCTCCTTCGGAGCCTTGGCGGCAACCTCGAAGGTGTACTTGCCCTGAGACATCAGGTCGAACGAACGCTCGGAGACGACCGGGCGGATGATGACGTTATAGATGGAGTTCATTACGCGAGCACCTCCTCGAGCTGCTTGGCAACCGCGGTGGACATGACGAGGGCGCCATTGTCGAGCAGGTTGCGGGTGTTGGACTCGGAGACACCGATCACGTTGACCTTCGGGAGGTTCCTGAAGGCGAGGTAGGTGTTGATGTCCTCGTCGTCGACGACGACGGTCACGCGCTTGCCGTCGAGGGCAAGAGCGTTGAGAAGAGCGACGGCCTGCTTGGTCTTGGGGGCCTCGAACTTCAGCTCGTCCACGAGCACGAGCTCGCCGTCAGCGAGCTTGCCGGAGAGGACGGAGCGCATCGCGAGCTTCTTCTCCTTGTTGTTGGCGCGCTTGGCGTGGCTGCGGACCTGGGGCCCGAAGATGACGCCGCCGCCGACCCACTGGCCAGCGCGGATGGAGCCCTGGCGGGCACGACCGGTGCCCTTCTGGCGCCAAGGCTTGACGCCGCCGCCGGAGACCTCGTGACGGTTCTTGACGGAGTGGGTGCCCTGACGCAGGGAGGCCTCGTAGGCCACGACGACCTGGTGCACCACGGGGATGTTCGGCTCAATGCCGAAGACGTCGGAGGAAAGCTCGACCTCGCCGGCCGCCTTCCCCTCCACGTTCTTAACTTCGATCTTGGACATTAGTCCTCCTTGTTAGCCTTAGGGTGTGATTACGAACGGGCCCTTAGGCCATGCGGATCGAAACGAGAGCGTTCTTGCCGCCGGGGACAGCGCCCTTGATGAGCATGAGGTTCTGCTCGGCGTCGACACGAACGAGCTTCAGGTTCTTGACGGTGACACGCTCGTTGCCCATGTGGCCAGCCATGTGCAGGCCCTTGCGGACGCGCGCGGGGTAGGCGCACTGGCCGATGGAGCCCGGCTCGCGCTGGTTGCGGGAACCGTGAGCCATGGGGCCGCGGGAGAAGTTCCAGCGCTTGATGGTGCCCTGGAAGCCCTTGCCCTTGGAGGTACCGGTGACGTCGACGGTCTGGACGTCTGCGAAGTCGGCGACGGTGACCTTCTCGCCAGTGGCGTGCTCCTCGCCCTCGGGGACGCGGACCTCGCGCAGGTAGCGCATGGGCTCGACGCCGGCGGCGGCAAAGTGGCCAGCCATGGGCTTGTTCACGTGCTTGGCAGAGATGTCTCCGAAGCCAATCTGGACGGCGTCGTAGCCGTCAGTTGCCTTCGTCTTGACCTGCGAGACGGTGCAGGGGCCAGCGAGGACGACGGTGACGGGCACGACGTTGTCGTCCTCATCCCACACCTGCGTCATCCCGAGCTTGCGGCCGAGGATAGTGTTGACCATTCCTGGTCCTTTCCTTCGATGGTCATGGGACCTTAGAGACGCATCCTGCGACTCTCCCCAGCGGACCACATCCAACGAGTGCCGTGCAGGCATGTCGCCACCTCGCGGGCAGGCGCCCCCTCACAGGTTGGGGACGAGCGATTTAGACGGCATAAGCCATAAAAACACAGCCTGACTAGTGTACACGCTCGGGACCGTGGTAAGCATCCACATTTTTTGCGCCACAATCCCTGCAAAAATCGCAGGCCAGAAGGCGAGAAGGGCTTTGCGTGCCATGCAGGTGCGGCCTGCGGGGCTCGCGAAAGCGTGGCCCTGGCGCAGCGTGACACCATGGCGCTACGTTCTTGGTTCCCGTGAGTCCCAAAGTTTGGCGCAAGACGACTGCGAAGGTACTGCAAGTGCCATGTGGCATGATGGGGCACCACGAAGAATTGCCCGGCCAAAACCGCGAAGATCGAGGGGGGGGGCGCATGCCCATCTACATTTCCCACAGCTCGGCACAGTCGCTCTGGAGAAGCACGCGCGCAAGAGACTACGCGCGCTGTCCACGCATAGAGGACTGTCGTCCCACAAACCTCCCCCACTCGTACCGCGCGCTCTTCTCGCAGGGAATCCTTTCGACGCCAGAGCTTCGCTCGCTTCCGAGGCCCATCGACATACTTGTCGCCAAGGATTCCGACCGCCTTTACGGACGGCAGATTCGAAATCATGTCTGGATGCGCGAAATTCCGGATCGGTCGTTTGTCGCGATTGGCCCGTCCGTGAGGCTGTCCACACCGGAGTTCACCTATCTGCAGATGGCGTCCACCCTATCCGTGCCGCGACTTGCCGCGTATGCTTGCGAGGTCACGGGAGGGTACTCGCTGAACCAGGGCGCGCGATCGTTCCACTCGCGCCCGCCGTTGACCAGCCTGGCTGCTTTGGGGGATTTCTTATCGAAGTGCGCGGGAGCCCGCGGGGTCCGTCCGGCACGGAAGGCGCTCTCATACGAGGTTGAGGGATTCCGGTCGCCCGCGGAGACGTCCCTCGCGCTTCTTCTGACGCTGCCGACACGGCTCGGAGGTTACGGGCTCCCCGCATGCCGCGCTAACTACCGCATAGACCTTGCGGAATCGTGGGAGCGCTACCTACGAACGCCGTACCTGCTGGCCGATCTTGCGTGGCCGTCAGAGAAGCTTGTGATGGAATACGACAGCGACATGGTCCACGGGGAGCCTTCCGTGCGAGACCACGACGACGATCGCAAGTCCGCCCTCGAGGACATGGGCTACACCATGATCACCATCAGGTCGCAACGCCTGATGGACCCAACGAAGTTCGACAATATCGTGAGGCAACGGGTCGCGCCGCTGCTTGGAGTCACGCCACCGCGTCGAACCGGGCTTTTTGCCCAACGTTCCGACGACCTGCGATCACAGCTGCTGGGATAGTGCTGGGATAGGGCCAGCCTCGGGCTCGAACCTCAAGCGATGGAGCAAGCTCCTCAAGCGACGCCCCTTGAGGCTCAACCGACGTCGTTTGAGCCTCAACCAATGTCGCTTGAGAAAGCGCCTCAAGCGTTACAACTCTATAGTTTACCTGCGGTTTCGCATGTAAATAGCTTAGGGCGAACCCTTCTCAAGCGACGTCGCTTGAGGATTTGCGTTGCTCCATCGTGGATTTGCGCACCCACGCCAGCCTTTTGCGCACGCAAAAGCCCCGCCACTCGAATGAGCGGCGGGGCCTGTCAGCGTATCGAGTCGCGAAAGCTTAGAGCTTGATCTCGATGTCGACGCCAGCTGGAAGGTCGAGGCGCATGAGCGAGTCGACGGTCGAGGAGCTGGGGTCGAGGATGTCGATGAGACGCTTGTGGGTGCGCATCTCGAACTCCTCGCGAGAGTCCTTGTCCTTGTGCGGCGAGCGGATGACCGTGTAGAGGTTGCGCTCGGTCGGCAGGGGGATAGGACCAGAGACGCGGGCACCGGTCTTCTGAGCGGTGTCGACGATGAGCTTCGCGGACTGGTCAACGACCTCGTGATCGTAGCCCTTGAGGCGGATCCTGATCTTCTGGCTTGACACTTCTAATACCTCCATCAAATGGCAGCCTGAGCTACCGTTGGCTACTTAACTTAGGCGTTGACGCCACTCTTTGCGACAATCTCGTCCTTGATGTTCTTCGGGACGGGCTCGTAGCTGGAGAACTGCATGGTGTAGGACGCGCGGCCCTGCGTCTGGGAGCGCAGGTCGGTTGCGTAACCAAACATCTCGCCCAGGGGCACCTTGGCGCGGATGAGCTTGGTGTTCGCACGGTCCTCCATGCCCTCGATCTTGCCGCGACGGCCGGAGAGGTTGCCCATGACGTCGCCCATGTACTGCTCGGGCGTCTCGACGGTGACCTCCTCGACGGGCTCGAGAAGAACGGGGTCAGACTGCTGAAGGGCGTTCTTGATCGCCATGGAGCCGGCGATCTTGAAGGCCGCCTCGGAGGAGTCGACCTCGTGGTAGGAGCCGTCGACCAGGGTGACCTTGATGTCCTGGACGGGGTAACCCGCGATGACGCCGGACTCCAGAGCCTCCTGGATGCCCTTGTCGACAGAGGGGATGTACTCCTTGGGGACGGAGCCGCCGACGGTGCCGTCGACGAACTCATAGCCAAAGCCCGGCTCCATCGGCTCGAGGTCGATGATCGCGTCGCCGTACTGGCCGCGGCCGCCGGACTGACGGACGAACTTGCCCTGGACGTGCTGCACGGCGTGGCCAGCGGTCTCGCGGTACGCGACCTGCGGCTTGCCGACGTTGCAGTCAACGTGGAACTCGCGACGCAGACGGTCGACGATGATCTCGAGGTGCAGCTCGCCCATGCCGGCGATGATGGTCTGGCCGGTCTCGTGGTCGGTGTGGACGCGGAAGGTCGGGTCCTCCTCGGCGAGCTTGGCAAGGCCAACGGACATCTTGTCCTGCTCTGCCTTGGACTTCGGCTCGACGGCAACGTCGATGACGGGGTCGGCGAAGTCGATGGACTCGAGCACGATGGGGTGCTTCTCGTCGCAGAGGGTGTCGCCGGTGGAGGTGTTCTTCAGGCCGACGCAGGCGACGATGTCACCGGCGGAGCACTCCTCACGGTCGACACGGTCGTTCGCGTTCATCTCGAGGATGCGGCCGAGGCGCTCGCGGTTGTCCTTGACGGAGTTGTAGACGTAGCTACCAGCCTCCGCCTGGCCAGAGTACACGCGGATGTAGGTGAGCTTGCCGACGAAGGGGTCGGTCATGATCTTGAAGGCAAGTGCCGAGAAGGGCTCCTTGAAGTCCGCGTGACGGACCTCGTCCTCGCCCTTGAGGTTCTTGCCGTCGATCTCCTTGACGTCAAGCGGGCTCGGCAGGTAGTCGACGACGGCGTCCAGAAGCTCCTGGATGCCCTTGTTCTTGTAGGCGGAGCCAACGAAGACGGGGTTGAGCTCGTTGGCGATGACGCCCTTGCGGATGGCGGCCTTCAGCTGATCGACGGGAATCTCCTCCTCCATGAGGATTTTCTCCATCAGGTCGTCGTCGTAGTTGGAGGCTGCGTCCAGGAGCTCCTCGCGCTTCTCGGCGGCAATGTCCTTGAACTCGTCAGGAATCTCGTCCATGGGCTCGGGGTAAATCATGCCCTTGGCGTCTTCCTTGAAGTCCCACGCGGTGTTGGTGACGAGGTCGATGAGGCCCCAGAAGTTGGACTCGGAGCCCATGGGGACCTGGGCGGCCACGGCGTTGGCACCAAGGCGGTCCTTCATGGTGTCGATGGCGTGGAAGAAGTCAGCGCCGACGCGGTCATACTTGTTGATGAAGGCGATGCGCGGGACGTTGTAGTTGGCGGCCTGACGCCAGACGGTCTCGGACTGCGGCTGGACGCCGGCAACGGCGTCGAAGACCGCGACGGCACCGTCGAGGACGCGCAGGCAGCGCTCGACCTCTGCGGTGAAGTCAACGTGGCCCGGGGTGTCGATGATCTGGATGACGTGGTCCTTCCAGAAGCACGTGGTGGCGGCGGAGGTGATGGTCACGCCGCGCTCCTGCTCCTGAACCATCCAGTCCATGGTGGCTGCACCGTCGTGGACCTCACCGATCTTGTGGGTCTTGCCGGTGTAGTACAGGATGCGCTCGGTGGTAGTCGTCTTACCAGCATCGATGTGGGCCATGATGCCGATGTTACGAAGGTCTTCGAGCTTGTACTTAACTTTTGCCATGTGTCGCTACTCCCCTGGACTAGAAGCGATAGTGCGAGAACGCGCGGTTGGCCTCGGCCATCTTGAAGAGGTCCTCACGGCGCTTCACGGAAGCGCCAACGCCGTTGGCCGCATCCATGATCTCGTTGGCGAGGCGCTCCGCCATGGTCTTCTCCTTGCGGGCGCGGCTGAAGTTGACGATCCAGCGGATGGCAAGGGTCGTCGCGCGACGGGAGTTAACCTCCATAGGAACCTGGTAGGTGGCGCCACCAACGCGCTTGGGCTTGACCTCGAGGGTCGGGCGGACGTTGTCCATGGCCTTCTTGAAGGTGGCCAGAGGATCGCTGTCGGTCTTCTCCTTGACCAGGTCGAAGGCACCATAGACGATGCGCTCTGCGGTGGCCTTCTTGCCATCCAGGAGGACCTTGTTGATGAGCTGGGTCACGAGACGGTTGTTGTAAACGGCGTCCGGCTGGACCTCACGACGGACTGCTGCTGCACGACGCGGCATGTTGTATCTCCTAAAAACTCGTAGCTAATTCAGATGGGACCTTGCGGCTAGTTCTTGGGGCGCTTTGCGCCGTAGCGGGAACGAGCCTTCTTGCGGTCCTGAACTGCCGCGCAGTCATAGGCGCCGCGGATGATCTTGTAACGGACACCAGGCAGGTCACGAACGCGGCCGCCACGGATCAGGACGATGGAGTGCTCCTGCAGGTTGTGGCCCTCGCCCGGGATGTAAGCGGTGACCTCGATGCCGTTGACCAGGCGGACACGCGCGACCTTACGAAGTGCAGAGTTAGGCTTCTTGGGGGTCGTGGTGAACACGCGGGTGCAGACGCCACGCTTCTGGGGGTTGTGCTGGAGGGCGGCGTTCTTGGACTTGGCCTTGTGGGAGACGCGACCCTGACGGACGAGCTGGTTAATAGTAGGCAAAGCTTCTCTCCTTAATAGGATCAAACGGGATTTGGTGCGCGAGCACCTATGTATCAGAGGCAACGCAGCACCGCTACCTCGGATTGTTGGGGACAGATACCTGCGACTTTGCCCTGGAAGGCCACCCTGCAGCGGATACAGACAGACTCCTAGCGCAATTTGACGCAATGGTGAACTTTAATCTCTTGAAACGCAGATGTCAAAACGCCACGGTGCCGGGCGTATCCCTTTTCCACGCTCCGTGCACATTCGCGCGATGCGACGCCCGCGGGCGAGAAGAGCCGCGCCCTCGCCAGAGGCACGCCCTCGGCAGCACGCCATCCCGCCCGAGTGCCTACTCCGGGCGCGCGTCCTCCGCCGCGTGCGACAAGCCCACGCGCAGCAGCTGCTCCACGTGTTCGTCTGCGAGCGAGTAGATCATGCGCTGCCCGTCGCGGCGCGCGTTCACAAGGCCGCGGTCGCGCAGGAGCCTGAGCTGGTGCGAAATGGCGGATTGGGACACATGGCAGACTTCCTGCAGGTCAGACACGCTCTTCTCGCCCAGCACGAGCACGCCCAGGATCTGGAAGCGCGTGGAGTCGGAAAGCGCGTCAAAAATCTGCGTCGCGCTGTAGACCACGTCGTCGTTGGCGAGGTGCGCACGCAGGGTGTCGTCGTCCGCGATCTTGCACCCGCAGTCGGTCGTCATGTGAGTTTCTGCCATGCGGCTCCCTTCGGCTTGCCCGCGACATCGCCGCGCGGCCACCTCGCTTGGGCGGGCCGCGCCTGCTGGGCGGGCGTCACCCTAGTATAGCGGCGCCGTGCGCTTGCGCGGATCGCGGCGCCCCCGCAAGTCGCGTCGCCACGCAAAAGCCGCCTGCCGCACGCGCGGCAGGCGGCCCAGCCAGAAATCCCGAAGCTACCCGACGGACAACTGTAAGCTACCAGCAGGCACCCGCAAGGCTAGTGGAAGAAGCGGCGCACCAGGTCGCGCGAGTACTCCGCGGTCTCCTCCATGTCGCCAAACGACATGACCTCGCCCGCAAAGTACGTGTTGCGCTCGCCCTGCAGGGCCTCGACCTTGTCATACCACCCGTCGGCGTAGTCCGCCGAGCTCACGTGCGGGAAGTAGTACCAGTCGTCGATCCGCTCCGTCTTCAGAACGGGCAGGCCGGACTTCGCCATGTCTGAGAGCGTGGTGTCGCGCGCCTCCTCAAACGGCACGTCCGGCGCGCCCTCGTGGTTGCGCAGCGTGAACGTCACCAGCGGCTGCGCGCCCGCGTCCGGCCAGCGGTGGTAGAACACCATAAGGTGGCCGCGGGTCTCGGGCGTCATGTTGGCAAAGTAGTAGTAGCTGATGTCGGGGCTCTTCTCCTCCTCCGTGCGCACGGCCATGGTGAAGTACTCCTTGTGCTGGATCTTGCCAAAGAGCTCGCGCTCCTGCTCCGTCGCGTCGCCGTAGGCCGTAAACAGCTCGAGCGGCGTGCAGATGACCAGCTTGTCAAACTCCTGCTCCTCGCCGCCGTTCACGCGCACGTACACGTGGTCCTTTGTGCGGCGCACGGCCGTGACCTCGCTGTTGAGGTTCGCCGGGTGGCGCAGCGCGCTGTTGACGCCGGTCCAGATGGAGTTGGTGCCGTTCTTCCACGTCCAGAGCCTGCCGGTGGAAAGGAACTGCCTCACGGTGAACGCGTCCAGGTACTTCAGGACGTACGCGGCGGGAATCTCGTCGAAGTAGCCATAGCCAAAGCTCGTGAACGGCCCCTTCCACACAAGCTCGGCGTCCTCGCAGTCGTTCAGCTTCAAAAACTCGCTAAACGGCATGCTCAGGTCCTTCAGGTTCGGGTTCTCGCCCTCGATGTGCGCCAGCTTCATCTGGGGAGAAGGACATGGCCCCTCGTAGCGGCCCTGTGCCACGCCGCGGTGTCCGTTGACGTCGTAGCCCTTGTACTTGGTCGCAAGCAGGTGGTTGAGCTTGCGCATCTTCATGACCTTCTTGAGCAGCCCCAGCTTGCTCTCCTTGATGGGTGTGCCGTCCGTGTTCATGAAGCGGCGGCCCATCTGCGGGCCGTCGGCGTGGGACGTGTGGCCAAACTCCTCGCACTCGTGCACGGCAAAGTACGTGTCGCAGCCCATGACCGCGCCCATCTCGATGGTGCGGTCCTCCCACTCTCCCTTGCGGTTCTTCACCTTCATGAGCGGGCTGAACGCCTTGCCGCCCACGCGCCCGCTGCGCTCGAAGATGGTGTAGTGGTCAAACCCGTTCTTCTCGAGGTACATGGCCAACGAGAGCCCGGCGGGGCCTCCACCCACGATGCAGATCCTGCTGTTCCTGTCCACTGGCTTCCCCTTTCTGATCCGGACCGGCGCGGCGCGCAAGGCCATGTTCAGACACCTGTTTAGACACTAATTTGGTCACATTACATAATGTCTACACAAGTATACTCCGCGGCGCCGCCAGCCCGTCCAAAATTTGGGAGCGCACGACAGAACCCTCCCCGCCACGTCGGCAGGGAGGGTTCCCAAATACATCAATTGTTGCATTTATCTTTAGTGTGAGGAACTGGAGTTTTCTAGCATTTATCTGCATCGTTAATGCTACTTGACAAATCCTGTCAAGCACTTAATATTCACACACACCAGCGGTGTCCAGTTGCGGGCGACGCTTCTCGCGAGAGGAGACCAGCCTATGAACATGAAAGACGTTCTGAACATCCTGCAAGCCATCGCGCTCTGCGCGAACATCGCCCAAGCCGCACTCGATGTTATCGGGAAGGCAAGGACGATGTGGCAGGAGAATAAGCAACTACACGGATGACGGAGGATGCATTGAGGGCCCAGCTGGAACTAGGCCCTCATAGCAACTAGAAACCTGCGTCGCCCGCATTAACCCCTTAAGACCAAAGGACGGGCACCGCTGGTTATGTGTATCTTACCCACTTTGGCCCAGGACGCAAGCGGCTCCTCAAGCTTGTCCGCCATGTGCTCTAGTCGCACAAACAACCCCAGCTAACTGGCATTTCTCTTTCGGGCGAGAACAACGTGTCGCTTTGGCTCCCGCATCTCTGGAGCCCTTGGGCCTCCGTAGTCCCGGCGCTACTCGTACGCCACGAGCTCGTTTCTGCCCAGGGCGTCGGCTGCGAGCATCGCGTTCGCGACCTTCTCCGGCGTCACCTCGAACGGCATGTTGTGCAGGGTGTCGTTTGGCGCGCACGCGAGCTTTGCCACCTCGAGCACGCGGTCGTAGCTCGCGTCCTTCACGCCCAGCTGCTCAAACGTGACCGGAAGGCCAAGCTGCACGCAGAAGTCAAGCACCTCGGGCAGCTCGTCGGCATCCTCCAGCACCAGCTGGGACAGCGTGCCAAACGCGACCTTCTCGCCGTGGTAGAACGCGTGCGTCTCGGGCATGGCGGTAAGGCCGTTGTGGATGGCGTGTGCCGCCGCAAGGCCCGCCGATTCGAAGCCAAGGCCAGAGAGCAGCGTGTTGGCCTCAATGATCTTCTCGACAGACTCGGTGCATGCGCCTGCCTCGAGCGCGATCTTCGCCTTCACGCCGTCGGACATTAGCGTGTCATAGCACAGGCGCGCAAGGGCCATGGCCGCGGAGGTCACCTTGTCGCCGGCGCAGGTCGTGGCGTCGGAACGCTTGCACGCGCGCGCCTCGAAGTACGTCGCCAACGCGTCACCCATGCCGCTTACGGTCAGGCGAACGGGGCTCTTGCTGATGACCTCCGTGTCCATGAGCACGAGGTTCGGGTTCGCCTTGAAGAACTGGTACTCCTTGAACTGGCCGTCATCCGTGTACACGACGGAAAGCGCGGAGCACGGAGCGTCGGTCGCGGCAATCGTCGGCACCACCACGACGGGCGCGTCCACGGCGCTTGCGACTGCCTTGGCCGTGTCGAAGATCTTGCCGCCACCGATGCCAACGACGACGTCTGCGCCCTTCTCGCGCGCGTCGCCCACAAGGCGGTCAATCTCGGCCTGCGAGCACTCGCCGTTGAACTCGTCGAAGTCAAATGCGACATCGGCATCGGCAAAGCTCTTCTTCACCACGTCGCCGGAACGACGGATGCCGCCGGCGGATATCACGACAAGGGCCTTCTTGCCGTAATTTGCCACATAGCTGCCGAGCTTTGCCAGCTCCCCGGGGCCCTGAACATACTTGCTGGGACTGATGAACACGCGTGCCATAACTTATCCCTTCGACGGAGTGTATGCAAGCGACTTGCCGCCGCGCACGGACAGCAGGCCCATGACATTATGAGACATGTCTGGCGCCGTATGGCCGGGCATGGCTGTCACCCTTCCTGCTTTGGCATCTTGACGCCCTCCGCAATGTGGACAAGGCCCGTGTAGATGAGCGCGATGCCGCCAATGGACATGGTAAGGCTGGCCATGGAGAACGGCGACATGATGACGAGGATGCCCAGGATGACGGAGAGCATGGAGAGCGCGATGCCTGCGCCCGAGCCCTTGATGCCCAGGATGCGCAGGGCGTTGGAGCCCGCGAGCGTGGAGAATCCCGCCGCGATGACGTAAAGGCCGAGCATCACGAAGATGAACGCGACGAAGAACTCCGGCCACGCCAGTATGAGCATGCCAAACAGGAGCGAAAGCGCGCCGGCGTAGAGGTCCAGCGTGGACAGGATGATGCTCCAGTGCGTGAACGCCCCAATAAGCGCGATGACACCCGCGATGGTGAGCACCCAGCCAAAGAGGACCGTGACGCCCTTTGCCGTGGCGCCCGGGTTGACGAACATGAAGATGCCCAGGACGGCGCTGGCGACGCCCCAGAGGATGGTCCCCCACTTTGAGCGTGTGAACTTGACTTCCATAACGACACCACCCCTTCGCGACCCGCGACGCGCCACGGGCGCGCCGCCGAACGTTGTCCGAACGTTGCCTATGGCAAGTGATACCCATTTGCGCGCAGGTAAGACAAAGGCCCCGACTCTTGGCTGAGTCGGGGCCTGATGGCCGTTATGTCGCGGGCGAGTGCCGCCTGAGCCTAGGAGCTACTCCTCCGAGTCAGAGGACTCGTTCTTCTCGACCTGGGAAAGCAGGTCGTGGAGGGAGCCGAGGTCCTCGTTGATGACCTGGGACTCGGAGCTCTCCTCCTGCTCCTCGTTCGAGGAACCGCCGATGAGCTCGTCGTCGAAGGACTGGTGCTTGGACGGTGCGGCCGTGCCGAGCATGATGTCGCTGTCCGCGTCGGGCGAGAAGACCATGTTGAGCAGCTGGGAGAGATCCTCGCTGTCTGCCTCGTCCTCGTCGGGCTCGAGGATGTAGAGGAGGTTGCGGGCCTCAAGGCCGTCGCGGAGCTCCTCGATCGCCTTGGCACCGATGCCGTCGATGCGAAGCAGGTCGTCCTCGGTCTTGCCGATGAGGTCGCCCACGGTCTCGATGCCGACCTCGCTGAACTTGTTGGTCCAGCGCTGCGACACGCCGAGGTCGTCGAAGAGGTAGAGCTTCGCGTCCTCGGAGGACAGGGTGCGGCCGTTCTTGGAGTAGATGCCGCCGTAGCCGTAGTCGTCACCGATCCAGTCGAGCTGCTTGGGAAGCTGCTCCTCGATGCCCTTGAGCTCCTCGGGAGCCCACTCGGGAAGCGACTTCGCCATGGGCGAGGTGGGTCCGTCGATGCGCTTGCCATGGTAGGTGAGCTTGACGTCGTCGTATGCGCGAAGGCCGGTGCCTGCCGGGATCCTCTTGCCGACGATGACGTTGGACTTGAGGTCGAGCAGATGGTCGACCTCGCCCTTGATGGCAGACTCCGTGAGGACGCCCGCCGTGCGGATGAACGACGCGGAGGACAGCCAGGAGTCGATGGAGCTCGCGACCTTGAGGGTGCCGAGGATGACGGGCTCCGCCTCGGGCGGGGTGCCGCCGGCGAGCGCGATGTTGCGAACGGTGTCCGCGAACACGTAGCGGTCGACGTACTGGCCGAGGAGGTACGTGGAGTCGCCGGGGTTGGTGACCTGGACGCGACGGAGCATCTGTCGAGCAATGACCTCGATGTGCTTGTCGTTGAGGTCGACGCCCTGGGACGTGTAGACGTCCTTGACCGACTTCACGAAGGTGTGCATGGTGGACTCGATGTCCGTCAGGCTGCGGAGCTTGCGGAAGTTGACGAAGCCGCGGGTGATCTGGTCGCCGGCGCGAACCTCGACGCCGTCCTCGAAGCCTGGCATGAATCGCACGGACGCGGGGACGCGCCACTCGACGAGGATCCTGGAGCGGTCATCCGCATCGAGGATGCGGATGAGGTACTCGGTCTGCTCAGGCGTAATCGAGAGGATGCCGGAGTAGGGAGCGAGATCCGCCTCGCGACCGAGGATCTTCTCGTTGACGTTGCCGACGACGTCGAACATGCGGGCGACCGTCGGGAGGCCCTGCGTGATGTCGTCGGCGCCCGCGACGCCGCCGGAGTGAATCGTACGCATGGTGAGCTGGGTGCCCGGCTCGCCGATGGACTGCGCGGCGATGACGCCGACGGAGGTACCGATGTTGACCGGACGACGCGTGGAGAGGTCCCAGCCGTAGCAGCGCTGGCAGACGCCGTACTTGGACTTGCAGGTGAGCAGTGCGCGGAGCTCGACCTTCTTGAGACCGGCCTCCACCATCTGCTGGAGCTGCGCCTTGGACTCGACGTAGTCGCCGGCGGCGATGATGACCTCGCCCGTCGTGGGGTTCACGACGTCGTGCAGCGTGCAGCGGCCGATGAGGTCGAGGTCGACGTCGGTCTCGCCCGGCTTGATGATGTCGTACGTGACGGCCTCGTCCGTACCGCAATCCTCCTCGCGCACGATGACGTCCTGGGCGACGTCGACGAGACGGCGGGTGAGGTAGCCGGAGTCGGACGTGTGGGACGCCGTGTCGACGAGGCCCTTACGGGCGCCGTACGTGGAGATGAAGTACTCCAGCGGCTCGAGGCCCTCGCGGAAGTTGGACTTGATCGGGAGGTCGATCGTGTCGCCGGACATGTCGGCCATGAGGCCACGCATGCCTGCGACCTGACGCAGCTGGGTCTTGGAGCCTCGGGCGCCGGAGTCGGCCATCATGAAGATGGGGTTGTCCTCGTTGAAGCCGGCGAGCATCTCGGCGGAGAGCTTGTCGGTGCACTCCGTCCAGGCGTTGACGACCTCGACGTGGCGCTCCTGCTCGGACAGGAAGCCGTCCTCGTAGTACTCGTTGATGGTGTCGACTCGCTCCTGCGCGTCCGCGAGGATCTGCGGCTTGTCCTCCGGGATGGTTGCGTCCCAGACGGAGATGGTCAGACCCGCACGGGTGGCGTAGTGGAAGCCGGTCGCCTTGATGGCGTCCAGGATCGGCTCGACCTTAGCGGTGCTGTAGCGATCGCAGCAGTCGTTGACGAGCTTGGAGATGTCGCCCTTGACCATCTTGTAGTTCATGAACGGATAGTCGGCAGGCAGGCACTTGTTGAAGATGACGCGGCCGATGGTGGTCTCGAAGCGCGCGGAGCCGTTCGTGAGGTCGAGGTCCTCGAACTTGCCCCAGCCGTCGACGATGCGGAAGTAGCGCTTTTCGCCGTCGACGACGTTGGCCTGCTCAGGCTTGACGCGGACGCAGATCTTGCCCTGGATGTCGAGGTCGCCCATGCTGTCGAACGCCGCGAGAGCGTCCTCGAAGCTTGCAAAGGTGTGGCTGGAGGGCTGGTCGTCGTTCTTCTCGGTAGTGAGGAAGTACACGCCGAAGACCATGTCCTGGGACGGCACGGTGAGGACCTTGCCCGAAGCCGGCGAGCGGAGGTTGTTGCTCGAAAGCATCAGGACGCGGGCCTCGGTCTGGGCCTGCGTGGACAGGGGCACGTGCACGGACATCTGGTCGCCGTCGAAGTCTGCGTTGAACGGCGCGCAGACGAGCGGGTGCAGGTGGATGGCCTTGCCCTCGACGAGCACCGGCTCGAACGCCTGGATGGACAGACGGTGCAGCGTAGGCGCGCGGTTGAGCAGGACCAGGCGGCCCTTGATGACCTCGTCCAGGACGTCCCAGACCACGGGCATGCCGCGGTCGATGGCGCGCTTGGCACCCTTGATGTTCTCGACCTTGCCGAGCTCGACGAGACGACGCATGACGAACGGCTTGAAGAGCTCGAGCGCCATCGCGGAGGGAAGGCCGCACTGGTGGAGCTGGAGGTGCGGGTCGACGACGATGACCGAACGGCCGGAGTAGTCGACACGCTTGCCCAGCAGGTTCTGACGGAAGCGACCCTGCTTGCCCTTGAGGGACTCGGCGAGGGACTTGAGCGGCCTGCCGCCACGGCCCGTGACGGGGCGACCACGGCGACCGTTGTCGAAGAGGGCGTCAACCGACTCCTGGAGCATGCGCTTCTCGTTGTTGACGATGATAGCGGGGGCGTCCAGGTCGAGCAGGCGCTTGAGGCGGTTGTTGCGGTTGATGACACGACGGTAGAGGTCGTTGAGGTCCGATGCTGCGAAGCGGCCGCCGTCGAGCTGCACCATGGGGCGCAGATCGGGCGGGATGACCGGGATGACGTCCAGGATCATGTTAGCGGGGTCGTTGCCGCCCTTCAGGAAGGCGTCGACGATCTCGAGGCGCTTGACCGCGCGCTCCTTCTTCTGCTTCTGGGCGTCGTCGGACGCGACGATGGCACGGAGGCGGTCTGCCTCATCGCCCAGGTCGATGCCGCGAAGGAGCTCGCGGATGGCCTCGGCGCCCATGCCACCCTTGAAGTAGATGGAGTAGTAGCGCTTCATCTCGGTGAAGAGCGACTCATCGGAGATGAGCTCGCGCTCCTCGAGCTGCATGAACTTGTCGAAGGCGTCCTGACGGAGCTTCTTCTCCTCCGCGTACTCCTCCTCGAGGTCGGCGATGCCCATGCGGACCTCGTCGGCCGAGAGGACCTCGTCGTCGCCGAACTCGCCGGCGGCGTCGGGATCGCCCTGCGCCTTGAGGCGCTCGATCTCGTCGTCGCGCTCGGCATCGAGCTCCTCGAGGTCTGCGGCCAGTTCCTCCTTGAGGTCGTCCGCGTCGGCCTCGCGGGCCTCAGCGTCGACGGAGGTGATGACGTAGCTCGCGAAGTACAGGACCTTCTCGAGGTCCTTGCTCTTCATGTCGAGCAGGCGCGCCAGGGGGAAGGTCGCCGGGCTCTTGAAGTACCAGATGTGCGAGACGGGCGCGGCCAGCTCGATGTGGCCCATGCGCTCGCGGCGCACCTTGGCGCTCGTGACCTCGACGCCGCAGCGCTCGCAGACGATGCCCTTGAAGCGGATGCCCTTGTACTTGCCGCAGGCGCACTCCCAGTCCTTGACGGGACCGAAGATCTTCTCGCAGAAAAGACCGTCCTTCTCGGGCTTGAGGGTGCGGTAGTTGATGGTCTCGGGCTTCTTGACCTCGCCGTGCGACCAGCTGCGAATCTCATCTGCGGAGGCGAGCGAGATCTTCATCGCGTCGAAATCAGTGGTATCGAAATCTGCCACGTTCGCTACTCCTTATCGTCGGAATTGTCGCCGATCAGGGCCTCGGAGCCCTTCTCGGAATCGGAGGCAACGCCACCGATCAGGTCGTCGGCGCTGTCGGCGCCAGCGAAGACGTCCACGCTGTTCTCGTCCTGGACGTCCTCCTGCGACTTGGGGCCCTTCTCGGGCCTCTTGTAGGAGATCGGCTCGATGTTGAGCGCGAGGGAACGAATCTCCTTGACGAGGACCTTGAAGGACTCGGGGATGCCGGGCCTGGGGACGTTCTCGCCCTTGACGATGGCCTCGTACGTCTTGACGCGGCCGTTCGTGTCGTCGGACTTGACGGTCATGAGCTCGTGGAGGACGTTGGCCGCGCCGTACGCGTACAGCGCCCAGACCTCCATCTCGCCGAAGCGCTGGCCGCCGAACTGGGCCTTGCCGCCCAGGGGCTGCTGCGTGACGAGGCTATAAGGGCCGGTCGAACGAGCATGGATCTTGTCGTCGACCATGTGGCCGAGCTTCAGGATGTACGAGGTGCCGACGGTGATCGGGCTCTCGAAGGGCTCGCCGGTGCGGCCGTCGTACAGCGTGGTCTTGCCCATCTCGTTCAGCTGGGGCACGAACTCCTTGCGGAGGTGCTCGCCGTAGGTGCGCAGGGCCTTGTTCATGATGTTTATGTTCGTGCGACGCAGGGCCTCCTGGACCTCGTCGTCGGTCGCGCCGTCGAGGACGGGAGTCGACACGTACATCGGTCCGTCCACGACCTCCTTGGAGTCCGCGGAGTCGACGTCCCAGCCGTGGCTCGCGGCCCAGCCGAGGTGGCACTCCATGAGCTGGCCCACGTTCATACGGGAGGGGACGCCCAGCGGGTCAAGAAGCACGTCGACGGGCGTGCCGTCGGCCATGTAGGGCATGTCCTCGACCGGCAGGACGTTGCAGACGACGCCCTTGTTGCCGTGACGGCCGGAGATCTTGTCGCCCTGCTGAATCTTGCGGCGCTGCGCGACGAAGACGCGGACGAGGTCGTTCACTCCAGGCGGGAGGTCGTCGCCGGCCTCGCGGCTGAAGCGGACCACGTCGACGACACGGCCATAGGCGCCGTGCGGCATCTTGAGGGACGTGTCGCGAACGTCGTGCGCCTTGGCACCGAAGATCGCGCGGAGCAGGCGCTCCTCTGCGGTAAGGGCCTGCTCGCCCTTCGGGGTCACCTTGCCGACGAGGATGTCACCAGGGCCGACCTCGGCGCCGATGCGGATGATGCCGTCGTCGTCCAGGTTCGCGAGCATGTCCTCGCTCTGGTTCGGAATCTCGCGGGTGATTTCCTCGGGTCCGAGCTTCGTGTCACGGGCGTCGATCTCGTGACGGGAGATGTTGATGGAGGTCAGCAGGTCGTCCTGGACAACGCGCTCCGAGACGACGATGCCGTCCTCGTAGTTGTAACCCTCCCACGGCATGTATGCCACGGTCAGGTTCGTGCCCAGCGCAAGCTCGCCGTGGTCGATGGACGTGCCGTCGGTCAGCGGCTCGCCGGCCTCGACCTTCTGGCCCACGTGGACCACGGGACGATGGTTGATGCAGGTGCTCTGGTTGGAGCGCTGGTACTTGGGAAGGTCGAAGCGCTCGGGGCCGTTCGCGGTGTCGACGACCACGTGAGCGGCGTCGACCTCGACGACGGTGCCTGCGTGCTTCGCGACGATGAGCTCGCCGGAGTCGAGTGCGGCACGGCGCTCGAGGCCGGTGCCGACGTACGGCGCGTGCGGCTTGATCAGGGGCACTGCCTGACGCTGCATGTTCGCGCCCATGAGGGTACGCTTTGCGTCGTCGTGCTCGAGGAACGGAATGAGGTTCGCCGCGACGGAAAGGAGCTGGCGCGGGGAGACGTCCATGTAGTCGACGGTCTCGACGGGCACGGACGCGGGTGCGCCGAACGAACCGTCGAAGTTGCGCGTACGCGCGATGACGGTCTCGGGCTTGTAGGTCTTGCCCTCGGGGCCGACGGCGACAAAGTGGCCGGTGTTCGGGTCGACGGGAGTGTTCGCCGGCGCGATGACGTGGTTCTCCTCCTCGTCGGCGGTCATCCAGTCGATGTCGTCGGTGACGCGGCCGTCAACGACGCGACGGTACGGCGCCTCGATGAAGCCGTACTCGTTCACGTGCGCGTACAGCGCGAGCGAGCCGATGAGGCCGATGTTCGGGCCTTCGGGGGTCTCGATCGGGCACATGCGCGCATAGTGGGAGTTGTGGACGTCGCGGACTGCGGTCGGGACGTTCGTACGACGGCTGGAGCCGGACTTGTGACCGGCAAGGCCGCCAGGGCCCAATGCGGACAGGCGGCGCTTGTGGGTAAGGCCGGCAAGCGGGTTGGACTGGTCCATGAACTGGGACAGCTGAGAAGAGCCGAAGAACTCCTTGATGGCCGCCACGATCGGGCGGATGTTGATCAGGGACTGCGGCGTGATGTCGTCGGCGTCCTGGGAGGCCATGCGCTCGCGGATGACGCGCTCCATACGGCTCATGCCGATGCGGAACTGGTTCTGCACCAGCTCGCCCACGGTGCGGACGCGGCGGTTGCCGAAGTGGTCGATGTCGTCGAACTTCTTGGTGGTGTCACCGTCGTGCAGTGCGAGCAGGTACCTCAGCGCGCAGACGATGTCCTCCTGCGTCAGAATCTTCTCCTGCGCATCGACATCAAGCTCGAGCTTCTTGTTGATCTTGTAACGGCCGACGCGCGCGAGGTCGTAGCGCTGGTGGTTGAAGTACAGGCTGTCCAGCAGCTTCATCGCGGAGTCGACGGTGGGAGGCTCGCCCGGGCGCTGGCGACGGTAGATCTCGAGAAGTGCATCCTCGCGAGTCGTGGCAACGTCACGCTCCAGCGTGGCGCGAACCACGTCGGAGTCGCCAAGCAGGTTCATGATCTCGTCGTCGCTCTCGGCGATGCCGAGCGCGCGGAGCAGCAGGGTTGCGCTCTGGCGGCGCTTGCGGTCGATGGAGACCACCAGGTGGCCGTGCTTGTCGACCTCGAACTCAAGCCACGCACCACGCGCAGGGATGAACTGCACGTGCTGCACGGTCACGCCGTTGTCGAGCTCCTCGGAGAAGTACACGCCCGGGGAGCGGACCAACTGCGAGACGACGACGCGCTCGGTACCGTTGATGATGAACGTACCGCGGTCAGTCATCAGGGGGAAGTCGCCCATGAAGACGAGCTGCTCCTTGATCTCGCCCGTGTCGGTGTTCACGAAGCGCACGTCGACGAAGAGCGGCGCCTGGTACGACATGTCCTTGGCACGGCACTCGGCAATGTCCGCGGGCGCGTCGCCAAACTGGTGTTCACCAAAGGTGACCTGCATGTTCTTCGCAGAGTTCTCGATGGGCGAAAACTCGGCGAAGCACTCGGCCAGGCCTTCGGTCATGAAGCGGTTGAAAGACTCCTTCTGTACGGAAATGAGGTTGGGCAACTCCATCGCACTAGGGATCTTGCTGAAGCTCACGCGCTTGCGCTGCTCCTGTGCGGGCTGGGAAGACTTTGCGGTAGGCACCAGGCACTTCCTCCTTCGACGAGATAAAAAGCGGCAGTTGTCGCAATCTAATAACTTAACGAAGTTGGAATTCCAGGTCAATGAAAAGTCTTGACATTCGAAGGGCTTTTTATTAGGGGAGAAAAGCAAGCCTTCTACCTGCGTAAACGTAATTCTTAATTGTGGTCAGATTGTGGGCTGTCACATCTCTAACCAACCGCACAATGCATTTTCACGCAGAAATTTGCCAGCGCGTACAGATTCTCGCCCACCATCGGCCCTGTCCGCATGCCAGGATCGGAAGCCTGCCAGACCTTGGGCATAGCAAAGCGACATTGCGATTGTTCTTCTCGCATTCGGGCGTTAATACAAAAGGGCCCGGACCTTACGGCCCGGACCCCAGACGTGCGAAGTGCTGAAGGAGCGCTTGTTACTTCAGGGTAACGGTAGCGCCGGCCTCCTCGAGCTGCTTCTTGGCGTCCTCAGCATCCTCCTTCTTGGCACCCTCGAGGATGACCTTAGGAGCGGACTCGACGGCCTCCTTGGCCTCCTTCAGGCCGAGGGAGGTGAGGGCACGGACGACCTTGATGACGGCGATCTTGTTGGAGCCGAAAGAGGTCAGCTCGACGTCGAAGTTGGTCTTCTCCTCAGCGGGAGCAGCGTCGGCCGCGGGAGCGGCAGCGGCGACGGCGACGGGAGCGGCAGCGGAGACGCCGAAGACGTCCTCCAGCTCGTGAACGAGCTCGGAAAGCTCGAGGGCGGGCATCTCCTTGAGGGCCTCGATGATCTCATCCTTGGTGACAGCCATGTCAATTCTCCTTTGTTAGTGGGCGCTTCCTGCGCCCATCAAATTCTTGGTAGTGCAACGTGCGATGGTACTTTGAAGAGCGCCTTGTTTAGGCGGCGTTCTTCTGGTCTGCGATGGCGTCCAGGACGGTCGCAAGACCCCTGGCGGGACCAGCGCAAACCTGAGCGATGCCGGAAAGCGGGCTTGCGATGACGTAAACCAGCTGGGCCATGAGCTCGTCGCGAGAGGGCAGCTCCGCGTAGGCCTTGGCCTCGTCCGCAGAGAGGGACTGGCCGTCAGCGATGGCACCGAGCCACTCGATCTTCTTGAGGGCCTTGGACTCCTCCTTGATGACCTTGGCAGCGGCAACGGGGTCGTTCTCGTAGAAGACGTAAGCAACGGTGCCTGCGACGTCAGCCACGGGCATCTCGGCCTGCTCAAGAGCGATCTTCACGATGTTGTTCTTGTAGACCTTCATGTGAGCGCCGGCCGCGGTGAGCTTGCGACGAAGCTCCTGGGTCTCCTTAACGGTAAGACCACGGTAGTCGATGAAGAAGACACCCTTGGAGTTGTCAAGGGACTCCTTGACCTTGGCGAGCATCTCGACGTTCTTGCTGTTGGGCATGAAATACACCTCCTTGATCCGATCGGGCACATGCCGCCGACGCGGCGGGCCTTCACGAAAAAGACCCCGCTTGGCGCAGCCAAAGCAGGGTCTAAGAAGCTATTCCAAGACCACCTCGGCTGGCGGGAAACCCCTTCAAGCCCTTGCGGGCACCTGCTGTCTTTGGCAGCGGTACGTGCTGTTTGCAGTCGCATGACTCATGTCATACGGAAGGTATTTTTACATCCCCCACGGCACACGTCAAGTCAAGGCGCCGCGATCCTCTCGTCTTCACATTGTATACGCATGGACACCCGTGTCCATCCCCTACCGTGGCGGGCCTACTCGGCCACGTACTTGACATGGAAGGTAAGACGAGAAAAGCAGAATGCCGGCTCGGTAAACCCCGAACCGGCATTCGTGCGTTGCTTCTGTCTAGCGACTGCTAGGAGACTCTATTGCTACTCGGCGAGGAAGTCGCGGGTGACAGCGGAGTCGACCTTGACGCCAGGGCCCATCGTCGAGGAGAAGGCGACGGACTTGACGTAGCGGCCCTTGGCCGTGGACGGCTTCACGCGGAGAAGTTCGGTGTAGAGAGCCGCATAGTTCTCGACGAGCTGCTCAACGGTGAAGGAGACCTTGCCCATGGGGACGTGGCAGATGCCGTAGCGGTCGGCACGGTACTCGACACGACCGGCCTTGAGCTCCTTGACCATCTTCTCGACGTCCATGGTGACGGTGCCGAGCTTGGGGTTCGGCATCAGGCCGCGGGGTCCGAGGATGCGGCCGAGACGACCGACCTTGCCCATGAGGTTCGGGGTCGCGATGACGGCGTCGAAGTTGATGTTGCCCTTCTGGACATCCTCGACGAGGTCGTCGGAACCGACGATATCGGCACCAGCCGCCTTGGCCTCCTCGGCCTTGGCGCCCTCTGCGAAGACGGCGACACGGACGGTCTTGCCGGTGCCGTTGGGCAGAGAGATGGAGCCACGGACGTTCTGGTCGGCCTTGCGGGTGTCGACGCCCAGGCGGATGGAAGCCTCGACGGTCTCGTCGAACTTGGCGGTGGAGAGCTCCTTCACGAGCTCCATGGCCTTCTTCGGGCTGTAGACCTCTGCCTTGTCGAACTTGGCAGCGGCGTTGGTGTAGTTCTTTCCGTGCTTCGCCATTTCTTACCTCCTGTGTGGTTAGCGGGCGGCGTGGCCCTCCCACGTAGTTGGTGGATTCCCACCGTTATCTGACACGCCAGGCTGGGCCAGGCGCTTGGAACCTGCTACTCGGCGATGGTGACGCCCATGGAGCGCGCGGTGCCCGCGACAATCTTCTTGGCAGCCTCGATGTCGTTTGCGTTGAGGTCCGGCATCTTGATCTCGGCGATCTTGGTGAGCTGCTCCTGGGAGAGCTGGCCGACCTTGTCACGCTGGGGAACGCCAGAGCCGCTCTTGAGGCCGAGCTCCTTCTTGATCAGCTGCGCCGCGGGAGGGGTCTTGCAGACGAAGTCGAAGGTGCGGTCCTCGTAGACGGTGATCTCGACAGGGATGATGTCACCCTTCTTGTCGGAGGTCGCCGCGTTGAACGCCTGGCAGAACTGCATGATGTTGACCTGTGCGGCACCAAGGGCGGGGCCGACGGGAGGCGCGGGGTTAGCTGCGCCAGCAGGAATCTGGAGCTTGATGAAGTGGGTAACCTTCTTGGCCATTGTGGTCTCCTAGACAGAGTTTTGCGTTTCCTATATCAACCGATCCCGGAGAAGCCATCCTCACCGATACCGGGACCGACTGGTTGCTAAGCGATGATGGTGATCTGGTCGAGAGTGAGTTCGACGGGGGTCTCACGGCCGAAGATCGTGAGCATTACCTTGACCTTGCCCGCCTCGGCGTTGACCTCGGACACCTGGCCGTCGAAGTCCGCAAGCGGACCAGAGACGACCTTGACTGACATGCCGGGCTCGATGTTCGTGGTGGTCGTGACATGCTTCTGGGGCTTAGAGCCGTTCGAGCTGCCACCGCCGCGATGCATGATCTTGTTGAACTCAGACCTACGAAGCGGGGCAGGCTTGCTGCCGTCCAGACCGAGGAAACCCGTGACACCGTCGGTGTTGCGGACGAGGGTCCACGTATCGTCGTTCATCTCCATACGGACGAGGACATAACCAGGGAAGACCTTCTCTTCCTTGGTCTCGCGCTTGCCACCGTCCTTGATCTCAGTGACGTCCTCGGTCGGAATCTGGATGTCGACGATCTTGTCCTGCATGCCGTTGATCTCGGCACGGTGCTCAATCTCGCCCTTCACCTTGTTCTCGTAGCCCGAGTAGGTGTGGACCACATACCAGCGCTTTGCCATGTCCTATCCCCTCAGTCCCGTGAAGCCTACGAGTACGGCAACGAATCCGGTGTCGACAAGCCAAACGCACACGCCAAACACTATGAGCATGAGGATGACCGCGACGGAATAGCTCTTGAGCTCGTTGCGGTCGGGCCACACGACACGATGCATCTCTGCCTTCACATCGCGGAAGTAGCTGCGAATGCGACCCGGCTTCTTCGCCGGCTTCTCGGACTTTTTCGCAGAGGTTTGGGCAACCGAAGCGTCAGCCTTCTTCGCCGGCTCCTTCGAGCCGGACTGGGAAGCGGCGCGGGTGGCCTCGAGCGCGGCACGCTCAGCGGAGCGGGCCTTGCGTGCGCTTCTTCTCTGACGCTCCTTCTTTGCCATGAAACGAAACCCCTATTCATAGAAACCGGCTAACCCCAAGAAGGGATAGCCGGTGGTGTAATCTGGCAGGCCAGGTAGGACTCGAACCCACAACAAACGGTTTTGGAGACCGCCGCTCTACCATTGGAGCTACTGGCCTGTATGACCCTTATTTTAGCGGGTCTCCCTGTGAAGGGTGTGCTTGTGGCACCACGGGCAATATTTCTTCAACTCCATACGATCCGGAGTGTTTGCCTTGTTCTTCTTCGTGGTGTAATTGCGACGCTTGCACTCAGTGCATGCAAGGGTAACGAGTGTACGCATTGATCCTCCTATAGATAACCGCCACGGGACTACCCCTGCGTCGGCGATGGTATACGCTACCATTCAATGGTTCGGTCTGTCAACCGGATGGGTTTGTCATTCGACGACTCGACAAAACCATCAAATATCAGCGCATACGATGGAAGAGAAGAGCCCGACGCCCCAAACGAGGCGTCGGGCCATAAGTACGAGCTATGTGTAGCTAGATGCTACGCAATGATCGTGGAGACACGACCGTCGCCGACGGTGTGGCCACCCTCGCGGATAGCGAAGCGGAGGCCCTCCTCCATGGCGATCGGGTGAATGAGGTCGCAGTGGATGGTGATGTGGTCACCAGGCATAGCCATCTCAACCTTGTTGCCATCGGAGTCGGTGAGCTCGGTGATGTCGCCAGTCACGTCAGTGGTGCGGAAGTAGAACTGGGGACGATAGCCGGAGAAGAACGGGGTGTGACGGCCACCCTCCTCCTTGGTGAGGACGTAGATCTCGCCGGTGAACTCGTGGTGAGGGGTGACGGAGCCGGGCTTGCAGAGAACCTGGCCACGGACGACGTCCTCGCGCTTGATGCCACGGAGCAGGATACCGACGTTATCGCCAGCCTCGCAGAAGTCCATGGTCTTGCGGAACATCTCGATGCCGGTGGCAGTGGAGGTCTGGGTGTCCTTGATGCCGACGATCTCGACAGGCTCGTTGAGCTTGAGCTCGCCACGCTCGACACGGCCGGTGACGACGGTACCACGGCCGGAGATGGTCATGACGTCTTCGATAGCCATCAGGAACGGCTTCTCGTTGTCACGAGCGGGGGTCGGGATGTAGGAGTCAACGGTGTGCATGAGCTCGACGATGGAGTCGACCCACTTCTGCTCGCCGTTGAGGGCGCCGAGAGCAGAGCCACGGATGATGGGGATATCGTCTCCGGGGAAGCCGTACTCGGACAGAAGGTCACGGGTCTCCATCTCGACGAGGTCGATGAGCTCCTCGTCGTCGACCATGTCGCACTTGTTCAGGAAGACGACGATGTACTTAACGCCGACCTGACGGGCGAGGAGGATGTGCTCACGAGTCTGAGCCATGGGGCCGTCGGTTGCTGCGATGACGAGGATTGCACCATCCATCTGAGCAGCGCCGGAAATCATGTTCTTGACGTAGTCAGCGTGGCCCGGGCAGTCAACGTGCGCGTAGTGGCGCTCCCAGGTCTCGTACTCGACGTGGGCGACAGAAATGGTAATACCACGCTGACGCTCCTCGGGAGCCTTGTCGATGTTCTCGAAGGCGGTGTAGTCGGCCTTGCAGCCCTCCTGCTCAGACAGGACCTTGGTGATGGCTGCGGTAAGGGTGGTCTTACCGTGGTCGACGTGACCAATCGTACCAATGTTTACGTGTGGCTTAGAACGGTCGAACTTCTCCTTGGCCATTGCCAATCCTCCTTTTGAAACAACCTTCGCGGGCTATTCCATGGTACTAAAACGACGCCTAATTATGCTCAGAGGCGCCGAAGCGCCTCATTAAAGCCATGGTACCGGTGACTGGATTCGAACCAGTGACATCGCGGGTATGAGCCGCGTGCTCTAACCAGCTGAGCTACACCGGCATGGTGTGTGGCACTTGAAACATGGAGCCCGCGACCGGATTCGAACCGGTGACCTCTTCGTTACCAACGAAGTGCTCTACCGACTTGGTGGGGATGCTTGGACTCGAACCAAGGAACCCAGAGGGAGCGGATTTACAGTCCGCCGCAGTTGCCGCTGTGCCACATCCCCATTCCGTTTTCAAGCTGCTTGCTCGTTCGTTCGCGAGGACTTCCCTTGCAAGCGGAAAGTATACTACGGCCCGGGGGCCCGCTTGTCAACTCATTCCACCCATCCGGGCGTATCCCCCTCATATTTCCTACATAATTGCAGGTAGAGCATGCTGTTCTTCTCTTCGAAACATTGGCTTGGGATAGAAAAAGCGCCAAAACCCGCGAAAGGTTTTGGCGCAGATTTTTCTGGAGCTGGCGATAGGGCTCGAACCTACAACAACTGGTTTACAAAACCAGGGCTCTACCATTGAGCTACGCCAGCGGGTTCTAGCATCATAGCCCGAACGTGCGCTTTGCGCTAGGGGTCACTCGGTCTTTTTGCTCGCCGTCGCGGTCGTTCGGGCGTGCCCCTATTCAGACGAGCGACTCAGTTTCAAGCCTGGGAAGGACATGAGCGCCCGCATCGCCCCCTATGACGCCCGCCATGGCAACCATTTCGCATATCGCGAAGTGCGACGTGGACAAAACAAGGTCACCAAGGCATCTACCAGCCATTTTAAGAATTCGAGCCTCTTCGCATATCGCGATGTGCGAAAAATGCGCGACTGGCACGATCGCTAGACCGGCGCCGACGCGACCAAGGGGGCATCGTGGCGGGCCAACGCTTGCCGGCACCTACAGGCGGCCGAGCAGACGGTCCAGCTTCTGGCGCGTCTTGGGATCGAGCCTGTCCTCCAGCGTGAGGTGCTGGTGGTTGCGCTCCTCGTTCGCCGCGCGCACATCCTCCACGATGGCCCCCACGTCCGCTATGAGCACGTCGCTCGAAACGCGCGTGACGGGCACGCCGCCCACCGTGGCGCGGATGGTGTTGTCGGACGTGATGACCGTGACGGCGCGCACGTGGAGGCGGGCCTCCGTCACCAGGCGCTCAATCACGCTGTCGGCGTCCTCGCCCGTGGGCGAGAAGACCGTGCGCACGCCGGCGACGGTGAGGTTCGGACGCTCGGGCGATACGTTGCCCGCGGCGTCGAACACGACGACGGCCTCGTAGCGGCCCTGAGCGTACGCCGCGACGTCGGCTATGAGCAGCTGGCGCGCGCGGCCGAACGGGTCGGTATCCCCCAGACGGCCGGACGGCTGGTCCACGAGGTCCATGTAGCGCTGCGACTTGTGGATGACGTTGTAGCCATCCACAACCAGAAGCTCCGCGGGACGCGCCATGCTAGCGCTCCCCCGCCGGCGTCGCGCCGTCCGCGGAAGCCCCCGCCGCGGCAGCGCTCTCGCGGCGCAGCCACTCGTAGCAGCGGCCTGGGCCACGTTGAGCGACTCCACCCTGCCCCGCTGCGGCAGGCGGCACTCGAAGTCGCACTTCTTGCGAACAAGCTGCGAGATGCCAGAGCCCTCCGAGCCCATGACCAGGCACAGCCTGCCCTCGAGCGGCGCGGACCACACGTCCTGCGTCGCATGCTCCGTGGAGCCCGCCACCCAGAAACCGGCGCGCTTGAGCTCGTCTATCGCGGTCGCAAGGTTCGGCACCTGCGCGATGGGCACGTGCAGCACCGCGCCGGCGGACGTCTTGTACGCGCCCACGCCAACGCCGGCAGCGCGCGCCTTCGCAATGACGACGCCGGCCGCGCCCACGACCTCCGCGGAGCGAACGATCGCGCCAAAGTTGCCCTCGTCGGTCACGTGGTCGAGAAGAGCGATGAGCGCGTGGCCGTCGCCCGCGTTTGCGATGACGTCCGAGAGCTCCGCGTAGGCGAACGGACGGGTCTGCACCACGATGCCCTGGTGGGCGCCGTGCGAGCTGAGGGCGTCGAGCCGGCTCTTTGGCACGCGCTCCACCGGGACGCCGGCCGCCTCCAGCCTGCGGACCAGGCCAAAGAGCGTCTGGTCCTGCTCGCCTCCCATGGCCACGAGCGCGCGCTTCAGCGGAAGGCCGCCCTCGAGCGCCTCCGCGCACGCGCGACGGCCCTCGATAAGATCCGTCGCAGGGCGCTGGCCCTGGCGATGCTGGCCCTGGCGCTGGGCGCCCCTGCGGGCATCGTCACGGGACGCGGGGCCGCGCTGGCCCTGGCCGCGCGACGCCTGGCCGCGGCCGCCGGCAGCGCCCTTCGGCCCGCGGCGATCCCCACGGCCACCCGTGGCGCGCTCGGACCCGCGCCCGCCCGCGCCCCGCGCGCCGCCCCTGCCGGGACGCCCGGCACTTCTCGGCTGCATCTTCGACATGGGCCGCCTACGCCTTCTTCGTCAGGCGCGCGCCGGCGGCGGTGTCCTCCACCACCAGGCCCAGCGCGGCGATGCCATCGCGGATGGCGTCCGCCGTCGCCCACTCCTTCTTGGCGCGGGCCGCCTGGCGCGCGGCCAGGAGCGCCTTCGCGGCGTCGGCGGGGTCGTCGCCCTGATAGCCGGCGTGCTCGGCCGCAAGGTCCACCAGCTCGTGCGGGAGGTCGCTCTCGCCGGCCTGAGAGAGGTTGACGCCCAGCACGTCGGAAAGCTCCACGATCATGTCGGCCGCACGCAGCGCCGGAGCGGTGCCAAAGATGGCCGCAAGGCCGCCGGAGGTGTTGAAGTCGTCGTCCATCTGGCGCACGAACTCGTCGTGGGCCGCGTCGATGGCGGCGCCCAGCTCGCGATCGCCCGCGGAAAGCTCGCCGTCCTGCGGCGCGTTGTCCGCAGCCCAGCGCAGGTTCTTCACGCAGGTGCGCAGGCGGTCGAGCGTGCCGACGGCGCCGTCGAGCTGGTCGGTCTGGAAGTCGAGCGCGGAGCGGTAGTGGGTCTGCAGCATGAGCAGGCGCACGGCGTCCGCGGGATACTTGTCAAGAATCTCCTTCAGGGTGAAGAAGTTGCCCAAAGACTTGGACATCTTCTCGCCGTTGACGCGGAGCATGCCCGTGTGCATCCACACGTTCGCAAGGGGGCGGCCCCATGCGCACATGGCCTGCGCGGTCTCGTTCTCGTGGTGCGGGAAGACCAGG